>JAJEBS010000101.1 GCA_022822425.1 Gemmatimonadota bacterium | reverse complement strand
GCTTCGATGGCCGCGATCCTGGTGGCCGCGGGAGCGCCCGGCAAGCGCAGCGCCCTTCCCAACTCGCGCATCATGATCCACCAGCCGTCCACGGGGGCGCAGGGCACCGCGGCCGACATCGAGATCGCCGCCCGCGAGGTGCTCGACATCCGCGAGCGGCTGAACGGCATCCTCGCCGACTGCACCGGGCGGCCGATGGACAAGATCGCGCAGGACGTGGACCGCGACCGATTCATGAGCCCCGACGAGGCGCGCGAGTACGGCCTGATCGACCGTGTGCTGGTTGGCCGGGAAGAGGAAAACGCCAAGGGCGTACGCCTTGAGGAATAGCAGTCCGTGGATGAATCCACGCGAGCACCGAGAGCGTCGAGGCGCCGGGCTGGCAAAGCGCACTGAAGGCCCAGCTCCAGCCGGATCCTGAACACCCGCATCGGGGAGCAGACCCGTGCCCACGACCAGCGACAAGTTTCCCCGCTGCAGCTTCTGCGGCAAGACCAAGGACTCCGTCAAGAAGTTCATCTCCGGGCCCTCGGTCTACATCTGCAACGAATGCGTCTCGCTGTGTAACGAGATCCTCGCGGAGGAGGAGGAGCGGGAGGCGGTGGCCGTGGTGGTCCCCACCATGGTGCCCGCGGAGATCAAGGCGAACCTGGACCAGTACGTCATCGGGCAGGAGGAGGCCAAGCGGGCGCTGTCCGTCGCCGTCTACAACCACTACAAGCGCGTCAACCACCAGGGGCAGATCGACGACGTCGAGATCGACAAGGCGAACATCCTCCTGGTCGGGCCCACGGGCGTCGGCAAGACGCTGCTGGCGCAGACGCTCGCGCGCATCCTGAAGGTGCCCTTTACCATCGCCGATGCGACTACGCTGACCGAGGCCGGCTACGTGGGCGAGGATGTGGAGAACATCCTGGTGCGCCTGCTCCAGGCCAGCGACTTCAACATCACGGCATGCGAGCGCGGGATCGTCTACGTCGACGAACTCGACAAGATCGCGCGCAAGTCCGAGAACCCGTCGATCACCCGGGACGTCTCGGGCGAGGGTGTGCAGCAGGCGCTGCTGAAGATCCTCGAAGGCACCGTTGCGAGCGTGCCCCCCCAGGGCGGACGCAAGCATCCGCAGCAGGAGTATCTGCAGGTCGATACCCGCAACATCCTCTTCATCTGCGGCGGCGCCTTCGACGGGCTGGAGGAAATCGTCGAGCAGCGCATCGGCCAGCGGCGCATCGGTTTCGGCAAGAGTTCCCCGCAAGGCGCCGGCGACTACCGGAACCGCGACCAGCTGGTCCGGCTGGTCGAGCCCGAGGACCTGCAGCGCTACGGGCTCATCCCGGAGCTGGTGGGGCGGCTGCCGGTCTCCGTGGGTCTGTCGGAGCTCGACGAGGACGATCTGGTGCGCATCCTCGAAGAGCCCAGGAACGCCCTGGTCAAGCAGTACCGGAAGATGTTCGAGCTGGAGGGCGTGGGGATCACATTCGATCGCCAGGCGCTGCGCGAGGTGGCGAAGAAGGCCGCCGACCGGGGCACCGGGGCGCGGGGCCTGAGGGCGGTGCTCGAGGCGGTCATGCAGGACGTGATGTTCGAGGTGCCGTCGCGGCACGACGTGCGCGAGGTGGTGATCACGGTCGAGTCGGTCGGCTCGGGGACTCCCCCTCTGCTGGTACTCGACGCCGAGCAGCAACAGAAGGAAGCCTGAGCGGGGCGATCCGCCCGCCCACCCCGGCACGTGCGGGTTCGGCCGCGGCGGCGGCGCCCGGCGTCCCAAACCCGCGAGAACCATGATCATTCGCAGCGTCGAGTTCGCGGGCAGCTACGTCGATCCCGCCGTGTCGATCGCGCCCGAGCTTCCCCACGTCGCCTTCTGGGGCCGTTCCAACGTGGGCAAGTCGTCGCTCATCAATGTCCTGCTGGGGCGCACGCGCAGGAAGGTGGCGCGGGTGTCCGCGCGCCCGGGGAAGACCCAGACCCTCAACTTCTACATCGTCAACGGCCGCTTCGTGCTGGTCGATCTTCCGGGCTTCGGCTACGCGAAGGTGTCGCGCACTTTGCGCGAGAGCTGGCAGCGGCTGGTGCGCGACTACCTGAGGCGAAGTCGCGAGCTGGCCGGGGTGGTGCTCCTGCTCGACGCCCGCCGCGATCCGGCGCCCACGGACCTCGCCGCGGTCGAGTTGCTGGGTGAGGTCGGCTTGCCCGCCCTGATCACAGTCACCAAGATCGACAAGACGCGAAAGAGCGTCCGGGAGCAGCGGATCGCGCGCCTGCGCGAGCAGCTTGCGGTGTCGAAGGACCAGTTGGTGGTGTCCTCTGCGCGCACCGGCGAGGGGCGGGACGAGCTCCTCGGCGCGATCGGGGGTCTGCTGGAGGCCGGGGACTGAGACCCGCGCCGGGCGGACGCCCATGTGGGCTCAGGGCAGGAGGACAACCCATGCGCGACCAGGATATGGCAGCCCTCGCCCGTCGCTGGATCCTGATGCTGGCGTGTCTTGCGGTGCCGGCGCCGGCCGCCTCGCAGGAGCCCGACGAGGAGGACCTGGTTCCGGCCGGGTTCGGAACCCTGCTGCAGGACGAGGTCTCGCTCTCGCTCCGGTCCGGGGACCTGCTGATCAAGGCCACCCCGCTCGCCGAGGAGGTGACGCGGCTCACGGCGCCGGACACCCATGCCCGCCTCTCGGCGCTTGCCGCCGCGCACCGCGAGACGCTCGAATTCCAGACGCGTTCGACCGACCCGGTGCTCTTCCTGGTGTCGGTGTTCAGCTACCAGCCCGACGTCACCTACCAGCCCGAGGACATCAACATCGTCAACCAGGGGATTCGCGAGCGGCCGCTGGCCATCCAGGCGATCACCCCGGGATGGGGCGTACAGCGGCTGGACCAGCAGGAGACGCAGATGGCGATCTACGCCTTCAGCCCCTTCATCAACCTGGACCTCGACCTCGAAATCGAGTACAGGGACGCGCGCAACGCCGGCTGGCAGCGGATTCTGACCGTGCTGGAAGCCGAGCGCGCGAAGGTGCGCGCGCGTGCGGGAGGTTAGTCAGCGGCTCACGGGCCGACGAGGGACCGAACCCGCGCGCGCGACGGACCCGGGCGGACCGGACGTTCCGGATCGGCGTCACTCGAGGCCGTAGCGGCGGATCTTCCGGTACAGGGTTCGTTCGGCGATGCCGAGCAGGCGGGCTGCGTGCCGGCGGCTCCCGTCGACTTCCTCGAGCGCAGCCAGGATGGCCTCCCGCTCGATTTCCTCCAGGGTCATGCCGGTTTGAAGGACGATGCCTTCCGGCGGGGCCGGAGGTTGCGGCCCGGACGGTGGTTCGGCGTCTTCGGACGCGTCCCCCGAGGTGGCGGGCGGAGGGGCGGGAAGCTCCTCGTCCGCCGGCGCGCCGTCCGGAGGCTGGTCGAGCCCGGTGGCGGGGACGTCGACCCGGGGGGCGACGATCTCCACGCGGCCGGCCTCCCCGGGAAGCAGCGCCTCGTCAAGGCGGTGTTCCTGCCGGTAGGCCTCGAATTCCCGCCGCAGGTCGTCCATGTCGACGCGCAGTTCGACCAGGGTGCGGAAGACGAACTCGAGTTGCGGGCGAAGCTGGCCGGCTTCTCCTTCCCCGGACGCGGGACCGGGCGTGGGGACGGGCAGCAGGGGCGACGATCCCGGAGAGCGCACCTGCGCAGGAATGTCGTCGGGACCGATCTCCCTGCCCGGGGAGAGCACGACCATGCTCTCGACCAGATTGCGGAGTTCGCGGACGTTCCCGGGCCAGGCGTACTCGCATAGAATGCGCATGGCGTCGGCGTTGATGCCCGCGAAGCGGCGGTCGTTGCGGGCGCTCACCTCCACAACGAAGGCCTCCACCAGCCGGGGAATGTCGGCCTGCCGGCGGCGCAGCGGAGGCAGCTCGATGTGCAGGACGTTGATGCGATAGTAGAGATCGCGGCGGAACCGACCGGCGGCCACCTCGTGGCGCAGATCCTGGTTGGTCGCGGCGATCACGCGCGCGTCGACCCGGATGGGCGCCTCGCCCCCCACGCGCAGGAACTCCTTCTGCTCCAGCACGCGCAGGAGCTTGGTCTGGATGGCGGGCGGAATCTCGCCGATCTCGTCCAGGAAGATGGTGCCCCGGTGGGCCAGCTCGAAGAGCCCCCGGCGCGAGTCGATGGCGCCGGTGAAAGCGCCCTTCTCGTGGCCGAAGAGCTCGCTCTCGAGCACGGTCGGGGAGAGGGCCGCCACGTTGACGGCGATGAAGGCCTTGTGCCGGCGGGGGGAGAGCGCGTGCACCCCGCGCGCGAAGAGTTCCTTGCCGGTGCCCGACTCGCCGGTGATGAGCACCGTCGAGTCCACGGGCGCGATCTGCACGACGCGCTCCAGCGCCTCCCGGATGGCGTCGGTCTCCCCCACGATCCCGGTCAGCCGCTGCAGGCGGCGGCGTTCCAGCAGCGTGTGGGCGATGAGGAGCACCTCGTCCGGGTCGACGGAGGGGGCGAAGGATTCCGCCAGGCCGAGGGCGGAGATCTCGCCTTCGCGGCCGGGCGCCGCCACCCCGAACACGGGAATGTGCAGCCGGTCGCGGGCCTGCGCCGCCAGGTCGCCCGCCGATTCGGCGAGGGCGTCGGTGAGCACCAGCAGGACCCCCACGCCCGGGTCGAGTTCCTCGCGCGGGGTGACCAGTTCCACCCGGTAGCCGGACGACTTGAAGGCGCCGCGGAGCGCACCCGCCGTGGGCAGGTGGTGGGTGCTGATCAGGACCGTGTCCTTCACGGGGTGGCGGAGGCGCGGGGAGCGTGTGATACGGAGGTGCCGCGCGATAGCTCGACGGCGTGGTCGAGAAGGGGGTCGAGGACCGCCAGCCCGTCGCGCACGCCGCCGGTGCTGCCGGGGAAGTTGACGATGACCGTGCCCCCCCGGAAGCCGGCCACTCCCCGCGACAGGTTCGAGTAGGGGGTCTTGAGCGCGCCCCGCGCCCGGAGCGCCTCGGCGATGCCCGGTGCCTCCCCGTCGAGCACCGCGCGGGTGGCCTCGGGGGTGACGTCGCGGGCGGTGAAGCCGGTTCCCCCGGTGGTGAGGATCACGTCCGCGTCCACGCGGTCGGCCCAGTCGAGCAGCACGGGCACGATGGCGGCCGTCTCGTCCGGGACGACCGCGCGCGCGACCACCTCGTACCCGCGGGTCCGGCACCACGACTCGATCGCGTCGCCGCTGGTGTCGGCGCGCTCGCCCCGGGCGCCGAGGTCGCTGGCCGTCAGGATCGCCACGGTCATGGGGCGGGGGGTTGTCGGGTCGCCGGTCACCTCATGGGCCTCCGTCTGGTCAGCGCCGGATCGAGCCGTGGCGGTAGAAGGGGGGGCGCGCCACCTCGGCGGGAACCTCCGCCTGGCGGATGCGCACGGCCACCTGCGTGCCGGGGGAGGATAGAGGGGTGGGGAGGTAGCCCATCGCGATCCCCTCTCCCAGCGACGGGCTCACCGTGCCGCTGGTGAGGGTTCCCGCGACATCGCCCTCCGCGACGATCCCGTAGCCGGGCCGCGGGAAGCCGCGTTCCAGCAGGCGCAGCCCCACGAGGCGGCGCGGGATTCCCTCGGCCTTCTGGCGCACCAGCGCGTCGCGGCCCGAAAAGTCACCCTTGCCCGGCTTCACCACCCAGCCCAGCCCCGACTCGAGCGCGCTGTGTTCCTCGTCCAGGTCGTTCCCGTAGAGGGCGTAACCCATCTCGAGCCGCAGCGAATCCCGGGCGCCCAGCCCCGCTGGCTCCAGGCCGTCGGCGGCACCGGCTTCGAGCAGCGCGCGCCAGACCCCCGGCGCGCCGGGGGCCTCCAGGTACAGCTCGAAGCCGTCCTCTCCGGTATACCCCGTGCGCGCAACCATCGCCGGGACGCCGGCAACCTCGCCGGTGGTGAAGCGGTAGTAGCCCACCGCCTCCAGGTCCGCGCCGGTGAGCCGGGCGAGGATTCCCGCCGCCGAAGGCCCCTGCAGGGCCAGCAGGGCCGTGCGGTCTGAAACGTCGCGCACCTCGCAGTCGAAGCGGGATGCGTGCCGCGTCACCCAGGCCCAGTCCTTCTCGCGGTTGGCCGCGTTGACCACCAGCAGGTAGCGGTCGTCGAAGCGATAGACCAGCAGGTCGTCCAGCACGCGCCCGTTCTCGTCGCAGAATGCGGAGTACTGCGCCTGACCCACCGCCATGCGCCGGGCGTCGTTGGTGGTCAGCCACTGCACCAGGTCGAGGGCGCCGGCACCCCGCAGCTCGAATTCGCCCATGTGCGAGACGTCGAAGAGACCCGCGCGCTCGCGCACGGCGTTGTGTTCCGCGCGGATGCCCCGGCTGTACTGCACCGGCATCTCATAGCCTGCAAAGGGCACCATCCTGCCGCCGGCGCGCAGGTGTTCCCCGTGTAGCGGCGTACGTGCCAGCCGGGCGCTCATGGAGTCCCCCCTGCGGTCATTGGCTCTCACCTCCGGTCATCGGTTTCCGGCTCCAGTCTTTCGTCATCGCCATCCTCTCCAAGCAGCGCGATCAAGAGCGCCTTCTGGGTGTGCAATCGATTCTCCGCCTCCCGGAACACGCGCGAACGGGGGCCTTCCAGGACCCCCTCGGTGACCTCCTCTCCCCGGTGGGCGGGAAGACAATGCAGGAAGATCGCCCGGCCGGAGGCCCGCGCCATCAGCGCGCGATCCACGGTAAAGCCCGCAAAGGCGGCCCGGCGCGCATCCGCCTCGCCCTCCTGCCCCATCGAGGCCCACACGTCGGTGCTGACCACATCCGCGCCCTCGGCGGCCTCCCGCGGCGACCGGGTGAGGAGCACGGGTGCCACGGCGCGGGCGCGCGCCACGATCCCCGGGTCCGGATCGAAGCCCGGCGGACAGGCCAGCGCCAGCTCGAAGCCGAGAATGGACGCGGCGTTCAGCCAGGAGTTGGCCATGTTGTTGCCGTCCCCGATCCAGGCGACCCGGATCCCGTCGAACTCCGGCCCGAACTCCTCCTGCATGGTCATCAGATCGGCGAGCAGCTGACACGGGTGCAGGAGGTCGGTGAGGCCGTTGATAACCGGTATCGGCGCCCAGCGAGCCAACTGCTCGACTTCCTCCTGATCGAAGGTGCGGATCATGATGCCGTCCACGTAGCGTCCCAGGACGCGCGCGGTGTCGGCGAGCGGTTCGTCGCGTCCGATCTGCGTGTCCACGGCGGAGAGGAAGAGCGCCTGCCCGCCCAACTGGACCATGCCCACCTCGAACGCCACCCGGGTGCGCGTGGAGTTCTTGCGGAAGACCATCGCCAGGGACTTGCCCCGGAGCGGCGCGCCGGCACCCTCTCCCGCCTTCAGGCGCCGGGCGTGCTCGAGCAACGACATCATGCCGTCGCGGGAGAGATCGTGGAGGGACAGAAAGTCCCTCTTGCGGGCTCGGGTCATGGGTCGGGGAAGGCGATTCCCGGTTGGCGGTGGAGAGGAGCAGATGGCTGCACAAGTCTGCCATTTTGGCAGACGCGCCCCCAAGCTACCACGGTCGGCGGTCGCTGGGAAGCCGCGCCCGGGCGTTGAAGTCTGCCATTTTGGCAGACGGTCCATCGGACGTCCCCGACGGCCGGAGGCACGGAGCGTTCCCGGGGCGTTTACAGAATATAGCGGCGCAGGTCCTCGTCCTCCGCGATCTCCTCCAGGTGCGTGCGCACGAACTCGCGGTCGACGATGAGCGGGCGCTCCATCTCCTCGCTGGGCAACTCGAAGAGGACCTCCTCCAGGAGCGTCGTCATGACCGTCTGCAGGCGGCGGGCGCCGATGTTCTCCATCCGCTCGTTCAGGCGCGCGGCGATGCGCGCGATCTCCTCGACGCCGCCGGGGGTGAACTCGGCCCGTTCCCCCTCGGTCTCGATGAGCGCCTGGTACTGCACCAGCAGGGCGTTGCGCGGCTCCTGCAGGATGCGCTTGAAGTGTCCTTCGTCGAGGCTGTGCAGCTCGACACGGATGGGAAAGCGGCCCTGGAGTTCAGGGATGAGGTCGCTGGGCTTGGAGACGTGGAAGGCGCCGGCGGCGATGAAGAGGATGTGGTCGGTGCGCACCAGCCCGTACTTGGTCTGGACGTTGCAGCCCTCCACCACCGGCAGCAGGTCGCGCTGAACCCCTCCCCGGCTGACGTCGGGCCCGTAGCCCCCGCGTTCGCCCGCGATCTTGTCGATCTCGTCCAGGAAGATCATCCCCATGTCTTCGGCGCGGATGAGCGCCTCGTTGACGACCTCCTCCATGTCCACGAGCCGGTCCAGCTCGTCCTGGATGAGGATGCGGCGTGCTTCCGCGACGGTCACGCTGCGCCGCTTGGTGCGCTTGGGAAGCATCTCCTGGAGCATCTCGGAGAAGTTGTATTCCATCCCCTCCATGCCGCCCATGGGCACCATCATGCCGTCGATGGCCGGCGCCTGGCTGACTTCCACCTCGACTTCCCGCTCCTCGAGTTCCCCGTCCCGCAGCAGGTTGCGGAGCTTCTCGCGCGTGCGCTGCCGACGCATGATCAGGCGCTCGTCCTCCTCGCTCAGCTTCTCGCCGGCGGCATGCTCCTGCACGCCCTGGGGACCGGCGACGAAGACCTTGGGAACCCCGTCGGAGACGACCACGGGTCCCGCCGGAGGCGTGCGGCCGTCCATCGGCGGAAGCAGAAGGTCGAGAAGCTGTTCCTCGGCCCGGCGCTCGGCTTCTTCCTGGACGCTGTCCTCCCTCTCGGCGCGCACCATGTTCACCGACGTGTCGACCAGGTCGCGGATCATCGATTCGACATCCCGGCCCACGTATCCCACCTCGGTGAACTTGGACGCCTCGACCTTGACGAAGGGCGCGCCCGTCAGCCGGGCCAGCCGGCGCGCGATCTCGGTCTTGCCGACACCGGTGGTGCCCATGAGGATCAGATTGTTGGGCAGGATCTCGTCCCTCAGTTCGTCCTCGACGCGCTGCCGGCGCCAGCGATTGCGCATCGCGATGGCGACGGCGCGCTTGGCCTCCTCCTGGCCCACGATGTACTTGTCCAGCTCCGTCACGATCTGGCGGGGCGTGAGTTGCTCCAGCCAGTCGGGCGCGGCGTCGGTCTCGGCCACGGCTGCGGAAGACGCCGCGGACTCCGTCGTTGAAACAGCCATCAATTCCCCTCGGACCGGGACCCCAGGTCCAGAACCGTAATCTCGTCGTTGCTGTAGACGCAGATTTCGCCGGCGATCGCCAGGCTGGCGCGCACGACCTCGGAAGCGGAGAGCGGGGAATGCGCCCGGAGCGCGCGAGCCGCGGCCAGGGCATAGGCGCCTCCCGAGCCGATCGCCACGACCTCGTCGTCGGGTTCGAGGACGTTGCCATCCCCGCCGATCAGGAACAGGTGTTCGGCGTCCGCCACCACCAGCAGGGCATCCAGACGACGCAGCGCGCGATCCGTGCGCCAGTCCTTCGCCATTTCCACGCACGCGCGCGTCAGGTTGGAGGGGAATTGCTCCAGCTTGGCCTCCAGCGTCTCGAAGAGCGTGAACGCGTCCGCGACCGCCCCCGCAAACCCGGCGAGGAAGCGGCCGTCCTTGAGCGTACGAACCTTGCGGGCCGCGGTCTTCACGATGGTGTCCCCCATCGTGACCTGACCGTCGGCCCCCATGGCGACCCGGCCTTCCTTGCGGACCGCGAGCACGGTGGTGCCGTGGAACCCCTGCGTGGTCATGTGTTCTCGATCCGGTGAGGGAGGGACATCGCGAAGCCCCATGTGCCAATGGGGAGGATCAGCGAGCGAAAGATGCATCCAGTCACGCAAAGAGTACACCCGGACGAGGAGCGGGTGCGGTCAATGGCATCCGGGGATCTGCGCGGACGGGGGTCCCGACGGGTCAGGCACGCGGGTGCGCGCCGCGGTAGATGCGCTTGAGTCGTTCCTTGGATGTGTGCGTGTAGATCTGCGTCGTGGAGAGCGAGATGTGGCCCAGCAGTTCCTTGACCGACACCAGATCGGCGCCGGAGTCGAGGAGATGGGTCGCGAAGCTGTGCCGGAGCGAGTGAACGGAAAGCCCCTCCGCCTCCGCCCCGCGTTCCAGCGCATTGCGCACGACGTACTGGATGGAGCGGCGCGAGAGGCGGCGGCCTTGGCGGCTCACGATGGCCGCGCGGCGGTCACCCTCGTTCAGCGACACCACGCGCTCCCGGTGCGGCTCGTAGCGCCTGAGCGCCCGCACGGCGGCGCCGGTCAGCGGCACGATGCGTTCCTTGCGTCCCTTCCCCATCACGCGCACGCGGTCGGAGATCAGGTCGATGCGGTCGCGGTCGAGCCCGTGGAGCTCGGCCAGCCGCACCCCGCTTCCGTAGAGGATCTCGAGCATCGCCAGGTTGCGGGTGCCGAGAAAGGTGTTCTCGGCCGCGCGCGCCTCCGCGAACCGGAAAACGGCCTTCGCGTCGGCGTGCGACATGTGTCCGGGAAGGCGCTTGTCGGCGCGGGGCGTCCGGAGCGCGCGCGCGGGATTGCCCTCGATGTGCCCTTCGAGGTGCAGGAAGCGAAACAGGGAGCGGAGCGCCGAAAGCTTGCGCCCCGAGGTGCGCCGGGAAAGCCGGCGGCGGCGGCAATGTCCGAGAAAGCCCCGGAGGGCGAGTCGGTCGACGTCGGTCCAGTTCCAGCCGGCATGCCCGGTGTAGTCGGCGAAGAAGCGCTCGAAGTCCTGAATGTCGCGCCGGTAGCCGGAGACCGTGTTCGGAGAGAGTTGTCGTTCGTCGGCCAGGGACCGCAGAAACTCGCCGGCCTCCGGACTCACGCTCACGCGGCCGCGCGCCTCGTCACCGCCGCCTGCGGGTCCGGGCAGCCCGGGTGCGGCGGCCGCCCTTGCCGGCGGCCTTGCGCGCGGCGGCCCGGGCCAGCAGGTCGAGCGCCTCGTCCACTCCCAGGGACTCGGGACTCCGGCCCCTGGGGATGCTGGCGTTCACCTTGCCGTCCGTGACATAGGGCCCGTAGCGCCCCCGGTAGATGTTCAGGGGTTCGTCCGTCTCCGGGTGCCGGCCTGCGACGGCGAGCACGGTCCTGCCCGGCTTGACGTCGAGGAGCGAGAGTGCATCCTCCAGGGTAATGTCGAACGCCCGATCCAGCGAATCGAGGTTGCGGTAGGTCTTCGCCCGGTTGACGTAGGGGCCGTACCTGCCGAGCCCGGCCTTCACCGGCTGCCCCGTGCGGGGGTCCTTGCCGAGCAGGCGAGGAAGCGACAACAGCCGGAGCGCGAAGGCCAGATCGACCTGTTCGGGCGACATGCCCTTCGGGAGGCTGGCCCGCCTGGGCTCCGCATCGTCCTCGCCCAGCTGAACATAGGGGCCGAACGGCCCGGTGCGGACGTAGACGTTGAGTCCTGCGTCCGGGTCACGGCCGAGAGGGGTCCTGCCGCGCAACCGCAACTCGATCAGCTCCGAGGCCTTCTCCGGAGTCAGTTCATCGATGAGCAGGTCCACCGGAAGCGTAGCCCTTGGGCTGTCCTTCTCCTTTCCGCGCTGGAGAAAGACATGCTGCCTGCCGATGCGCACGAGCAGGGGATCGCCCGTCGCCGGGTCGTCGCCTACGGCCAGGGCGGGATAGTCGATGCGGGGGAGCTCCTCCTCGATCCGCCTCTCCAGGCCGGGCGCGCCATCGTCATCGCCCCGGAAGAAGTCCGAGAGGAAGCGCACGTGATCCTCGGATCCGCCGGCGATGCGGTCGAGAGCGTCCTCCATCCCTGCCGTGAACCTGAGGTCCACGTAGTGCGGGAAATGATCGCGCAGGAGATGTGTGACGCACAGGCCCACGTAGGTGGGCACCAGGACGCCCTTCTTGCGGATCGCGTAGTTGCGCTCGCGGAGCTTGGCGAGCGTGGGCTCGTACGTGGAGGGTCGCCCGATGCCCTCCTGCTCGAGCTTGCGCACCAGCGTCGCCTCCGAAAAGCGCGAGCGCGGCTGCGTGCGGTTGCCCACGGGTTTGACCTCGATGATGTCGATGCCCGCTGCCGCCCCGTCCCCGGAGGGAGGGCTCGACGAGGCGGGCCCATCTCCGCCCACGGCCTGACCCTCCACCAGCCGAGGCAGAATGACGTCCTCGCGACTCGTGCCCCACACCCGCAGAAACCCGTCGAAACGCACCACCGTGCCGACCGACCGGAAGACGTGGTCGTGTTCGCCCGCGTCCACCCTGAACTCGATGATGGTGCGGGCTATGCGGGCGTCGGCCATCTGCGAAGCCACGGCGCGTCGCCAGATCAGCCCATACAACCTGAGCTGGTCGGCCTCCAGGATCCCGCGGAGCGACTCGGGAGTGCGGCGGATCGAGGTCGGGCGAATGGCTTCGTGGGCTTCCTGCGCCGTACGGGAGCGGGTCGCGAACTGGCGCCGCTGATGATAGCTGGCTCCGAGCTTTTCGCGGATGAACCCGGCGGTCTCCGCCAGCGCGGCCTGGCTGAGGCTCACGGAGTCGGTGCGCATGTAGGTGATCAGACCCTGGCGGTCGCCCCCGCCCAGATCGACCCCCTCGTAGAGCTGCTGCGCCAGCCTCATCGTCCGCCGGGGTGTCATGCGCAGCTTGGAGCTCGCCGCCTGCTGCAGGGTGGAGGTTATGAAGGGGGGCGCCGGGCGCCGCCGAGACTCCTTTTCCTCGACGCGCCCGACCCGCCAGGGAAGGGTCGCCAGCGCCTCCCGGGCGACGCGCGTCGCGGCAGCTTCATCGAGCACCACCACGCCCTCGGGGCGCCGCAGCGCGCCGGTCCTGGCGTCGAAGTTCTTCGCGGTGGCGACGGTCTTGCCGCCGGTTCGGATCAGATCGGCGGCGAAGCCCGCTTCTTCGCCGTTCCGCTCCGCGGGGACCGCTTCGGCGAGGGTTGCCTTCACGGCCCAGTACCCGGAGGACCTGAACCTCTGGCGCTCCTCTTCCCTTTCCACCACCAGCCGCAGCGCGGCGCTCTGCACGCGGCCCGCGCTCAGCCCGGCTCGCACCTTCTTCCAGAGCACGGGTGAGAGCGAGTACCCGAAAAGGCGATCAAGGACGCGGCGGGTCTCCTGTGCACGCACCAGTTGTCCGTCCACCTGGCGCGGATCCGCAAGAGCGGCCCTGATGGCGCTTGACGTGATTTCGTGGAATGCGATGCGCTGAACCGGAATGCGCGGCTTGAGCACTTCGAGGAGGTGCCAGCTGATGGACTCGCCCTCACGGTCTTCGTCGGTCGCGAGTATGATCTCGTCCGCGCTGCGGACCTTCTTGCGAAGCGCAGCGATGTGCTTCTTCGACTCCGGGGGAATCACGTAGACGGGCTCGAAGCTCCCGTCGATGTCAACGCCCAGCCTGGCCCACGGCTGCGAGCGAAGGCGTGCCGGGATCTCCTTCGCGGTGCGAGGCAGGTCGCGGATGTGACCGAAGCTCGCCGCCACCTCATAGTCCCGGCCGAGGAAGCGCTCTATGGTCTTTCCCTTCGCGGGCGATTCGACGATGACGAGCTTCATGGTGGGTGGGCCGGCGCTGGGCTGGAGGCTGATCTGATTCCCGGGCGGGCCAGATGCGCGATCCGGTCCGCCAGTGTGGCTACGGAAACGTCCTCGCTGTCGAGTGTCAAGCGGGCGAGACGGTAGTACGGTTCGCGGCGGGCAAGCAAGCGCCGGGAGCGCTCGACGGGTCGGGGCACATCGAGGAGGGGTCGATCGACGCCCTGCCTCCGGGCCCGCTCCACCGCGGTCTCCGCGGTCACCTTGAGCCAGACGGACAGCGTGTCGGCGGCTATCCCCTCCATGTGGCCGGGTTGGGCGGCCCAGCCGCCGCCCGACGCGAGGACGGCCCGGTCCCGGCGGAGCAGGCCGCGCGCCACCCGCGCCTCGATGGCCCTGAACTCCCCCTCGCCGCCGCGGTCGAAGATGTCCGCGATATCACGCCCCGTCCGGCGCCGGATTTCCACGTCGAAGTCGACAAACCGCCAGCCGAGCAGCCGCGCCACCTCGCGACCGACGGCAGACTTCCCGCTGGCCATGAAGCCCACCAGGAGGATCCGGGACGGAGGGGGTGGGACACTCCCGCCGCCGGGCGGGTCATTCATGACGCAGGCGGCGGTCGCGCAGGTAGGCGGTGTAGCCCTCGTAGTTCCGGCGCATCTCGGAGAGGCTGTCGCCCCCGAACTTCTCGATGAGGGCGTCGGCCACCACGAGGGCGGCCATCGCCTCCCCCACCACCGCGGCTGCGGGCACGGAGCAGACATCGCTCCGTTCCACGGCGGCGTCGGCCACCGAACCGTCCCGCAGGTCCACGCTGGGCAGCCGCTTGCGCAGCGTCGAGATGGGCTTCATGGCCGCGCGGATGACCAGCGGCTCGCCGGTGGTGACGCCGCCCTCCAGACCGCCGGCCCGGTTGGAGGGGCGTGCGTACCCGCTCGGTCGCCGGCCGCCCGGGGCGGGGTGAATGGGATCGTGCACGCGCGACCCCAGCCGTCGGGCGCCCTCGAACCCGAGGCCCAGCTCGACTCCCTTTATGGCGTGGATCGACATCATCGCGCCGGCGAGGCGGCCGTCCAGCTTGGTGTCCCAGGAAACGTAGCTCCCGAGTCCCACCGGCACGTGCCTGACCACTACATCGAAGATGCCTCCGAGAGTGTCTCCCTCCTCCTTGGCCCGGTCTATGGACGCCATGATGCGGACCGCCGCATCCGGATCCAGCGCGCGCACCGGCGAGGCGTCCGCTGCGGCGTTGAGGTCTTCCGGAAGCTCGTCAGGAAGAGTGGCCTCGATATCCCCGATCGAGATCACGTGCGACCCAACGGTAATCCCGAACTGCCGGAGAAGGGTCCTGGCAACGGCGCCACACGCCACCCGGGCGGCCGTCTCGCGTGCGCTCGCCCGCTCGAGAATGTCGCGGGTGTCGTGCCGGTCATACTTGAGCACTCCGACCAGATCGGCGTGTCCGGGACGCGGCAGATGCATGCGGCGCAGCGCCTTGGGATTGCCCCCGGGATCCGGCGGAGCATGGCTCATCGCCGTGGTCCAGTTCTTCCAGTCGCGGTTCCAGAGCAGCATCCCGATGGGTGAACCCAGCGTCTCTCCAAGGCGCACGCCGGAGATCAGCTCGATGCGGTCGGCCTCGATCTGCATGCGGCGGCCCCGACCGTAGCCGGCCATGCGGCGCTTCATGTCGGGATCGACATCGCGCTCGATCGAGAGCGGCATCCCCGCCGGCAGCCCTTCCAGAATCGCCAGCAGGCCGCGCCCGTGGGACTCGCCGGCCGTCCGAAAGCTGATTCGCCTCATGTGGTTGAATCTCCCGGAGAGAGGTTGGGCGGAGTGATAGCCAACCCTCCCTCGGCCGTCAACCCGGAGCGTATGAAGGGGCCCGGACGGAAGCCGGGCCCGCAGGCCGCGCCCGCGCCGCGCTCAGGTCTCGATATACGGCGTCACCAGGATGACCAGATCGCGCTGGATCTTCTGCCTGCGGTCGACCCGGAAGAGGGCGCCGACCACCGGGATCCTCATCAGCAGAGGGATGCCCGAGCGGCTCTCGATCTCCTCGGTTACCGTCAGCCCGCCGATGACCACCGTCTCACCGTCCCGTACCTCCACGCGGGAAGACGCTTCCTGCGTATGGAAGATGACTCCGGCGTCGGACGCGGCCGGGGTGAACTCCGCAAAGGAGCGTTCCGCGTGGAGGTCGAGCAGGACGTGGCCTCCCTCGGTCACGTGCGGCGTTACCTCAAAGACGATGCCCGTCTCCTGAATCTCCACTGCAGCCGTGGGCACCACCGGCGACTGGAGTCCTCCAGCGTTGCCGGCGCCCGCGTCCAGCACCCGGATTGGCGTGCGTTCGCCCACCAGGATGCGGGCGGTCTGGTTGTCCAGCACGGAGATGTACGGGGCCGCCTCCATTCGCGACAGGTTGAGTGTCTCGAGCGCCTCCAGGAACGCCAGCAGCGTGTGCCGTCCCAGCACCAGTGAGGTCAGCACCGACAGCGCGGACCCCGATATGCGGGTTGCTGCGTTGCCGAGTGCGGAGATGGAGCTCCCGTCCAACAACACCATGTCGCCGCCGACCGGCTCGCCGGATGCCTCGCTCCCGGGGGTCTCGGTGCCCGTCCCCGGGGTGTCTTCGCCGGGATCAGTTGTGCCGGATGGGAGCAACAGGTGGTGGCCGCGCGAGTCCCGCAGATCATAGGCGACCCCGAGTTCCTCCAGACCGGTTCGGTTTACGAAGACGATCCGCGCCGAGATGGTGATCTGGGGAGCGCGGACGTCGAGTTCGCGGACGAGCGCGTCGACCTGGGCCAGCACTCTGGGGACATCCATCACGATGACGCTGTTGGTGGCCAGCGAAAGGGATGCGCTGCCGCGGTCGCTCAGGAGCGATTGCGCCGCGGGCAGCAGGTCGGC
>JAJEBS010000126.1 GCA_022822425.1 Gemmatimonadota bacterium | reverse complement strand
CGCTCGCCTCTGCGGGCGCTCAACAGTCCGGGCCTTCCCCGTGACCCGGTCATGCAAATCAAGCGGGGTTGCCGAAGAATGGAAGAGACAAGCGACCCCCCATCTTGGCATGCCTCGATGGGCATCGTGGAGGATGGCGATGTGCATCCCCATCTTCCCCTCCGCTACGGGGTCGCTCCCGGTCCATCAGTCCTTGGCAGGAAGGCTGTCGCCCGCCGGAGACGGCCTCGAAACCGAGAAGGTCTCTTCTGCTGCCAACGCCAGCGGGCACGGGTGACCAGTGCGGACGTGGCGGCACGGGTTGTTTGTGCGGGCGTCGGTCGTTCTTGCGGGCTCGTTGCCGGACACGGTAGCCTTATACGATCAGGCCATCGGATCGCGGTGTGATCGCTCGCGCGGATATCGTGTGACGTGACCGTCGCGATTCTGAATGGGAGCCTCGACGCTCGCGCCAATAGGGCGGGGAGAAACCGGATGCAATCGAGGGGCCTACGGCCAAACGGTCACGTGGGGATGCGGCGGACGCTCACTCCCCAGAGGCGCGGCGACCGAGGACCGGGACGGACCGCGGGCTTCACGGTTTCGGCGATGGCACTCGCCGGAATCCTCCTCGTCCTGTCCTGTGGCGACGGGGCCGTGGAGCCCGCGCCTCCTCCCCTGGCTCCCGTGGCCACCACGGTGACGGTCAGCCCGGCTTCCGCCACGCTGATTGCCCTGGGAGAGACGGCCCGGCTCACCGCCGAGGTGCGCGACCAGAACGGGCAGGTGATGGCGGAGGCGACCATCGCGTGGGCGAGCAGCGATGCAGCGGTCGCGGCCGTGGACGCGTCGGGGCAAGTCACCGCGGCGGCGAACGGAAGTGCAACGATCACCGCGACGGTGGGCTCGGTCTCGGGGACGGCGACGGTGACCGTAGCCCAGGTGGTGAGCGCGGTCACGGTGACGCCCGCAGCGGACACGCTGGTGGCGTTCGGCGACACCGTGCGTCTGGTCGCGGAGGCGACCGACGCGAACGGGCATGGCGTGGCGGGTACGGAGTTCTTGTGGGAGTCGAGCGACGAAGGGGTGGCAGCCGTAGACGGCTCGGGCCGGGTGACGGCGGCGGGCAACGGAACGGCGACGATCACGGCGACTGCGGACGACGCTTCGGGAACGGCGGGAGTCGCGGTGATGCAGGCGCCCGACTCGGTCGCGATAGTGCCGTCGGAAGCGACCATTGCGGCTTTGGGAGACACGCTGCGGCTGAGGGCCGAGGCGTTCGACGCGAACGGGCATGGCGTGGCGGGTGCGCAGTTCTTGTGGGAGTCGAGCGACGACGCTGTGGCGGCGGTGGACGGCTCGGGCTTGGTGACGGCGGCGGGCAACGGGGCGGCCACGATCACGGCGAGCGCGGACGGCGCCCGAGGGGAATCCGCGATCACGGTCGCCGCGAACCGCGCCC
This sequence comes from Gemmatimonadota bacterium, assembly GCA_022822425.1. Taxonomy (GTDB): domain Bacteria; phylum Gemmatimonadota; class Gemmatimonadetes; order Longimicrobiales; family Gaopeijiaceae; genus BD2-11. Next base: position 13,167 of record JAJEBS010000126.1, on the reverse strand, counting down.
CGGCGGCGCGGGATTCAATTCCGTCCCACACCATGATTCTGGGCAATGCGGCGTCGGTGCAGGTGACGCCGTTCTTCAGCGATCCGGACGGCGATGTCCTCAGCTACTCGGCAACGTCGTCGGACGGGCAAGTCCTGGGCGTTTCCGTCACGGGCAGCGCGTTGAGGGTGGTAGCGTTGGCGCCAGGAACCGCGACCGTGACGGTAACGGCGACGGATCCCGGGGGGCTGAGCGCAACCCAAAGCACCAGCGTGGAGGGCACAACAAGCATACTTACCGCCATCCAGGACATGGATGCGTTCTTGGACGAGTGTCCCGAAAACGACCCTGCCTATGCCAGGATCCGACAGGACTTCGAGGTGCGCCGGGATGACGAGGTGGTCACCCATCCCCTTGTCGTCTGTTCGGAACCCGTCTCCGAAATGCCGCAGGAGAACTACTGGGAAATGTCATATGCGCTCCAGACGTTCCAAAGCCTGCGTCTTGCCTACTACATGAACGATGGTACGGAAGGACGGCTGCCTTGGACGGACAAGGGCCTGTACGACTGGATGGCCTCGAATGTCGCAGGCGTCAACTATAAGACGGCTCCCAGTTATGGGTACTGCTGCGATGTCATTAATGGGAAGTTGTACATTTCGAGTCCCCTGACATGGTTGGATGGCAGCGAAACCGGGCCGGCGATATTCCCTCTCATCGGGTACTTTGCCCTGGGCACACTGGCCTTCCTGGTACACGAGGCTCGCCATGCCGATGACGACGACCCCGGTCACGTCGGGGGTTGTGGGTTGGGGCCTGGTGCGTGCGACGCCACGTACGATCTGACCAACCTGGGAGGCTATGGCGTCCATTACTGGATGCACGCCAGTTGGGCAACGGGGTATCTCAACGTCGGAATCGGCTGTAGCGAACGCGCAGTTCAATACGTTGAGGCAGCCAAGTGGGGAGCAAACGTATTGGTGCGGCATTTTGTCACCAATCCTCCTCCTGAAGTAGTGCCACAGCCACCTCATGGTGGCCCGTGCATCCCTCTAGACACTCCGTGGAAGTAGCCGCCCAGGGCAGACCTAATGTTCGCCCAAGCTGGACGGGCTGCTGGACCGCCTAGCCGTGAGCGCGAGGTTCGGGCCCGCTACGAGGCGAGCGGAGCGGGCTACGTGGTGGAGCTGGAGCGACTCCAGTGAACGGGTCATGGATGTGTCGGACCGACGGTCACGACGCGGCTGTTTGACCGGCAGCCCGACTGTTCGACTACGGATCCAAACGGTGCTCGTCCGGCTGCTTACGGCAGTGAGAGCAGACAGCCTGGTGGAGAGAATCCAGTTCGCGGAGCTGCTCGCCAGAGGAGGCACGAGCGCACTTCTCCCAGTTGGTGGGAGCAATGGCATACTGGATCGTCATGCTCGTGGTCCTGGTGGCGGCCCTGAACGCCCTCCAACTCACCGCCACTGCGGAACTGCTTCAACGGCTCGTTGGCTTCCTGCCCACCATCGTCACCGCGATCGTGGTGCTGATTCTCGGGATACTGGCTGCGGGTCTTCTGGCGACGACGGTCCGCACCATAGCCAGCAACGCCCCTCGCATTCGGGCTTGGATGCAAGGATTTGGTGGGATGTCGGATGAGCGATTTGGTCGATCAGCTCTCGCCACCTCGGGAGTACACCGAGGGAGTTTTCTGGCGGGTTGGGCCAACCGGAATTCAAGCTCACCGATTCCGCCGTAACGTTGGGGTTCGATCGCAGACGACTACACCCCCGCCGCCCCCAACTCCTCCAGCACCCGCTCCGGCCGCAGCGGCAGCCTCCGCATCCGTACCCCCGTCGCGTCGTAGATCGCGTTTGCGACCGCAGCGGGGACGGGACGATGCGACGGCTCCCCCGCCCCGTATGGCCGCAGGTCCGGCCGATCCGGGTTCGGGTCGCCGTTCACCATCACGATGTCGATGCGTTCGGGCGTGTCCATGTGCGTGAGGGTCGGGTGGGTGCGCCAGTCGACGCTTGTGACCTTCTCGCCATCGAAGCGGACCTCCTCGTAGAGCGTCCGGCTGATCCCGTGCAGGAGGTTGCCCTGGATGGTGCTCTCGAGGCTGTTGGGGTTGATCACCAGGCCGCAGTCGTGGGCGCACACCATGCGCCGGACCCACACCCGGCCGGTCTCGCGGTCGACCTCGACCTCGGCGATCACGGCGATCGTCGTGCGGGCGCGATACGCATATGCGATGCCCCGCCCCGTCAGCACGCGCCCGCTCCCCACCGTCCCGGGTGACGGGCGCGCGTCCCACCCGTACGCCTCCGCCGCGGCCTCGACCACCGCGATCGAGCGCGCGCGGCGGAAGGCCTCGTCGTCATCGGTCGCCCCACGCAGCAGGCGCAGCCGGAACTCAACCGGGTCGGCGTTCGCGGCCGCGGCCAGCTCGTCGATGAACGACTCCCCGGCGAAGGTGGTCTGCGGGCCGTTGGGGTCGCGCAGGTTGCCGGTGCGGAGCGGCGTCTCGAACGCCAGTGGAAAGCGCACCGCCCGCGTCTCCTGGCGCCGGTTCGGGACGTAATACATCTCGTCGGGGCCGCGCGCGCCGCCCGGAGACGGGCGCTCCGGCCGGAAGCCCATCAGCTGCGCGATCAGCACGGTCCGGGCCTGGTTGTACCCGACGTGTGCGTAGTTGGCGATCCGGCCCTGATAGTCCAGCGCGACCACGTTGCCGTCCGCATCCAGCCCTCCCCGCAGGTCGATCGCGAACGCCGGGCCCTTGGTGTCCCAGGCCGTCTCCTCGTGCCTCATCCACTGCACCCGCACGGGCCGGCCCAGCTCCCTGGCCAGGTACGCGGCCTCGAAGCCCGCGTCGTCCGCCGCCGTGCGCCCGTAGAGCTGCGGCCCGTCCATCCAGATCACCCGCACCTGCTCCGGATCCATCCCCAGGAACTCGGCGATCCCGGTCCGGTGGCTGTACGGCTTCATGTCGTTGGTGTAGATGGTCATCCGGCCATCCGAGGGGTCGGCCAGGGCGTGTGCGGGACCGATGGCGGTGTGCCCGTGGAAGGGGATGTCATACGCGGCTTCGACAACCGTCGCGGCGCTCGCCAGCGCCCCGTCGGGATCCCCCTCCGTCCGCGCCGCCCCGCGTCCGCCCGAGCCCGGCACGCGTTCCGCACTCCGCATGTAGTCGAAGAGGTCGTCGGATGCCGGGAATGGGGCCGTGGCGAGCTTCTCCCACTCGACCACGAGGCGTTCCGCGGCCTCGATCGCCTGCTCCTCGCGCTCGCACACCACGGCGACGTAGTTGCCCTCGCTCACGACCCGGATGAAGCCGGGCACATCGCGCACCGACGCCTCGTCGATGCCCACGAGCGTCGCCCCCGCGAAGGCCGGGCGCACATGCCGCGCGTGCACCATCCCCGGGAGCCTCACGTCGACGGCCCACTCGAGCGACGCATCCACCTTCCCCGGGATGTCGTAGCGCGGGATCGACCGGCCCACCAGCTTCAGATCCTGAACCGGCTTGACGCTCGCGACACCGGTGGTCGCGTTGATGTTGCCCCCGGTCAGCGCGACATCGAAGCGCCGTCCGCCGATCAGCTCGCCGTAGCTGACGGTCCGGGCGGGATCGTCTCGCAGCGAGATCACGCCCTCGCTCACGCCGAGCGCCTCCACGGGCACGCCGAAGCGCTCCGACGCCACCTCCAGCAGCACCCGCCTGGCCTCCGCCGCGATCCGGCGCCCGACCATGGCGTCGCGCTCGATCGCATCCGAGCCGCCCGAGCGTCCCTGGTCCACGGTCATGTCGGTCCGGCCCATGACGACCGTCGCCTGATCGAAGGCGAGGTCGAGTTCGTCGCACATCATCTGCTGCGTGGCGGTCCCGGTCCCCTGCCCGCCATCGGTCTTGCCGACGTAGAAGGTCGCGCTGCCGTCCTCGTGCACGACCAGCCACGAGTCGAGCTGGAGGAAGTCGGGATCGGGCCAGGAAGCCGCTTCAGGAGATTCGGCCCCCGCCAGCTCGGTCCCGAAACCCCATCGGCCCGCCCCGGCCGATCCCACCCCGCTCATCCCGAAGACGAACAGCCCGGACGCCTTGAGGAAGTCCCGCCGGGACGTGGCCCCGCCCCAGCGCGCGAGCGCGTCATCGAGCGAGGGGACAACCTGGCGTTCGCCGTTCATCGGCCCACGTCCCCTCTGGGCATCGCGCCGCCCGGCGCTCGGGACTTGGCCCGCGCGGCGGTCGACTTCCCTGTTAGACGGCCTTCGTCCGTTTCGCGCATCCCGCCGCCCGGCACTCATCGGTCCTCCCCTTCGGCCATCGCCTGGGCCGCCCGCTTCACCGCAGACTGGATCCGGTAGTAGGTCATGCAGCGGCAAAGGACCCGGTTCATGCCCTCCCGGATCTCTTCGTCGCTCGGATTCGGGCTGTAGCTCAGCAGCGCCGTCGCCGTAAGGATCTGCCCGTTCTGGCAGTACCCGCACTGCGGCACCTGTTCGTCGATCCACGCCTGCTGCACCGGATGGAGTTCGCCGTTCTCGGGCAATCCCTCCAGCGTTGTGATCTCTCCTGTCGAGCGCGACACCGGCCGGTTGCACGAGCGAATCGCGCGCCCGTCCATGAGCACCGTGCACGTCCCACACTGGGCCAGCCCGCAGCCGAAGCGCGGTCCCCGCAGCCCGAGATCGTTGCGGAGCACATAAAGCAGCGGTGTCGACGGATCGACATCGAGCGTATGCGTCTCCCCGTTTACCCTGAGCGTGATCTCGCTCATCGATGCATCCCCCTTCCGACGAAACGGCCTCATTGCAGCCGCGCAGCGCGCGTAAGGTGGAAACTGCCGTGTCGGCTCGATCGCCGCCACCTGCGAATCCGCGACTCGGCGATTCGCCCCATTCCGCCATTCTTCCGCCCACGGGAATCCGGAGATTGAAGATACGCGAAGGGCGCCGGTCGGATCACCTTGACCCGTCCCTCCCGGGGCTCGAGAGGATGAGAAGGACAACGCTCACAATGTTGCTGCGGAGGATGGTGGCGGTACATGTTTGATGCCATGGATACCACCGGACTGGATACGCTCAAGGCGACGAGAACGCTTGAGGCGGCAGGCTTCGAGACGTCGCAGGCCGAGGCTCTTGTGTCCGTGTTTGGCGGGCCGATCGCAGGCAATGCCGCAACGAAGGGCGATGTTCGGGAGCTCCGGTCTGAGGTGAAGACGGAGATCAGGGATCTCCGGGCCGAACTGAAGACAGAGATCGCGGACTGTCGGACCGAGCTGAAGACAGAGATCGCGGACTGCCGGACCGAGCTGAAGGCCGAGATCGCCGAGTTGCGCGATGACCTGAAGATGGAGTCGACCGAGCGAAGGGCAGATATCACGAAGCTCAGTCGGGAAATCGCCGACGTGCGCGAGGACATAAAGAACCTGAAAGCGCAGATGTACCGCTTGCTGCTGGTGCAGGCGACTGTGATCGTCGGCCTCGTCGTAGGATTGCAGCGGCTGTTCTGACGACGTACTTCCGCGAGTCGGCTCGCGACCCGATCTGGAGGCAGCATGGACGTCAGTAACCCCTCGCCGGTCATTCGAGTCCCGCTCCTCACGCTCCCATTACTCTGGGCGATCTCGCTCGTCGCGGCACCGCCCGCCCTCACCGCCCAGGACCACATCTCCCTTCTCCCCCCCATGGAGTGGCGCTCGATCGGCCCGGACCGGGGCGGGCGCTCGATCGCGGTGGCGGGCCATGCCGAGCGCCCGTTCGAGTACTACTTCGGTGCGACGGGCGGAGGGCTCTTCAAGACCACCGACGGCGGGTCCACCTGGACGCCCGTGACCGATGGCCAGGTCGGCAGCGCCTCGGTGGGGGCGGTCGCGATGGCCCCGTCGGACCCCGACATCGTCTACATCGGCATGGGCGAGGTGCAGCTGCGCGACAACGTCCTCCAGGGCGACGGCGTCTACCGCTCCGACGACGGCGGCAAAAGCTGGCGGCACCTCGGCCTCGCGGAGACCCACGCGATCGGGCGCATCCGCATCCACCCCACCGACCCCGACCGCGCCTACGTGGCGGCGCTCGGACATCCCTTCGGGCCCAATTCCGAGCGCGGCGTCTTCCGTACCACCGACGGGGGCAGGACCTGGGAGAAGGTTCTCTTCCGCGACGAACGCACCGGGGCGGTCGACCTGGTCATGGATCCGAGCGATGCGGACGTGCTGTACGCGACGCTCTGGCAGGTGTACCGGAAGCCCTGGCGCCTGTGGAGCGGCGGCGAGGGGTCGGGGATCTTCAAGTCGACCGACGGCGGCGACACCTGGAGCGAGATCACGCGCAATCCGGGCCTCCCGGACGGCGTCCTCGGCAAGATCACGATCACCGTGTCCGGCGCGGATCCGGACCGGGTATGGGCGAACCTCGAGGCCGAGCGGGGAGGACTCTACCGGTCCGACGACGGGGGCCGGTCGTGGGAGTTCATCAACGGCCATCGGGACATCTGGCAGCGCGCCTTCTACTTCCAGCGCCTGGAAGCGGACCCGGTCGACCGCAACACGCTCTACATCCTCAACTTCAGGCTCATGCGCTCGACCGACGGCGGCAAGACACTGGAGAGCGTGCCCGAAACCCACGCCGACCATCACGATCTCTGGATCGACCCCACGAACCCCCTGCGCATGATCAACGGCAACGACGGGGGCGGCGTGGTCACGGTGAACGGGGGCCGGACCTGGACCTCGATGCGGTATCCGACGGCGCAGATCTATCGCCTGACAACTACTTCGGACTTCCCCTACCACGTGTGCGGCGCGCAGCAGGACAACTCCACGGCGTGCGTGTCGTCGGAGCCGGGGCATCTCCGCAACCCGCGCGGCCCGAGCACGGAGTGGATGTACGCGGTGGGCGGAGGCGAAATGGGCTACATCGCGCAGCATCCCTCCGACCCCGACATCTTCTACGCCGGCGCGACCAACACGCTTACCCGCTACAACCGGGCGACCGGCATGGTCACCGACATCCAGCCCTGGCCGCGCATCGTCATGGGCGAGCCCGCGCGCGACATGCCCGAGCGGTGGAACTGGACCTATCCCATCGTCGTGGCGCCGACGGCCCCGCACGCGCTGTACGTGGGATCGCAGCACCTTTGGAGGTCCTTCGATGACGGGAAGTCGTGGGAGAAGATCAGCCCCGATCTGACGCGAGCCGAGCCGGAAACGCTCGATGACTCCGGCGGCCCCATCGTGAAGGACCAGGATGGACCCGAGATCTACGGCACGCTCTACGCGATCACGCCTTCGCCGCATGAAGCGGAGACGATCTGGACAGGCTCGGACGATGGGCTCCTGCACGTCACGCGCGATGGCGGCGGGAGCTGGCGCGACGTGACCCCTCCGGACATGCCCGCGCACACGCGCGTCATGACGGTGGAAGTGTCCCCGCACGACGCCGAGAGCGCGTTCGTAGCCGGGATCCGGTACGAGATGGACGACCGGGCGCCGTACGCGTGGAAGACCGACGACTACGGCGCGACCTGGACCCGGATCAGCGAGGGCATCCCGGATGGTGCCTTCGTGCGGGTCGTTCGGGAAGATCCGAAGCGTGCCGGGCTCCTGTACGCGGGCACCGAGCACGGCGTCTTCGTTTCCTTCGATGACGGCGCGCACTGGAGCGACCTCTCGTTCCGCCTGCCGGACACACCCGTCACCGGGCTGTCCGTCCAGGAGCGCGATCTGGTGATCAGCACCCACGGCCGCTCCTTCTGGGTCCTCGACGACATCGAGACGCTACGCCAGCACGACGCGGACGTCGCCGGCGCGGAGCTCCACCTCTTCCAGCCCGCCGACGCGATCCGGCGATCGGTCCCCGCGGTCATCGACTTCCGGGTGGGCGCGTCCGGGAGCGTCCGGCTCGACATCCTGACGGACAACGGCGAGCGCGTGCGCACCCTCGTCGACGAGAGCGTCGATGCGGGCACCCGACGGGTCCGCTGGAACCTGCGCTACCCGGGCGCGGTGACCTTCGAGGGCATCGTCCTGGAGGGGGGCAACCCCGCAGTGGGGCCCTGGGCGCCGCCGGGACGCTACCGGGCGCGGCTCACCGTCGATGGCACGACCCGGGAGGCCGCCTTCCAGGTGCTCCCGGATCCGAGACTCGAGGACATCCCCACCGCCGCCTTCACCGACCAGTTCCGCCTGGCGATGGAGATCCGCGACGCCGAGAGCCGGGCGAACACGAGCGTGCTGCTGGCGCGCGACCTGCGTGCCCAGATCGACGGGATCGTCGCCGAGAGCGATGACGCCGGCCTCAGCGACGAAGCGTCGGGCTTCGCGGCGGGGATCGAGGCGGTCGCGGGAGAACTCTACCAGCTCCGGAACCAGAGCCCGAAGGACAAGATCGCCTTCCCCATCAAGCTGAACGACCGCCTGACCGGCCTGCGCAGCCACCTGGAGCGGGGCGACGGCACGCCCATCGATGCGTACCAGGCCGTCTTCGACGAGCTGTCGGCGGAGCTGGAGGTGCAGTTGGGCATCCTCGAACGGATGCTCGCCGACGATTTGCCACGCCTGAACCGGCGGCTCGCGGACGCGGGACTCCCTCAGGTGGTCGTCAGGGAGGCGCTGATCGCGGACCGGTGAGCGACCCGGACTCGAATGGGTTCAGCCAGGCAACGCCCAATCGCCGGAAGTCGCGGACGTTACGCGTTACGACCGTCAGCCTGTGGGTCACGGCCGTGGCCGCGATCATCGCGTCCTCAAGGGGCGCGCGCGGGCGGCGATGTTTGATCCGCGCCCACTCCCGGAATGCATCGGCGTCCATCGGGAGGACCCCGTAAGAGGCGATGACATCGTCGAGCCAGACCGCCAGTCCCCGCGCCTTCCGCGGATCCCGGCCACGAAGGTTCTCGATCCCGGCCTGGATCTCGCTCACGGTGACCGCGGACATGAAGAGACGGTCGGCCGGCGCCGCCTCGATCCAGCGAACGACGGAAGGATCAGGCTTCGGCCGTCGCAACTCCGACACGACGTTGGTGTCCAGGAGGTACATGGATCTACTCGAGCGGCGGAAGAGCCCGGTGGCGATGTTCCTGCCGCCGGAGAATGAGGTCCTCCGTACGAGCCTCCGGCGCAAGCAGCAACTCCTTCAGATTCCGCCGCGCCAGCTTCTGCAACCGGCGCCAGTGGTCAACGGAAACCAGCACCGCGGCCTCGACGCCTCGCTTGGTCACGAGCTGCGGGCCTTCCGACACGCTCGACTCCAGCATCTCGCTGAAGCGTGCTTTGGCTTCCTGAACCTGCCAGACTCTGGCCAAGCATCCTCCCAAGCCATGGATCGTCAATCTGACTAGTCAGAAGACTAGTCTGTATAAAGAGGAAGATCAACCGGGGCGTCCCCACGCCGACGGGCGGCATCGTCTTTCCGGCGTGCGGCGGGCTGGAGCCCGGCCCATCACGGGATCATCTCCGGCGTACCGCCGGGACCCTCTCAGGTCCGCTGCCGTATTCCTAATGAGGAAACGCCTGTCCTCGTCCCCGCACGCCGGAACTGCTTGCGTTGAAGTCCGAATCCCTCACAGTAGCCCTCATCACCGACGTCTTCCCGACACGGGGGGACGAGGAGCGGTTGCTGGACCACCTGCGGGAGGCGCGGTCGCGTGGCGCGCAACTGGCGGTGCTTCCAGAGTTGCCGCTGAATCGCTGGGCACCCGTGAGCCAGGTCCCGTCCGACGGCGACGCCGAGCCGCCATACGGTCCCCGGGAGAGCGCCATGGCCGTGGCCGCTCGCGCCACCGGGCTGGCCGTGCTGGGCGGCGCCATAGTGCGCGACCCGGGGAACGGTCGCCGACACAACACCGCAGTGCTCTTCGATTCCACCGGCGAGGAACTGTTGCGCTACCGCAAGATCCACCTGCCCGACGAGGAAGGATACTGGGAGGCGCACCACTACGAGGCGGGCGAAGAGCTGCGCGCTCCGGTGGGCTTTGCCGGGTGGAGTGTCGGCGTGCAGGTGTGCTCGGACGCCAACCGTCCCCAGGGGTGCAACGCGCTCGCAGCCATGGGCGCGGAGGTGATCCTCCTGCCGCGCGCCACCCCGGCGGAGACCTACCCGCGCTGGCGGCTGGTGCTGCGCGCAAACGCGGTCACCAGCTGCGCCTACGTCGTGTCGGTCAACCGGCCCGGGACCCGGTCGCAGGGGATCATCGGAGGGCCGTCGATGGTCGCGGACCCATCAGGCGAGGTGCTGCTCGAGACGCGGGATCCGGTGGCGACGGTGTCGCTGGAGAAGGCCGTGCTGGAGCAGGCGCGCCAGGAGTATCCCGGTTACCTGGACGTGCGCGCGGACGTCTACGCGCGCGCCTGGCGGGAAGCCCGGGAAGGCAGGAATCGCTGAAGTCCCGTTCCGCCATTCTCCCGCCCGGCAGAGATCGCGAGATTGGCGGCGTGACGCGAGGCTGCAGCAGCTGCTCTACCCGAACCGCACCCCCTGAGCCAGTGGCAGCTCCGGGCTCCAGTTGACCGTGTTGGTCTGGCGCCGCATGTAGGCCTTCCAGGCGTCCGATCCCGACTCGCGCCCGCCCCCGGTCTCCTTCTCGCCCCCGAAGGCGCCCCCGATCTCCGCGCCGCTGGTGCCGATGTTGACATTGGCGATGCCGCAGTCGCTGCCGCGGTGGGAAAGGAAGAGCTCCGCCTCGCGCATGTGCTCGGTGAAGATCGCCGACGAGAGGCCCTGGGGCACGTCGTTGTGCTGGTGGATGGCCTCGGCGACCTCGTCCACCGCCTGCGCCGGGGTCGCATCCGCGCTCCCGTAACCCAGGATGTAGAGGATGGGCGCGAAGGTCTCTTCCTGCACGATGTCGAACTCGTTGCGCGCGCGGGCGATGCACGGGGTGACGTAGTGGCCGCCGGGGAAATCGGCGCCGTCCAGGCGCTCGCCTCCACACAGGACCTCGCCCCCCTCCTCCGTGACCCGGCGCACCGCGCCCTCCAGGTCGGCGACCGCCTGGTGGTTCACCACCGGGCCCATGAGCGTCGACGCTTCGCGCGGGTCGCCGATGCGGACGTCCCCGTAGGCGGACACCAGCCGCCGCTCCAGCTCCTCGCGGATGGATTCGTGCGCGATGATGCGGCGGGTGCTGGTGCAGCGCTGCCCGGCCGTGCCCACCGATCCGAAGAGGATCGCGGGGAGCACCAGGTCCATGTTGGCGTGCGGGGTGACGATGATGGCGTTGTTGCCGCCCAGCTCGAGGATGGTGCGCCCCAGCCGCTTGCCCACCACCTGGGCCACCCGGTACCCCATCCGGCAGCTGCCGGTGGCGGACACCAGCGGGATGCGCCGGTCGTGCAGGAGGCGGTCGCCCACGGTGGAGCCCCGCCCCACCACCAGCGAGAAGATGGCGGGGTCGTAGCCGTTCTCGCGCGCCACCTCCCCCGCGATGCGGGTGCACGCGATCGCGGTCAGGGGAGTCTGACTCGATGGCTTCCACAGCGTGGCGTCCCCGCACACCGCCGCGATGGCGGCGTTCCAGCTCCACACCGCCACCGGGAAGTTGAAGGCGGAGATCACACCGACCACGCCCAGGGGGTGCCACTGCTCGAACATGCGGTGATCCGGGCGCTCGGAGTGCATGGAGAGCCCGTAGAGCTGGCGCGACAGGCCGGTCGCGAAGTCGCAGATGTCGATCATCTCCTGCACTTCGCCCTCGCCCTCGGTGAGAATCTTGCCCATCTCGAGGGTGACCAGCGCGCCCAGCTCCGCCTTGTGCCGGCGCAGCCGGTCGCCGATCTGGCGCACCACCTCGCCGCGCTTGGGAGCCGGCACCGTCCGCCAATGGAGGAACGCCTCGTGCGCCCGCGCGACGATGCGGTCGTACTCCTCTTCGGTGACCTGGCGCACGGTCGCGATGCGCGAGCCGTCAAGGGGAGTGTGGACCTCGAGCTCGGGCCCGGAGCCCATCCACCCGCCGGCGAAGCCGCCCGGATTCACATCTTCGAGTCCCAGCGCCGCCAGCAAGCGAGCGCTGCTCTCCGAGGCGCCAACCCGGGTAATGGTCGCGTGAGTCATCGCCCTTGCGTCAGTTCGCGGATCTGGCGCACTGCCGCCTCCACCTTGAGCTGGATGCCCATGCGCCCGTAGACCACGGACGCCTTGGTGGGATCGCCGGAAACGCCGCTGCCCTCGTACCCGCCCCCTGGGGCCAGTTCCCCCTGGCGGATGTGCTCGGGCGCGATGTAGAGAAGCTGGGACGTGTCGCTGATGCCGGCATGTCCGCCGATGGTCGCCGCGTCGTAGCCGTGCTCCTCCATGAGCCAGTCGCGGAAGCCGTTGCCGGAGTAGTAGTCGCCCACGAAGTGGACCCGGCCTCCCTTCCCCGCCGCCGCCCACTCCTCGTTCAGCATCTCCGACACCGTGCGCATGCCGTTCTGGTTGCCGCCGCTGTCGCCGATGAAAACGATGTCGGTGAAGCCGTGGACCTCGAGGCTCCGTGCAGCGTATTCCAGCAGCTTCATGAAGTGCTCGTTGGGGAGGGTGATCGCCCCCGCGTAGCGCATGTGTCCGGTGGGTCCGTCGGGCCCGTCGATGGCGCCTTCGGGAACGTAGGCGATGACCGGCGCCACCAGCGCGTTGCCCAACTCGCGAGCGATCAGGTCCGATGCGTGGTTGATGATGAACTTGTGCTTGCCGAGCACCATGTGGGGTCCGTTCTGCTCCGTGCCGGCGGTGGGGACGATGATGGTGGTGACCCCCTCGTCGATGGCGGCCCGCACCTCGGTCCAGGTCAGCTCGTCGAGGAACATTGTGTTGGGCCGCTGGGCGGCGGCGGCGCTCGCGGTCACGAGCACGGCGAGTACGGCGACGATCGGCGTGCGAATCATGGGGGGCCTCCTGGAATGCGCGTATGCGATGTCGTCACGGCTGTAGAATGGTGCATCCCTGCGTCTGCCGCGACTCCAGCGCGCGATGGGCGTCGGCAGCTTCGGAAAGAGGAAAGCGCTGGCCGATGGTGAGCCTGATGCGGCCCGCCTGGATGTGCCCGAGGAGTTCTCCGGCGGCCTCTTCCAGATCCGCGCGCCGCTCGATGTAGGGCTTGAGCGAGGGTCGGGCCACGCTGACCCCCTTCGCGCTCAGGCGCAGCAGGTTGAGGGGAGGCACCGGGCCGGAGGCGTTGCCGAAGGTGATCATCATGCCGAAGCGGGCCAGGCACTC
>JAJEBS010000071.1 GCA_022822425.1 Gemmatimonadota bacterium | reverse complement strand
TGCTGAACGCGCTGAACGCCGATCCTCCACTGGTCAGGTGGGAAGCATCCTACGATGGCTTCACGCACAGCCCCAAGGGTCGGCGGATCAAGCTCTCGCTGACGTACCGGATGGGGCATTGAAGAGAGGCGGGGGCCACGGGGCTCGGGGGGAAGCAGCTTCCCGCGGGACGCGGGCCATGATGGCCACGGCGCCCCGTGCACCTGAAAGCTGCGCTTTGCCAGATCGATCCCGATGATGCTGACCTCCTCCATGTGGATGCCTCCTCCCTCAGATGGTCGACTATCGCTCCGTACCATCTTGGCACATCAAGCAAGTAAGCAAGTAAGCAAGTAAGCAAGGGCATACCCCGTGTGGCCACACTCTGTGCGTTCCCGGCGGAGGCTGACGAGGGGCTTCGCCCCCTCGACCCCCAAGAGGTCCACGCTTCTGTGGAGTTCGCGGATGGGGATCTGGCCATCGAGCACATGCGCACCCGGCAGGGAGCGCGCTCGGACAACAACCTGCACCAACTCGCGCAGCGCGAACACGCGGACGGCAACTGGAAGACGCCGGTTCGGATGCTTGAGAGAGAAACGTCCGCATCGACCAAGCGCAGGCCGAACGACCGGGCCGTGCCCTACGAGCTACTTGTACCGATACGTGATGCGGCCCTTCGACAGATCGTAGGGAGACATCTCGCATTTCACGCGGTCGCCCTCCAGCACCCGGATGTAGTTTTGGCGCATCTTTCCGGAGAGGTACGTGTGGATCTCGTGGCCGTTTTCCAAGCGGACACGGAAGGTGGCGTTGGGCAGGACCTCGATGACGATCCCTTCGATTTCGATCGCCTGTCTTGCCATGGGCGGGCCTCATGATCGTGGCCGGGAAGGTGCCAAGCCCGACCAACTTCCGTAGCGCGATCCCGTCGCGCAAGCGGCGCGGGGGCGTACCGGCGGGCGGCGGAGAAGTCGGGAGGAGGCTACCGGCGTGGGGCTACGATGCGCGCAGAGAGTCAGGCGGTCGACTCGATGGGCGATGAGGGACGAGTGTTGTTGTCAACAGCGGCGTGGAAACCCTCGGCTGAGTTGTGGAAAACGGCGATGCCCACAAAGCGGTACTGAACGATCCTCTGGCGGATCTGATAGGTCTACGAATCCGTAGCGATCCATGAACCAGCATCGGCGCTCGAAAGGTCCGTGCGCCCCGGTAAGCGGCCCCGAACTGCCAAGCCTCTCCAGAAGCGTCCTTTACAGGTTGCGGCTGTTGCAAAGCGGTTTGCGCTTTCGCAGCAGTCCGTCTCGCACGCGCGTCGAGGTCGCGGTTGCTTCTGCCGGATTCGAACTCGTCGGCATCGCACGGTTCTGGAGAGAAGCAACCGGTGTACTGGCTGGCGAACCGCAGCCCTGCGAAGCTTACGCCAGCCAGCAGGTAGACGGCCAGACCCCGGGAATCCAATCCACTCGGATCGCCGCCGACCCTCAGCGTCGCGCCGTAACTGGTCTCCTTCGCCAGGCTCCATCGGTCGGGCCAGCTTTCCCCAAGCTGTCGGCGCTCGGCCGAGATTCCTGCTCCCGCAAACTGAGCCTCGGTTGCACCGCCGTGCCATTCGATGTCCACCTCGCCTTCAAGGAATCAGCGGCCGGCAGAGAGTGGAAGGCGATATCCGCCTACCGCGCCGACGCCGTACGCGAACCCGTCTCCCGAGACCTCGTCCCGAAACACTCTGCCGCGCCTCGGCTCCGGCACCCGCGTGTTGGGGCGGTGTTGTCCACCGTCTTCCGCATCGTGGCGCCGAGCCGACCGGCAGGCAGCGTCAGACCAAGGTGGAACCCCCGCACCACCTCTTCCGCCTGCGCCTGCGCCACAACCGGCGAGCCAGCCAAGACGCCGACAGCCACGGTCCAGCGCAGTCCGTAAGTCGTTCGCCTGAGCAAGTTGTCTGGCATTCCCGTCGTTCCCTCCCGTCAACCGGGAAAACCGGGAAGCATGTGCGAGTCCTCACCTCACAGGATGCCTCCACCGCGGCAGGGCCGGCAAGCTTCCGGGCGACCGTCAACCGGTCTCCCACGCTCGTTGACGAACACGAATCGCACCGCTTCCGTTTCCCAGCTCCGCGACGCCTCCCGGCTTTCCAGCACCGGGCCGCAGACAAGCGAAGTGGCTTCCGTTCGTCCCTCACGTGTATCTTGAGGAACCAGCATCGCTCAGTCCCATGGGAGGCGAAAATGGCTGTTGACACACTGGATGAACTACGCACCGTCTACCGTCCGCCTGCGCCGAGGGCCGGGCTCAAGGTCCTGGATCGCCTGGACGACCACTGCCGCAGGTTCATCGCACTCTCGCCGTTCTACGTCATCAGTTCCGCCCGGGCCGACGGGCGGGCTGACGCCTCCCCGCGTGGCGACCCGCCAGGTTCGTTGGCGCACGTTTTGGACGACCGGACGCTTCTGCTGCCCGACCGACCGGGGAACCGCCAAGTGGACACGTTGATGAACCTCGTCGAACGTCCCTATGTGGGGTTGCTATTCTTCGTGCCGGGCTTCACGGAAACGCTTCGCATCAACGGTCGGGCGGAGATCTCGACCGATCCGAAACTGCTCGATGTGCTCGCGATCAAGGCCAAGCCCCCGATCTCGGTCCTCAAGGTGTCGGTCGAAGAAGCATTCCTCCACTGCGCCAAGGCGCTCATTCGGGCGCGGCTCTGGGACCCGGCAGCCCGGGTCGAACGCTCGTGCTATCCCACCTACGGGCAAGTTCTGGCGGATCAGATTGCGGGCGCGGACGCCGCAGAGATCGACGCCGGCGAGGAGGAAAGCGCGCGGATCGAACTCTATTGATCGGGACGATCATGGCGGAGGCTGCGGGACGTTCGGCCGAAGCCTTTCTGCATCCTGTTGTCAGCGGCAGCGGTTGCGGGGGTTGGACAGTGCCGCGTTTGTCGCGCACGCGGACCCCTCCGGGCTGTTAGGGGCTTTCGGAAGGTTGGCTTGCACGAGCAGGTCGAGGCTTTGCAGCGGCGTGTCGAGCGGCAGAGCGCTCAGAGCGAAACCTTGAAGAAGCAGGTCGAGCGGCTGAGCGGGCAGGTGACGTGCTTGACCGAAGACTCCGGGACCTTCGGCGTGAGGTTTCGCGGCGGCTGGAGATAAAGCGGCCGCGTGGGCCGAACCGGGATTTGACCTAACCGCTGACGGCTCCTGATGGCCGGCATCGACTCGCATTGAGTCGCCACGGGCAGGAAATGCAGCCTCGTCCGCAGAGTTGAACGAGGCCGGTCCATGTTGACATCTTAGGACGCACTGGACTCAACGGATGACCGAATCGCCTCAATTCGAGCACCGCTGGCTGGTTCACACGCACATCGACCTCAGGATCCGAGCCCTTGGCCGCTGATCCGCAAGGTGCTCTGGCCCATGGAATACGCAGGCAACAAGGTTCCGGTCGGCACCCTCTTCATGGTGTCCCCCGCCGTAGTCCACCGGCTACCGGAGGTGTTCGCCGCTCCCGTGCGTGAGGACAAGCGGTATCACAACGAGCGAACCGGCTTCGCCGGCGGCACGGCCCCGGATTGCGGGAGTTGGCGGCCGGGTCCCGAGACACCGTGCCTGGTCTGCCACCGACGCCGCGCTGACGTGAGCGTCTTCCGGTGAGCGCCAACCGCTCGCAGGACTACGATGTGGTCGTCGTGGGCGCGGGTCCGGTGGGCAGTCTGTGCGCCATCGCGCACGGGCGGAGGGGCGCTCGCGTCGCCCTCTTGGAAGCGAATCTGAGGTCTTCGAGGCGAATGGCGGGGGAGTGGCTGCATCCGCCTGCCGTGCGGATCCTTCGGGAGTTGGGGATAGAGCTGGGGACGCAGCCATGCAGTACAACGGGCAGGGGCTTCGTAGTTCTCCCGGAAGACGGATCCGAGCCGATCGTGCTTCCCTATGCGGACGGATCTCACGGACTGTCGTGCGAGCACGAGGCGATCGTCTCGGTCCTGCGTGACGCGGTCGAGAACGAATCCGATGTCGCCTTCATCCACCGTGCCCGCGTACGTTCGGTGGAGGACGGTAGGGTCGTCTTTGTCCGTGACGGAGCCGAGGAGTCCGTGACCGCGGGGCGGATCGTGGGCGCCGACGGCCGGGCCTCGACCGTGCGCCGGTCGCTGGGCGTATCGGCGGGCCGGACAACCTGCTCGCGGATGGTCGGAGTCACGACGAGAGGAGCGAGCCTGCCGCTTGAGGGTTACGGGTATGTCGTGCTCGGCGGGCCGGGTCCAGTTCTCATGTACCAACTGGGAGAGCAACGTGTCCGCATCATCGTGGACGTTCCGCCGGACCAGTGGATCCCCCGGGACCGGATCGGCTTCCTCTCGGATGCCTATGCCGACCTGATTCCCGAGAACCTCCGACCCGGCTTCTTCGAGGCGCTTCGGGCGGGAAGGTTCGACACGGCCGCCAATGAACTCAGGCCGCGCGTGACGTACGGGACCCCGCATCGCGTGCTCATCGGCGATGCGGCCGGGCACCATCATCCCATGACGGCGTCGGGAATGACACTCGGTTTCGGCGATGCGCTGACGCTGGCCGAGGCTGGCGACTTCGACGACTTCAAGCGCAAGCGGTTCAGGGCGACCCATACGCCGGAACTCCTCGCCATGGAGCTCTACGAGGTCTTCGTCGATCACCGGTCCGAGTCCGCTGCGGTCAGACGCGCCGTCTACCGGCGTTGGCGGGCGAGTTCCTCATTCCGCGACCGGACCATCCGTCTACTCGCCTGCGAAGAGACATCGCCAGCCCGTCTCAATCTCACCGGAGGCGCGATGCTGGCCCGGGCGATCGCCCGGGAGATCCCGCGATCCTGCGACCAAGCCGCCTGGCGGCGTGCCCGCGACACCGTTCATGCGCTGTCCGTCCGCGTCGGGTGGCTCTTGCGCAGCGTCGAGCTGCTGCGTAGGGCAAGGAGGAGGGGAACAGAGGACGAGCGGATTCTGGACTCCCTGGGTCGCGCGTTGCCGGCGTCGATGCCGCCGGGTCCGGGCAACGCTCGTCCGACGCCCCCGGGCGAAGTGGCTTCATGCGACGCCGGACTGGCCTTGAGCCGCGCGAGTGCGCGCCTGCTGAACCTCCAAGGGGAGGACGGCGCTTGGGAAGGCGAGATGGTCTGGTGTCCCATGCTCACGGCGCAGTACGTGTTGCTGCACCATCTCCTTGGACGGCGGCTCAGCGCCGGTCGCCGCCGCCGCGTGCTGCGGTCCTTCGAACGGACCCGTCTCGAAGGGGGTGCCTGGGGTCTGCACGAACACTCGGCTCCCCACCTGTTCGTCTCGACGCTGGTCTATGTGGCGGCGAGACTTCTCGGGGTTGAGCGGGACGACCCATTGATAGAGTCGGCTCGACGATTCCTGCGGGAAGAGGACGTTCTCCGTATCCCGAGTTGGGGGAAATTCTGGCTGGCGCTCCTCAATCTCCACGACTGGCGCGGAGTCAACCCCATCCTGCCGGAACTGTGGAGCCTGCCGCGCCTAATCCCCCTGCATCCCGCCAACTGGTACTGCCACACGCGGCTCATTTACATGGCCATGGCCGCGGTCTACGCGCAGCGGTTTCAGGTGCCCGTCACGCCGTTGACCGCTTCGTTGCGGGAGGAGCTGTTTGCCGAGCCGTTCGCAGACATCGATTTCTCCGGGTGCCGCAACCGGTTGCGAGATGAGGACCTTTGCGCCCGGCCCAGCCCGTGGCTTCGGGCCGGATACGAGTTCGCGAGGTTGGTCGAACGGTTCCACGGCAAGCGTCTCCGAGCGCGATGCGTGGAAGCGATCCTCCGGGCGATCAGGTGGGAGCTGCGAACCACCGACCACGCGAGCATCTCGCCCGTCAGCGGTCTCATCAACATCCTCGCCCTGTGGCTGCATGATCCGTACGACACCGACTGCCGCCGGGCACTCAGGCAGCTGGGCGGCTGGATCTGGGAGGACGAGGAGGATGGAGCGCGGGTTACCGGAGCGAGGAGCGCTTCCTGGGATACCGGACTCTCTCTGCAAGCACTGGCAACGGTCGCGGATGTTGACGGCGTCGGGGACGCCCTTCGGCACGGGACATCCTACCTGGGCGGGCAACAGGTCGGCGTCAGCTTCGACGGGTTTCGCGCGGCGCATCGCACCGACCCGAAGGGAGGCTGGTGCTTCCCCGGGGCGTGGAATGGGTGGCCGGTCACCGACTGCACCGCCGAAGCCTTGATGGGGATCATCGAAGCGCATCCCGACGCTGCCGACGCGACCATGCTCCGCGATGCGGCCGGGTTCATGCTGCGCGGCCAGAACCGCGACGGCGGGTTCGGCAGCTACGAGGCGCGGCGTTCGAGGATCGGACTGGAGTGGCTGAATCCCGCAGAGATGTTCGGCGACTCGATGACCGAGCGCTCCTACGTCGAATGCACCGCGTCTTGCCTCGCGGCGCTGGCTGTCTGCCAGCAGCGCCTTGTGGCAACACGTACAATGTTTCGGATGCTCCCCAAGTCTGATTCACTTTGGGAGGGTTTTTCCTAAAATGATGATACGCCCCTGGCCCCTCTAACCGTTAGTGTATCATCCTCAATC
>JAJEBS010000188.1 GCA_022822425.1 Gemmatimonadota bacterium | reverse complement strand
GTTCCGGTTCTCGACCATCAGGAGGGTGCCGTCCGCTCCGAAGAACGGCGCGATGGCGACCTGATAGCCTTCGGAGGGGATGCCGACCCGCACATCGAGCCCCGCGTTGAAGGCGAGCGAGGCGGGCAACTGCGTCTCGCGATCGGTCACGAAGACGCCAGCGAGGACGCTGGGCTCCACGTCGGCCTGCGCCGCGACGGTGGCGGGCAGCAGACACAAGAGGAACAGCGGGATAAGGGAGCGCATCGGGGTTCTCCGGTTGGGGTGATTCATCGGCTCGTACTCCAGTAGGTGTCTCATCGCCTTTTGTCATGCCGCGCTTATCGGAACCGCAACCTCCCGCGGACGCCGACGGTGTGTTGCGGGGCACCGAGCGTGCTCTCGCGCCGCGTGCCTTCGAGGCGCAGCCCGACCCCTGATCCGAGCTCGTAGCGCACACCGCTCGAGAAGGCCCGCGTGCCGGCCTGGCCGAGGTAGAAGCCGCTGTACGGCGTGCCGTGGAAGCCGGCGATGCCATAAGCCACTTCGCCGTCCACGTTGGGGCCAATGCCCAGGCCGTGGCCGCCCACCGCGTCGGTCACCCCGCGCTCCCACAACTGGTTCACCCCACTCAGGTGGTCGCCGTACGATGGCGCCACCCGGATCGAGAGCCCCTGGCCGCGGGTCGCCGGGTCGAACATGAGCGTGCCGCCGATGCCCCACTCCTCGTAGCCGGCGCGCGCCGAGATGACGAAGCGGCCACGGCCCTCCGCGGTCAGTCCGAGCCGCGAGTTCGTGTAGCGGAGTCCGCCGCCGACTTCGCCGCTGGCGCCGTTTACGCCGTCGCCGTCGTCGTAGCGCATCCCGCCCTCGAGCACGAACGCCATCTCGCTGCCCGCCTGGGTGCGGAAGCCCTGAGTCAACTCGAGGGCGAGCTTGCCGCGCTGCATCTCGATCGTCACTTCCTCGATCTGCGCACTGCCGTCGACCGTGACCTCGCCATACCACCCCTCGGCCCTGAGGCGCACGCCGCCCGAGCCGCGCGTAAGCAGTTGGTAGCTGGCGCCTCCGGCACCGGTCAACAGGCTCGCGGGGCTGGTGCGCAGTCCCTCGCGCTCGTCGTTGACCTCGATGTCGCCGCTACCGAGCCCGGCCGAGCCCCAAACCGCGGCTGTGCCGCCTCCGGAGAACCAGGCCATGTAGGGGTGTACGCTGGCCATGGTGGTGCCGTAGGTGCCCCGCACCGGACTGGCGCCGGTCTTGTCGGTGAAGTCGAAGCTGCCGGAGGAGTACGAGCCCGCGACACCCGCCAGGAGGTCGGGCCCCACGCGCGCGTCGATACCCGCGTGCGCGCTCACCAGGTTGCCCTTCCAGTCGAGGGCGCTCTGGCCGGGTTCGCCGAGGTGGTGGTACTCGCCCGCGCCCCAGCTCGCGAGCTGCGTGCCGGTGGCGGACTGTTGCTGCGCGTCGGAGGCGCCCAACGGCATCGTAAAGGAGGTGCCGCCGAAGAGGGCGGCCAAGCCGGCCTGGTCGCCTTGGGCGAGGCCGAGGCCCGCCGCGTTCGGCTGTGACAGGCTCGCGGCCATCGACGAGAGCCCGTTCGTCTCGACGCGCCGCTCCATCCCCATGCCGCTGGCCACCGCGTCGACCCGGCGGGCGATCGCCGAGACGGTGCTCGATGCCATCGCGGACGCCACGTGCGGCAGCACGCGCGTGTTGAGCCGCCCCGCGCGCCCGATCGGGTCGTCGGTCTGGGCCGATGCGCTCACCGACGCCGCACCGGGACCCACACGGTTGATCGCCGAGACACGGTAGTGGCGCGCGCTTCCCGGCTGCAGGCCGGTGTGCGAGAAGGCGGTGGCCCTGGACCCGGTGTTGACCACCAGATCCGTCCACGTGGTGCCGTCTTCCGAGACCTCGATGCGGTAGCCGGTGACGGTGGCGCCGCCATCGTAGGCGGGCGCGAGCCAGAACAGGTCGATCTGCGTGGGCGCAACCGCGGTGGCCACCAGCCCGGTGGGCGCGTGGGGCACAGTCGCGTCGGTAATGGCGCTCACCACCCGCGACGCCGGGCTCACGCCGATCCGGTTGATCGCCGAGACGCGGTAGTGGCGCCTGGTGGCCGGCTCAAGTCCCGTGTGCACGTAGGTCGTGCGCGTGTTGTGAGAGTTGGTCACCAGGTCCTCCCAGCGGGCGCCCCCGTCTTCAGACACTTCGATGCGGTAGCCGGTGACGCGCGACCCGCCGTCTCTCGTGGGCGCTAGCCAGGAGAGTTCGATCCGGGAGGTGCCGTCGGCCTCCGCGTCGAGACTCCGGGGCGCGCCCGGCACGGTGGCTTCGGTCGTCGCGCGCGCGGTGTTCGAGAACGGCCCGGTCCCTGCGGTGTTGATCGCGGCGACCCGGTAGTGCCGCGTGGTCGCGGGCTGGAGGTTCACGTCGGAGGCCGTCGTCGTTGTCGAGTTGGTGTTGCGGCGAACGATGATGTTCCAGGTCCTGCCCCCGTCGTCGGAGGCCTCGATCCGGTAGCCGAGGATGGGGGCGCCCCCGGTGTTGCGGGGCGCACTCCACGACAGGTCGATGCGCGAGGTGCCCACCGCCCGGGCCGTCAGCCCGACCGGCGCCCCGGGGGCCTGGGCGTAGGTGCTCGTGCTCACCTCGAAGGACCACTGGCCGGCTCCCAAGCGGTTGATTGCCGCCACCTGGTACCGGTAGGCGCTGGCCGGCTGCAGGCTCGTGTCCGTGAATGTGGTCTCCTGCGGACCCGTGTTGCGAGGGATCGTGATCCAGGTTCCGTCATTGGGACCGCGCCTCCGAATCGTGTAGCCGGTGATCCGCTCCCCGCCGTCGCTGGCCGGCGCTTCCCAGGCGAGGGTGATGCTGGTCGGCCCCGCTGCTCTCGCGCGCAGGTTCCGGGGCTGGCCGGGCCGTGCGGCGTTGGTGGTGCCTGGGACCGCGGTCGAGGGGTTCCCCTGCCCCTGGGCGTTGATCGCGCGCACCCGATAGTACCGGGTCGTGTTGGGGGCGAGACCGGTGTCCACGTAGGTGGTGGCCGTGCCGCTGGGGCCGGGCAGGAGGAATGTTCCGGGCCAGGTACCGGTGGAACTCCACTCGATGCGGTAGCCGGTGATGGGGCTCCCGCCAGTGTTGGACGGGGGTCTCCAGGTGAGGCGGAGCTCGGTGCTTCCCCTGAGGCCGTTCGGGTTCACGCTGAAGCTTCCGGGCGCGCCCGGAACGCTGACTTCGGTGGTCGCCTGGACGACCCTCGACCAGGGGCCTTCACCCGCCGTGTTGATCGCTGCAACGCGGTAATGACGGGTGGTGCCGGCGCTTAGGCCGGTGTCGTTGTATGAGGTGGCTCTCGAATTCATCACGCGCCGCGTCCACCTGCCGGTTCCGGTGCTCGACCACTCGACCCAGTAGCCGGTGACCGGCCCCCCGTCCGTGGGCGTGGTCCATTCCAGCTCGATCCTCGACGTTCCCTGGGCCCGGGCAGTGAGGCCCGTCGGTCTCCCCGGCGGGCGGCTCGTCGTGGCCTGCGCCTCGTCCGACCACTCCCCCTGCCCATGCCGGTTGATCGCCGCAACTCTGTAATGCCGGGTGGTGCCGGGCGAGAGACCGACGTCCCTGTAGTCGGTAGCTCGATGGTTGCGTTCGAGGACATTCCAGATGACGCCGTTGGCCGACCACTCGATCCAGTAGCCCGTGACCGCCGCGCCTCCCGCATCGCTCGGCGCCCGCCAGTCCAACTCGATCACCGACGCGCCCTCGGCGCTGGCCGTCAGGTCGCGGGGCGGCCCCGGCGTCCCGGCGTCCGCTGTGGCGTTCACGAATGCCGGGGCTCCCGCACCGTTGGCGTTCACCGCTCTGACCCGGTAGCGGCGGGTAACCCCCACTGCGGCGGTCGCATCGCTGAACTCCGTCACGCCGGCGACCGGTGTCCCGAGCAGGCTCCAACTGCCGTCACTCGCTAACACGTGGACCTGGTAGCCTGTAATTGCGCTCCCGCCGTTCGAGGCCGGCGCGTCCCAGTCGAGGTTGATGACCGTCGAGCCGGCGGCCGTCGCCCTCAGGTTCTGGGGTGCAGCCGGTGTCCGGGTTGTCGCCGTGGTGGCTTGCGCGTACGCCCAGGGCCCGTAGGAGACGAGGTTGACGTACACCGCCCTGACCCGGTAGTAGCGGGTGACGCCTGCCGGGAGACCCACACGCTGATACACGGTCACGTTCGTGGGCGTGGGCGTCAGCAGCGTCCACGGGGGACTGCCATTCGCCGACTCCTCCACCTGGTAACCGGTGATCGTGTTCCCGCCGGTCACTGTCGGTCGGTTCCAGGAGAGGGTGATGGTGGTAGGTCCGGCGGCGATCGCCCTGAGATTGCCGGGTTCAGCACCCGTTGTCCCGGTCCCCGTTGGGGTGACGACCATGGCGTTATTCGAAGGGCTTCCCACCCTTTCTGCAGCGTTGATCGCGGCGACCTGATAATGCACCGTGGTGCCCCGAGGGGGAGCTGTGTGCAGGTAGGTGAGGTCCGTGTTGCCAGTGTTGGGCACGAGGTCGGTCCAGTCATGGAGGTCGGGGCGATAGTACATCCGGATCCTGTAGCCGGTGACCGGGCTCTCGCCGGGCAACGGCGTCGAAGCTGTCCAGGTGAGACGGACCGAAGCCCCCTCGAGGTTCGCGTTCAGATTCGTCGGTGGCGGAGGTGGTGTCTGAACCAACGGCATGCCCACGGCCGCCGCGGGAACGAACGGAATCCAGCAGGCCACCGCGGTGGCAACCATGAGGAAGCGGGCCGGCAGGCCCAGTCTGTTCCGAATCATCTTGCCGCCTCCTTCCGCGCGGTGGAAAAGACGTGTGCGCGTCTGTGTGTGAAATCCATCTCGATTGGTTGGCGAACCTTGGGGTCCCGTGGCCTCGTCATCGCCGCCACGCCGCCGCGTCCGGTAGGCCGCGGCTGAAAAGGACCTCGAACTCCAGCCCCGCTGCCGAGCGTTCCGCGTCCATGGCGGCCCGGGCCGGGGTCGGCACCTCGCGCAGGATGCCCCGCACCCGTCGGGTGCGGGGGTCGCGCAGGACGGCCGTCGGGAGGTCGCTGTCGTCGTTCAGGGCGAACGTTCCGCCGGGACCGGCGAGCGTGATGCCGGCAAGCTCGCTCGCCCAGCCGGGCTCCGCCGGCAGCACGAACGCGAAGCCGGACCCGCCGTCGCCGTCGGCCGTCCGGGGCATCGCGAAGCGGATCGAGAAGAGCTCGGTCCGGCGCGCGGTCCGGCCCGTCAGCGTGTACGCGCCGCCCGAATCCGGGAGCGCCGGCGGCGCTTCGACGACGAAGACCGGGTTCAGGAACGGCGCGCCGTCGGCGTCCGCGCCGCCCCACAGCAGGAGCGACCTCGCCGGGGCGGCGGCCGGAACCGCCGCCTTGCGCGCCTCGGACAGCCGGTAGCGCAGTGCGTTGGCGAAATGGTAGTCGCTGATCCCGTCGGGGGGGCCGCAGTACGACATCAGGTCCGGGGTCGAGGGACGCACCAGTTCGCCGCGCGCGAAGTCGTAGCCCCAGGCCCCCGCCGATCCGTCCGGATGGGGGAACGACGGGTCCGGGTCGCCCGCGCCGCTGCACGGCGCGTGGCGGAGGCCCAGGTTGTGGCCGAGTTCGTGCGCGATGGTGCCCGACCGGGGAATCGAGAAGCCGGCCCGGCCGGGGAGAAACGCCACCCCGGAGGGCCCCGTCACCGGGCCCGCCATCGTGCCCAGGTAGTGGCCGCCCCCGCCCTCCAGCGCGCGGATCGCCTCCGTCTCCTCGAGCAGGCGGTGGGCATCGTTGCTCGAGCTCAGCACGGGCTCGTGCGCGGTCAGATCGAGCACGCCCACCGGGAGCAGCGCGCGCACGTCCGCGAGCAGCGCGTGGCCTTCCGGGTTCGCCGCCATTCCTCGGACCGCGTCCAGGATCGAGGAGTCCGGGGCCTGCGCCCACAGGAACGGAACGACCGTCAGCTCGAGCGGCGGCAGAGTCCGCACGTCGACCGCGAGCCGGCCGGTCGCGGGAATCCGCCGCGCGACGCCCAGCGCGGGGTCGAGCGTTCCGTCCGGGTCGACCTCGACGACCATCTCGAGACCGGGACGCACCACGCTCCCCGGAATCTCGGCGCTGACCGACGTGGCGAGGGAGCCCTCGTCGACCCCTTCCGGGATCGCTTTGGACCCACCCGGAACGTCCTCCACGTGTGTCTCCCGGCCGTCGACGAAGAACCGGGCCCGAACCGCCGGCACGCCGACGCCCGCGGCCCGCGCCGCCGTCGGGAACACACGCAGCAGTGCCGGCTTGCCCGCGACCAGCGGGACCGGGAACGCGCGCGACTGCACCGCCTGCACCAGGTACGCCGGTGGCGCCTCCCGCTCGGCGCAGGGAACGACGCGGCGCGTGTGAACCCGGTCGAGCCAGGCCGCGAAGGCGGGGTCCGCGGGCGCGCACAGCCCCGTCCCCCCGGCCAGGAGCCGCTCGAGCCGGTCGAGCGACGTCAGCTCCGCGGGCAGCGGGCCCGACAGCCGGGGGTTGCCCGTGAGCCCCAACCCGCGCAGGCTCGCGAGGCCGCCGAGTTCCGGCGGCACTGAGCCCGACAAGTCGTTGTTCTCGACGCGCAGTTCCTCGAGAGCTGAAAGCGAACCGAGTTCGGGCGGCAGCTGGCCAGCGAGGCCGTTGCCGTTGAGTGCCAAGTGCGCGAGTGCGGATAGACTGCTGAACTCCGGCGGAATCGCGCCCGTGAGCGCGTTGTCGCTCAAGCGGAGGTACTCCAAGTGAACCAATTCGCCGAGCTCGGGCGGCAGCCGGCCCGCCAGCCCGTTGTCCCAAAGCCGCAGTTCGACAATCCTCCCCTGGTCGTCCACCTCGACCCCGCGCCACTCCTCGAGCGGCGCGTCGGTGAGCCAGTTCCTCGAGTCGATCCAGTTGCGCCCGCCCGTCGCGTCGTGGAGCATCTCGAGGACCTCCCGGTCCGTGGCCGTCGCGCACTCCGCCCCGGTGTCCCGCAGCACGGTGATGGCCTCCAGCCACGCCCGGAACACCTCGTCCGCCGGGGCGCACAGCTCCGTGCCGGCGTAGTCCAGCTCGTCCAGCGGCAGGTCGAGCAAGGTGCGCGGCAGCCGCCCGGACAGCGCGTTGTCGCCGACGCGCAGCGCCGTCATCGCCGCCAGGTCGCCCAGACCCGCGGGGAGCCGCCCCGCGAGTCCGTTCCCGGCCAGGTCGAGGGTCGCGACGCGGCCCACGGAGTCGGTCCCGACCCCGTGCCACCTCGCGAGCGCCGCCTCGCCCAGCCAGCCTTCCGAGTCGGTCCAGCCCTCGCCGCCCGCCGCCGCGTACAGCGCGGCCAGCGCCGCCCGGTCCGTTTCGTTGCAGAACGGGCCTCCCCCGAGCTCCCCGATCCCGTCCAGCCAGGCGACGAACTCGGGCGTGCCCGGCGCGCAGAGACCCGCGTTCCGCTCGAAGCCGAACCGCACCAGCCCGTCGATCCGCGCGAGAGTCCGCGGGAGCCCGCCCGTCAGCGCGTTCCCGTCGAGGTACAGGAACTCCAGGCGCCTGAGACCGCCCAGCTCCGGCGGGACCGGACCCTCGAGCGCGTTGCCGCTCAGGGACAGCCCCTTCAGGTGCGCGAGGCTCCCCAGCTCCGGTGGGATCGGACCCTCGAGCCGGTTGCCGTCGAGCCACAGCCCCTCCAGACCGGCGAGGGCGCCCAACTCCGGCGGGACCGGACCCTCGAGCGCGTTGCCGCTCAGGATCAGCGACTTCAGGCGCGCAAGGCTCCCCAGCTCGGCCGGGATCGGACCATCGAGCTGGTTGTCGTTGAGCGACAACTCCTCCAGACCGGCGAGTGCGCCCAACTCCGGCGGGATCGCACCCTCCAGCGTGTTGCCGTCGAGCCACAGCCCCTCCAGGTCGGCGAGATTCCCCAGTTCCGGCGGGATCGGACCCGCCAGAGCGTTGCCGCGCAGGTTCAGTGAGGTCAGGCCCGAGAGACTCCCCAGTTCCGGCGGGATCGAGCCCCGCAGACCGTGCGACACCCACTCCCCGGTCTCCCCGTCCCGGCGGCCGCCGAGGTCCAGGCGGGCGACCCGGTCGAACGCGTCCGTCTCCACCCCGCGCCACTCCCGCAGCGGCCCGTCGCCCAGCCAGTTCTCGTCGTCGGCCCAGTTCGGCCCGTCCGTCGCCGCGTGGAGCGTGGCCAGCACCCCCCGGTCCCCGCTCTCCACCGCCACCGTCACCGTCGCCATGCCCGCAGTCGCGCCGACCGTCGCCGCGATCGTGGTCGTCCCGTTGCCCGCTGCCGCCACCCGCCCCGACGCGCCGACCCTCGCGACCTCGGGGCGCACGCTCGTCCAGATCACCGCGATCCCGACCATCGCCCGCCCGTTGCCGTCGAGCACGCGCGCGTCCAGTTGCACGGTCGCGTCGGGCGCCGTGAGTGAAGCGGCCGCGGGCGTGACCGTCACGCTGGCGACGCGAAGCACCTCGGACGGAGGGCGCGTGGCGCCGTCGCCGCACCCCGACGCCCACGCCGCGGCCGCGCAGATCGCCAACAACGGGATGCAAACCCGTGTGCGGTTATTCGCGGCGCCGTCGCTCTCACGGAAAGCGAACCCCCCGCCCGGCGAACCGGACGGGGGGTTGCTGCTGTTGCCCATCGGTTAGGTCGATGGGGTTGGAGGGGTCAGCTTCCGCTGACGGACGTCGGTGGCGAGGACATCCAGCCAGTCGCTGCATCAGCACTCGCACCCTGGCCCGTGCGGATCATGACCTGGAGCGGTCCGGCCAGTTGGGCTGCGGTCACGGTGACGGTACTGGTGCCGGCGAAGTTGGTCCAGGTGCCCGGCTCGAGAGCCAAAGCATTAGTCAGGTCCCACTGGCCCCGGTTGGCGCCCGTGGTAATCCTTCTCACTGCCGCTGTGGTCACGGCGGCATCCGGAACGAGGAGCCACTGGTCTCCGATCATCAAGGCGATCCGGTGCTGCAATGCCGGGCTGCCCGTGCCCGTCCAGCGGAGACCGATGCTGGTTGCCGTCCTGCTGGTCACGACGGGTGCGCCGGCCGTTGTGTTCACCTCCGCAACACTGAACGAAGCAGAGGGGCTCTCGGTGGTCCCGGCGGTGGTCCAGGGGTTTTGGAATGTCCGACCGGTTATTGTCAGCACGATGTCGCCGCTGAACTCCAGGTAG
This sequence comes from Gemmatimonadota bacterium, assembly GCA_022822425.1. Taxonomy (GTDB): domain Bacteria; phylum Gemmatimonadota; class Gemmatimonadetes; order Longimicrobiales; family Gaopeijiaceae; genus BD2-11. The sequence continues at coordinate 25,154 of JAJEBS010000188.1, read as the reverse complement.
TGAGTGGCGGCGGGGACGGTGATCACGGACTTCGTCTTCACGGTCTGGGTGCCGGTACCTTCATGGGCTGCGCCAACGTTCGGGGGCACGGCAGTGGCGGTAATTGTTGTGCCATCAGCATCGTACGACCCGAACGTCAAAGTCGCTGTTGGTTCGACGTTGGCACCCGCGACTCCGGTCACCGCGTCGGACGCGGTGGAACCACCGACCTCTTGATGGTCTTCCCGGTCGTATTCCCAGGACACCTCGACGTACTGGCGATAGTCGCCGGGCACGGCAATAGGGGTGGAAGTTAGGTCGATGGCCGCATGAGTCAGCCGCTTGACACCCGTGATCCGGGGCTGGACGCTCCGCATCCGAATGTCGCCGAACTGCACGGGCTGCTCGGCGCTGATGACGGTGCCCATCTGACCCCCTGGATAATCGAACCAGCTGAACGCCTCCTGGCGGCACAAATCGATCTCTGCGTCCGTTACAGGGTTGTCAGCGCACGCGACTTCGGCCTCGATGAAGAACGAGCCATAAGCCCCCACATTAAGGCTGAAGGTGCCGGTGCTCGAGGTCGTCATGTCAGCAAGTTCGTCGCCGGAACTGTTGGTGCCCTCGTAGGCGGTTACCGTGATCCCCGAGGCGGGTGTGCCGTCCGGAGCCACCACTCTGCCCACGACTTTGCCGCGCGAATGGCCGGTGAAGTCGACATTGTGGGTCGTTCCGGCCTGGGCGTGAACGGGAATGCCTTCATCGGGGAGGAAGGTGTAACCGCTCGCCGACGCCGTCATGTTGACAAACGTGCCGACCCCCGTGGCCGTGACGATCGCCGTGTAGGTGCCGTTGCTATCCGTCCGGACCTGACCCAGCCAATCCCCGCGACCGGTCGTCCGGCCGTTGAGCGGATTGCTCCCGCCCGCCAGGATCCGCGCACCGCTGATGGGGGCACCCGTGTTGACCTCGCGAACCATGCCCGTGACCGTGAAGGTGTTGTTCGCGCCACTGAGGGTGAAGTCGTGTCGCTCCACCGTGTTCGCGCCGAAGGCGGGGACGTCGTCGTAGTTCGGGTCGTAGTCTTCGTCGCCGACGACGCCTTTGGGGTTGTTGGTGGAGTCCGGCTTGGTGTCCGGGAAACCCGGCCGGGAGGTGTGCACGAAGATCTGCCCCTCCCTCATCCAGGGGATGCCGGACGCGATGTAGCGGCCCCACTCGTCGGTCACTGTCTCCGTGCCGTTCACGTGCACGGTCACGCCTTCGAGGCCCTCCTGGCGGGCGTTCCTGACGAAGCCGTAGAGGGTGGCGGTCGACGGCTCGACGGTGAGCGCGACGGTGCCGTCGAGGGGGGCAAGGGCGCTCTGCCCCCTTCCGCCGTCCTGGTCCGTCGCCCTCCAGCCCTCGGGAAGGCCGAGCGCGTAGGTGCCAGCCGCCATGGTGCCGAAGTCGAGATCCCTTCTCTCGTCGTCGGGCTCTGTCGTCTGGTCGTCGCTGCTCGCGGTCGTGCGAGACCTCGCATTGCCACCGAGATTCTTGCCCTCGACCGGCGTCAACTCGACCGTGACCCCCGCTTGATGCGTTACGCTCCCGTTGGGGAGGTCGGACGAACGGAACCCGACGCCCGACGTTCTGACCCTCCTCTTCGAGACGTACGCCGTCACGCCGTACGTGGAGACGACGGCGAACGAGCCGCACTCGCCGTGGTCCTGGCCAGTCGGGTCGACGGCCATCAGCGGGCAGAGCGACACCGTGTGCCCCCAGCCGCCGTCGTCGCCGAACGCGCCGCCCATGAGGCCGTCCTCGTCTCCGTAGGCGGCAAGCGAGCCGGGGTCCAGCAGCATGTAGCCGTCCGCGGCGTCCGCCGTGACGAAAACGTTCGCGTCCGCCGGCAGGTTGGTGTAGGTGTATGTGCCCGCACGGGAGCCCCTGCCGATCACCGTGTTGTTCTCGCGGTCCCACTGCGCGGTCGTGAACAGGCGGGGACGACCGTTGGCGTCCCGGTGCCGGACGTGAATATCGACCACTCCTCCGATCCTTTCGTCGCCGTCCAGGCTGCTGCCCGTGTAGCCGTAGACCTGATCGCGCTCGTGGTGCACGTAGATCTTCAGGGTCTGCGTCGTGAAGGTCACCACGATCGCGTCGGCGTCCACGGGGTCGCCCGCCAGCGAAAGCCCGTCGTGCGTGTACCCGCCGCCGGACGCCTCGTACATCTCGCCGCCGTCCAGCTCATCGTCCTGGTCGTCGGCGGCCGTGAACGTGAAGCTTGCCGGGACCGATTCAACGGTGGTCGTGAACGACGCGCTGCCGTCGTCGCCCAGCGCCGTCGGCGCGCCTTCGACCGCCGCATCGCCCATCATGACGTCGATCGCCCAGCCGGCGAGCGGCTGCCCGCTATCGGGGTGACCGGTCTCGACCGTCCGGCCGCTGACGTTCACGCTGACGTTCAGGTTGACGATGTCGTTGGAGTTCGAACCCTCGGTCGTACGCATCTGCGGATCCCAGGAGACCTCGGTCATGCCGTCGGCCACGTCGTAGCCGTCCGCGGAGACGCCCGCGTTGACCATGTTCCCGCTGGTCATGGCGCGCGCGACCTTGATCGCCACGGAGCCGTCGTCGCCGGTCGTGCCGCTGCCAACCATGGCGTTGTTCGCCCCGTAGAGCTGGACCGAGGCGCCGGGAAGCGCGTCACCCATCTCGTCACCGCTCTTCAGCGACACCGAGAAGTTGACCGTCGTGTGCGTGATGTCGAACGGGACGGCCTGCATCTTGGTCTCGCCGACACCGAGGTCGAAGGCGTAGCCCGTCCCCGGTCCGCCGTACGCGACGTCGCTGGCCGCGAGCGCGGCTGCCGCCGTAGCGTCGATCGGCACGACCAGCTGGTAGGAGCCGGCGCGCAGACCCGAGAAGCCGAACGAGCCATCCGGGCCGGTCGCGCTCAGCCGCTGGTCATTGACCCCCGGGCCCACCAGCGCCACCGGAACACCGGCTGCCGCCAACGGGTGCTCGCCCGCGTCCATCATGTCGTTCTTGTCCAGTTCGTCGATGAACAACTGACCGCCAACGCTCGCGGTGCGCGCGTGCTGGCCATCGAAGTTCACGATCTGTGAATCGTCGTCGCCGACCGTCCTGGCCTGGCTCATCGACTCGAATACGTACGCGTCGCTCTCGACCGCGATCGTGACCGTGTAGTCGCCCGCCGCCAGACCCGCAAAGGCGTACTGGCCGCCCGCGTCGGTCGTCGTGCTCGCGTCGGTCGCGCCGGACAGCGTGACCTCGATGTCGCCGAGGCCCATGCCCTCGACGCTCACCCGGCCGCTGATGCCGGAGGTGCGCAGCAGGACACCGGTGAACGACACCGTTCCCGTCTCGTCCAGATCCACGCTCACGTCCTGGGACGTGGCGGCGAACTCGTAGTCGCGGGTGTCGAAGTCGGAGATCGAGACCGTGTAGTCGCCGGGGCGCAGGTCCTCGAACCGGTACATGCCGTCGGCGTCGGTCATCGCGGTGTGGCTCTCGTCGGCGGGTCCGCCGTTCAGCGTGACCGTAACGCCCTGGAGCCCCTCGCCGTCGATGATCACCTGGCCTTCGACCGCGGAGGTGCGGATATAGTGGCCCGTGAAGTCGGCGCTGCCGACCTCGCCCACCTCGACCTCGACCTCGACGCTCACCGTCTCGAAGGACACGTCCTCCGGGAAATCAGAGATCGTGACCGTGTAGGTGCCGGACCGGAGCCCGGTGAAGGCGAAGCCGCCGTCCATGCCGGTCTCCATGGTTTCGCCCATGGCGTGCTCGCCATCGAGCGTGACCGTCACGCCGGCCAGCGTCTCCGGCTGGCCGTCGCCGCCGCTCATCATGGCGTCGGCTGCAACCACGCTGCCGACTACCGCCGAGGAGCGGATGTATTCACCGGCGAAGTTGAGCTGGACGTTCTGACCCTCGGTCGCGATGGTCGCGGACTGCGTCACCTGGGCGAACGTCGCGTCCTCGGGGAAGCCGCTGATGGTGACCGTGTAGGTACCGGCTTCCACGCCCGAGAAGGCGAAGTTTCCGCCCGCCCCGGTGGTTGTGGTGGCACCCGAGGAAAGGGTGGCGGTGATGCCGGCGGTGGCCGTCCCGTCAATCGTCACCGACCCGGAGATGGTTCCCACGGGAGTCGGCGGCGGCGGGGGTTCCACCGGCGGTGGAGCGCCCTCGTCGCAGGCGGTGAAGGCCAGCGCCATCAGCGTTGCTGTGGCAAGGAGTTTGAGTCGGTTCATGATACCGTCCCTTGGTGAAGGTTGAACGAATCAGGGCTTAGAGCCAAAAGCGAGTCGGTTGTGGGTTTCCTGAGGAACATGAGTTGGCAGGAGCCTTGGATGCAAGGCCGATGCCAAAAAATGGGGTTCGTAAGTTGTTGGCTGACAGGAGATTACGAAACCGGATCCTGTGGCTGGGGGTCTTGGAAATCCGTGAAACCGCCGGATTTCCGATGCTCCGGGGCGTTTTTCTCCTCCTCCGCGCGTCTGCGCGCCTGGGTGAACAAGCCAGTAGCTTAAGGCCCGGGACCGCAGATCGAAAGGGCCGACCGCCGGTTTTCGCACTAGAAATACAACCGCACGCGCGCGCGGGGGAGCTTGCAGGGCTGACCGTTTCAGGCCCGAGCGAGCCGCTCGCCGTCCGCGTCTCGCGGTTCGTCCGCATTCTCGCGGGCCATTTCCCGGTTGGCTTCGATCACCACTCCATCGCAGCCTCGACGACGAACCTTGGGACACGCGAGGTCCACATCATCGATCTGGCCTCCGTCACCGAACGCAGGACCGAGGCCTACTGGGTATCGAGCGTGGAAACCATCCAGGAAAACGCTCAGCGGTTCTACGCTTCACTTCGTCAGGCTGGCGTTGCGAACATCGCGCGGGCATCCCGGTGTGCTGGAGGGGTATGCCAAGGCGGGAAACCTAGACGGGGCTCGCATGATGGCCAACGAACTCGGTGGGACGTGGTACCAGGTCGACACGGAGGGACTTGATCGATAAGGCCGAGACCAAGCTCGCGAAGCGCAGGCGGGACGACGAATCCAGAGGATCAAGAACCGGTTGAGCCTCTCGGAGGAAACGGCCCGCCTGCTGCGTGACCTTGTCTAATGAGCGAAACTGGTTCATCCACCAGTCCCATCGGGATCACGGCCCGGACATTCGCTCAGGCCGATCGACCACAAAGCTGATGGGCCGTCTGGATCCGAGAGGTCGACGAGGCAGCCCGCAAGAATCTGTCGACTTGATATCTTGCAGGGGTTTCGGTCTACCAGGAAGCTGGCCCCCCCTTAGGTCTCAGTGTCACCACAGGCATGATTGTTACTGAATCAGTAACACAAGCCCGTCGCGTGACACCCCTGTGGATGGACCGACGGAAGGCTCATGGCGGCGTGCGCAGCGTGCTGCCATCCGCGTTCAGCACGATGTGACCCTTGCCTTCGGGCACGGGGTCGAAGGCCTTCGGTAGTTGCCCCACCCGGCGAAGCCACTCCTTTTTGTCCCAAGGCCTTCCGCTTCCATGGACCGCACCAGCTCGATGGTCGTTGACCGCGGTTTGCCTCCCTTCGCCCGAGGGGCATGACCGGGTGCCGGCACGAGAACAACATCGGAACCGAAGTAGGTGGGGAACAGGTTTCGACCGTGGTCGGACGCCATCCACGCCGCGATGCTCTCTATTCTCGCGGGGACCGATAACTTGAGGTCCATGACGAGCTCCCAGCCTTGACGAGTCATGGCCGTGTCCCCGGAGCGCGGCCGCCCCGGACGGTACGTGGCTACCGACCCAAACGGAACACCCTCAGAACGGCAGGTCATCCGCACGCGACGCCGACCCGACGCACCGCGAGGGCAGATCGTCGAGGACCAGCGGAAGCGTTCTTGCGTCGAAGCCGAAGGCTCCGTAGCGAATCATCTCGTCGGCCCAGTCCGGCGACTGCCTTGCGAGCGATCGCTTGGGGAAGAGCACAGGCCGCCCGAGCCTGATCGCCTCCCATCCCTGATGCCTCGTCCCGCTGTTGGTCGTCGCTTCGACGATCAGCGTGGCATCCGAAAGAAGGGCCATGGTCTTGTTGCGCAGGGGAAAGTTCGACCGATGCGGAGGCTGACCGCACGGAAACTGCGACACCAGAAGATGCCGCTCCCCGATGGCGTCCTGAAGACTCCGGTTTCGCGACACCGCGTACCGATCCAGCGAGGTGCCCAGGACGCCCACCGTCCTGCCGCCGTTCGTGATCGTCGTCTCATGGGCCACGGTGTCGATCCCCAACGCCAGCCCGCTCACCACCGTGACACCGTGTGAGACCAGCATCTCGGTAATCCGCCGCGCCAACTCCAGTCCATCGGGCGATGCCCGCCGGGATCCCACGACGGCGATTCGGGGACCGCCCTCCAGCAACGAGTCATCGCCTCGCAGGAAGAGTTGGCGCGGGGCGGCCTTCAACTCGAACTCGTTGAGAGGTCCGAGGACGTCTTCGGGGACTACGGTCCTTGTTTCCGTCACTGTCGCCGCTCCCAGTTCCATGGCGCGCTCGCTGCCGAACTGATCGGTTCGGGCGGGCTCCTCATCGCGTCCGTCCTCCATTGCAAATCGGTCGATTCAATCAATATAGGCCGAGGTCTCCCGGGGGCGCAGGACTACGGACCTCCTGGTGATTCGGGTTGCCGAACAAGCCGAGCGGGGTGAGCCTTGAATCGATCCTGCCTGATGGCCACAGCAACCTGATCGCCGATTTGGCCCAGCCTACCGTAGTCCAGATGGCACACGTCAACGTGGCTCTGGACCAGCGTCCTAACGGGTGTTCGTCCCCGGGTCGACCGCTTCCAGTGTCCGCTCCTGATCAGTTCGTCCCGTCGAATCCAGACGATATCGAGCTTCTGAAGCCGGTCTCGTCCGGCCGCGATCGCCAGAACGGCGGCCGAGATCTCCGGGTCGGTCGCTTCACCGCACTGCCAGAACGAAAGCGCGTTGTTCGAGGTCCGCAGGTCAGCCGTGATCGCATCGGCCGGAATCTCGTCGGAGGATCGCTCATCCGCCGAGGTCGTCCATCACGTCACGACGGTACTCATCAAGCCATCCGGCCGGCTCCGAGTGGGCAGAGAGCACATCCAGGAAGCCCGGGTCAGCCCAGTACTCGGCCGCCTGCATCGCGGCGTCGCGCACCTCCACCTCGTCCACGGCGAGCCCACCGCGAATCAGTTCCTCTCGCCACCTGGCGGTGCCGACTCCTGGCTGACGAGCCACACACACGAACACGGCTGCCGCGAATGCCGGATTCGACGAATCCAGGCAAAAGCTGCGGATCCAACGCAGGACGGCGTCTGGATCCTCCGAATCCAGCGCCGCGACGATCACACTCTCGGCGGGGTGGTCCATTCCGTCCTCGAGCGGCTCGGCATCGAGAGCTGCGCGGAGTCTGTCCCGGAATCGTTGCCGCCTCCGCTCTTCGATCTGCGACGCTGAAATGCGGGACAAGCCAAGCCAGCCGGTCACCGCTTCAGCCATGGCTCGCTCGATGATTCCGGCCCAGCATCTCCAGGCTACTCAGCCATTGGTCGAAGTGCGGACACTTCTGCCTCATGGTTTCCAGGCCGATGCGGCTTGCCGCGAGGTTGCCGTCGGTAACCTTCTGGTAGTGGTTGGCCAACGACCGGATGCGCTTCGAGGGTGCCGTAGTTTGCCCGTCGTCAATCTCTTCCGGTGTTGCGAATTCGCCGGTGACTTGCTGAAGTGCACGGATCATGCGGCGGGGGCGGGCATCACGGGTGAGGACTTCCCCCAAGGTCTTGGGCTGGGAGAACAGAAGCGCCTCGAATTCGTGCATCTGGATGTAAGGCATGAACCGGCTTCGGTCGGGATCGTCGCCCAGGGTATCCAGGATCCTGCTTTGCATGGCCTGTTCCAGGATCTTCGCCTTCGCTCCCGGTGGCTTGCCCGCAATCGCTTCGCGTCCCGGCCAATCACCGGGCAATCCATAGTAGTCGAACATCGTCGTCACCAAGCGACCGGTATCTTCCTTCACGAGGCGTAGGAGCTCTCTTTCTGCCTTCCCCCAGCGCGGTACTCCGCCGTGACTTCGCCGCCGACCGTAGGTCGTGGCTGACATCGCGACGCCACGCGCGCCGAGCATGGGCGCGAGCAACCGACGGACGAAGGCCTCTTCGGTCTGACCTTCCACGAGAGCGATGACCCGAACCGTCAAGGCCGTCCGCCGAAAAGGTTCTTCTCCCAAAGTTCGCCGAGGGAGTACTCCTCCAACCACTGAGCGAGGCCGGACGGATTCAGGGGACGGCGCCTGGTCCCCGCACTGCCCTCGGTCTCAAGCACCACGACCTGGTGCGGCTCGAACTCATCCACCAGACGGGGCGACTGCGTGGCCAACACCACCTGGACTTTCGTCGCGGCCGCCTTCACCATCGCCGCGAGGACGCTTATCGCGTAGGGATGGAGCCCCAACTCGGGCTCATCCAGCACGATCACATTGGGGAGCCTCTCCGGGGGTTGAAGAAACAGGGTGGCCAGGGCCATGAACCGCAGGCTTCCATCCGACAGCTGGTGGGGTCCGCAGAGATAGTCCGAACGATCCTTCTCGTGCCAGTCCAACAGGACCTGGTGAGTCTTGGCCGCGTCGGGAGCCAAACGAAAATCCCCAAACGCCGGGAACACCAGCCGAACGGTTTCCACAAGGCGACGATAGCAGTCCGGACGGGTTTGCCCGAGGGCGTACAGATACGGGGCGAGGTTCCCCGCGTCGTGCCGGAGATAGCGATTGTCCTTGATGTAGCGGGATTTTCTGATGTTGGCTTGGGGAGACGTATCATGGAAGTGGAAGGCACGGCAGCCCGACAGCAGGAGGTGAAGAACGCGGCAGGTCTCGTTTCCCTGGTCAGCTCGATCCTTCAGCCTGCTCTCGCGGTGCCCCGACCCCAGCAGGATGTCTTGCGGTTGCGCAAATCCGGAATGCGAATACACAGCGCGCTCATCGAGGAAAATCAGGGTGTCGGGTGCGGCGTCCCCGAGCCGCATCCGGTAGGTGGTCCTTCGCTCGTCCCCAGCGGAGTCCTCGCCGACGAATTCGACCGCGGCGCGCAACTGCGGGGTCGCCCTTCGCCCGCCGAACAGGATCGAGTCGGAACGTCCCGCTCGACCGATGAATTCCTGCAGCGCACCTGTGCTGAGGAAGCCAAGCATCCCGAAGAAGGACACCAGGTTGCTCTTGCCGGCGCCGTTGGCGCCGAGCAGCACGGTTATGTCGCCGAAATCGATCGTCTCCTTCTGGAAAGACCTGTAGCCTTCAAGCGTAAGCCTGCTCAGCCGGGCCGGCCGAGCCGAGTTGGCTCCGTCTTGCGTCGGTCCGCCTCCACTCTCTCCCATGGAACTCGCTCTCCCGGGGTGACGTCCCCCTTCAGCGCCGCGCGCGCCTGCGGCCGCGCCGCTCCGCCTGCTTGAACAGCACCTCCACCCTGTGGGGCGCGTTGGGCGGGCTGGTGCGCAGGGCCACCAGCACGTAGGCCGCGAGGGAGAGGGCGAGCGCCGGGAAGACCTCGTGCAGCACCCCGCCCAGCGGGGTGAGCCGCCAGATCACGAGCACCCCGAGGCCCACCAGGAAGGAAGCGACCGCCGAGGCGCCGTTGCCGCGCCGCCAATGCAGCCCGAGGATCACCGCCGGGAAGAAGCAGGCGGCGTACATGGCGCCCGAGAAGGCGGTCAGGCCGACCACGCCGTCGAGCGGGTTGAGGGAGATCACGGCGGTGATGGCGGCGAACAGCGCCACGTACCAGCGGGTGCGCCGCATCGCCGAGCGCTCGTCGCGCCTGCCGCGCCTTGTCCCGAAGATGTCGCGGTCCGTGGTGGAGGCCATCACCAGCAGCACGCTGTCGAGCGAGGACATGGCGGCGGCGACCATCGCGACCAGCAGGAAGGCGCCCACCCCCGGGGCGAAGACGCCGGGCTCGGTGAGCAGCCCGGGCACCACCAGGTCCGTGTCCTCGATGCCGCCGGGGAGGATGTTGCGCGCGTACATCCCGATCGGCACCAGCATCGTGTACACCGCAGCGAAGATGATCGTCGAGATCCAGACCCCGGTGCGCACCTCGCGGGCGCTCCTGAGCGCGTAGAAGCGCGAGAGCTGGCGCGGCTCGACGATGAACTTGATGGTGGCGGCCACCATCACCCCCATCACCAGGGGGAAGGCCTCGCCCCCGTTCCAGGTGAACAGGTGCGCGGTGTCGGGGGCGCCGGCCATCTCGAAGATGGAGCCCACCCCGCCCGCGGCGCTTGTGGTGCCGTGGAAGAGGAGCACGCCCGCGAAGACCATCACCACCCCCTGCACCGCGTCGGTCTTCACCACCGAGATGAAGCCGCCGATGACGGTGTAGAGCATCACGATCACGAAGACGATGAGGATGGCGGTGCGGTAGGGGATCTCGAGGAAGGTCTCCAGCAGGTTGCCGATGCCCTTGAAGACCGCCGTCATGTAGAAGAACGACGCGAAGATGATGATGATGGCCGCGAGCACGCGGGCCGCGGGGCTCTCGAAGCGGAAGCCCACGAAGTCGGGGATGGTGAGCGAGTCGAGCGCGGCGGTGAAGTCGCGCAGGCGCGGGGCCACCCAGATCCAGGCGGACGTCGAGAAGATGACGATGAGCGGGGCCATCAGGAGCCAGGGGGCGCCCCACGACCACGACTGCCCCGAGAAGCCGACGAAGCTGTTGGTGTTCGAGTAGGTGGCGAAGAAGGAGAGGGCGATGGTGACGGCCCCCATGTTGCGTCCGCCCACGTAGTAGTCGGCCAGCCGCTTCGTGCCCCGGTTGCCCTCCCAGGCGTGATAGGCGAGCAGCAGGGTGTAGACTGCGAGCAGCGCGTGGACCGGCCAGTATTCGCGCAGCGAGTCGATCATGCGGTCTGCAGGAAGAGGTCGCGCACCTGGGACTTGAGCAGCTTGCCCATGGAGTTCCGGGGCAGCTCATCGACCACCATGTAGCGCGCGGGCGCCTTGTAGCCCGCAAGGTGCCGCTTGACCCACTGGCGCAGCTCGGCCGTGGCGGGCTCTTCCCCGGTGAGGACGACCGCGGCGGACACCTGCTCGCCCCACTCGTCGTCGGGGATGCCCACGACCGCGCAGTCCGTGACGCGGTAGTGCTGGCGCAGCACGTTCTCGATCTCGAGCGCCGAGACCTTCTCTCCCCCGGTCTTGATGATGTCGACGCTCTCGCGCCCGAGGATGCGGTAGCCGTGCTCGCCCCGGACCGCGCGGTCGCCGGTGTCGAACCAGCCGTCGCGGAAGGCGGCGGCGGTCTCTTCGGGGCGGCGCCAGTATTCGCGGAACAGGCCCGGTCCGCGCACCTCGATGCAGCCCTCCTCTCCGGGGCGGGCCTCGCCGCCCCCGTCGCTCCTGAGGCGCACCTGCACGGACGGGAAGGGATTGCCGACGTGGCCCGCGACGCCGGCGCCGTTGGGAGGGTTGGTGAGCACCATGCCGGTCTCGGTGAGGCCGTAGCGCTCGACGATGTCCTTGCCGGTGATCCTCTGCCAGCGCTCGCGGACGCTGGCGGGGAGCGCGTCCGAGCCCGAGATGGTGAGGCGCAGGTCGCCGGCGGACCAGGCGGCCACTTCCTTGCGCTGGTAGGGCATGCTCCCCAACGCCCGTATCAGGCGCACGTACATGGTGGGCACGCCCATGAAGATGGTCACGCGCAGGTTCGAGAGGCTCTCCCAGATCGCAACGGGGTCGAAGCGCGGGAGGACCTCGACCGAGGCGCCCTGCCAGAGCGGGCACAGCAGGGCGTTGACGATGCCGTGCACGTGGTGCAGGGGGAGGGCGTTCAGGACCCGGTCGTCGCGCGTGATCTTCCAGGCCCGGGCGACGCTCTCCACCTGGTGCCGGGTGGCGGCATGGGTGGTGACTACGCCCTTGGGCTTCCCGGTGGTGCCGCTGGTGTAGATGATGTGCGCGTCGCGCGATTCGGCGATGGCCGGGAGGGGAGGCGCGTTGGGCATGGGCGCCAGCAGGTCGGAGAGGCGGGTGCCGGGCGGACCCATGAGGGTATCCACGACATCGGCCCACGGGACGCCGCACGCCTCCGCCGCCGGGATCCCCTGTCTCTCCGTGTACGGGTGCACGAGCACCAGTTCCGGGTCGGCGTCCGCGATGAGCGACGTCAGCTCCGGGACCGGATGCGCCAGCGCCAGCGGGACCACCACGCCCCCGGCGCGCCAGATGCCCCAATGCGCCGCGACGTACGCGAAGCCGGGAGGCGCCAGCAGAACGATGCGGGCCTCCCGGAGGTCGGAGCGCCCGCGCAGCAGGTAGTGCGCCACCCGCTCGGAAACGGCGAGCAGGTCGCAGTATCGGGTATTGGCTCCGCCGCTCACCAGGCCGATTCGGCCGGGGTTGGCCCATGCCGCGTTCAGGAACGGGAGGTGGGAGTCGCTCATGCCGTTGTCCTCGTTTTGCGGGCGTGTCTTGTCTCCAGCCACCAGCGGTAAAAGATAATCCCAAGCGCGATTCCCATGATCCACCCCTGCCCCACCTTCATCACCGCGCCCGCCATCTGCTGGTCCCCGAGCGCCGTGGTGCCGGGAATCGGGGGCGCGAGTTCGTACGTCGCGTAGATGGGGAACTGCGAAAAAACCATCATCGCGAACGGCGGACGGATGAGGATGCCGTTGATGCCCAGGTACGCGACCTTGGCCAGCGGATGGAAGCCGCTGCGGTCCGGGACCGGGCAGAGGACCGGCCACCAGAACACCAGGCCGGACAGGAGCCAGGCCATGTCGAGCGCGAACATCCCCGGCTGGGTAGCCATGAAGGTGTCGACGACGCCTGGCCAGTGGGTGACGGTCATCATGACGTTGTAGATCATGAACGCCGCGAGAGGGTGCGTGAGGTCGGAGAGAACGGCGAGTGCCCGCGGACTCTCGCCGATGCGGTCGAAAAAACGGGCCGGCAGTCCGAGCAGCAGGAGCGCCGGTGCGATCAGTCCTACCAGCAGGAACTGGGCCATGTGCGCGCTGGCCAGGTACGACGCCCCCAGCGGACCGAGCGGCCAGTCGAAGGCGGCCCAGAGCAGGAGCACGCCGGCGTAGAAACACCACGCGCGCCGGTCACGCAGCGGAACTCCGCTCCAGCGTGCGTAGCCGGCGGCCATGGCGGCCACGAAGAGCCATACCCCCGGATAGGCCTGCCACTCCCAGCTCCAGGCCGTGCTCTGGGAAAAACACCACCATTGCACGTCAGTCGGGCGTCCCCGGGAGTCGTGCCAGGGGCGCCCTCTCAGAACGTCCTGGCAACTCCGACATGAATGTTGAGGACCCGGTGCCTGGCCGCTTCGCCCGCGACCTTGTTGATGTCCTGGATTCCGTAGTTGTACAGGAGCCCGCCGGTGATGCGGGTTCCGGCCGTGCCCATCTCGATGCCCAACCCCGCCGAGACGCCGAAGTCGGTCGACCGGGTGTCGAGGCTCGGGTTCCGGCAGTCGCCGCTGGCGGGGATGAGCCCGGCGACGCTGGCGTCCGGCGCGAAGCGGCAACCCAGCTCGAAGGACGCGTAGGGGCCGACCAGCGCGTACACCGGAAGATTCGCCACCGTCGCCGCCGAGATGCGCGCGAGCGCCGTGATGTCGACGCTTTCGAAGGTAACGTCCGCGCTGGCGGTGCCCGCCGTCGTCACTCTGGCCCCTTTTTGCGCGAATTGGGCGCCGACCTGGACGCCGTATCGGCCGCTGACCGGGAATGCGACGCCGAACCCGCCGCCCACGCCGATGATCTGCGACGCACCGATGGCTGTCTGACTGCTCGTGACGGCCATGGTCGACGCGTTCATCGCCACCAGGGGGAAGAGCACGGTAAGCCCCCCCCTGGCCCCGGCCGGTTGCACGGCGGGGGCGGGATCGCCGGCACGCGCCGGTGCGGCAGCGGGTGCGGGTTCGGCGGCGGGCGGAGCAGCGGCGGGCGCGGGACCCGGTGGCTGCGCCCTCGACACCACGGGCACGGGATCGTCCTGGGCGCGGGTCATCGCCTCGTCCAGAAGCACCAGCGCCGCCTCGTAGTTCTCACCCCCCCGACCCGCAGCCTGCAGGTAGCGGGTCGCGGATGTGATGGCCGTATCGGGGAATCCGGCTCCCAGAGCCGCCCTGGCGTGCGTGAACCACAGTTCGGCCGGGGTCTCGACGCCTCCATCGGCCTGGAGCAGCATGGCGATGTCCAGGGCTTCCAGGGCAGCCGGCCAGTCCTGGTTCTGCACATGGCGCTCCGCCCGCACGAGGTAGAGGTCGATCCGGACTTCGGGAGGCAGCTCCTGACCGGCAGCCACCACGGGTCCCAGCGCGACGGCCAGGCACAGAGCCGCGTATCCAACCCAGGGGCTCGTTCGGGTCATGGTGCTCCTCCAGTCAGGTGTCTCGCATCGGCATCTGCGGCACGGAAACGTTATCAGCCCGGGACAGGGTAACGCTAGCCGGGGTCCAGTCCAAGAATACGGGGGTGAGCCGGACGGTGTGTCGGAGAGGCACGGGCCCGGAGCCGTCACCTAACCCGCGCTGCGCCGGGTGCTTTCGTGGAGAATGCCCTCGAGTTCCGTCAGGCCGTGTACCTCCGCGCGCAGCGAGATCTCCCGGCCGCTGCGGAAGCGAAGTACGCCCGTGAGCGAATCGCCGGCCACCGGGCGCCGGGCGAGATCGAGCAGCATGACGTGCGTGCCCCCCGGCACGAGGCGGGTGACCTGGTCCGCGGGAAGAGGGAGGGCGGAGACCGGGGCCATGACGCGGATGCCGTCCCTCTCCCCGGCCTCGTGGATGAGGGCCGACCCGGCGCCCTCGACCGCGACGGCCTCCAGGGTGTCGTCCACCGACCCTCGGTTGCGGAGGGCGAAGTAGACCGCCGCCGTCCCGCCGGTGACCGACTCGCCGGCGAACGCCTCCGAGATCTCCAGGACCCCGTCGCGGCTGGTGGACACCCACCGGAGTTCCGGGGTGTCGCAGGCCGCGGCGGCGAGGAGGAGCAGGAGGTACGGCGATCGCGTGCAGGCGAGCCTGGTGAACATGGGGGCGACCGGGCGCGGCAGGTGGTGCTGCGTCCATCGCCGGCGAAGGGACGGGCTCATGCGGCTATGGGCCGGAGCCGGGCTGTCCGATCAGCCTGGGAAGGTCGTGGGCCCATGCCGCCTGGCGCGTCCCGAAGGGATAGCGCAGCCGCGCGGGGCCATCCACGGAAAAGGCGAGCACCGAAGCCGCGTGCCCGACCAGGTAGTTGCCGTCCTCGTCGGGCTCGTCGAGCAGCGACGCCGGAAGGCCGACCTGGTTCTGGATGCGGTTGACTTCCTCCAGGGGGCCTCGCAGCCCGACGAACGAGGGGTCGAAGACGTCGAGCCATTCGCGGATGCGCTCGGGCGTGTCGCGGGCGGGATCGGTCGACACGAAGACGACCTCGAGGCGGTGCCGGTCCTCGGTGGGGATGGTCTTCATCGCCTGGCCGATGTTGGCCATGTGGATGGGGCAGATGTCCGGGCACCAGGTGTAGCCGAAGAAGAGCAGCACCACCCGGCCGCGCGTCTCCTCCAGAAACGAGTAGGGACGGCCTTCGGTGTCGGTGAGCGTGAAGTCGGGGCGCTCGATGAGGATCGGGAGGGGCTCGCCCTGGAATTCGGAGTCGCTGGAGTCGCCTCCGTTCCCGGGCGCGCACGCGACGGGAAGGGACAGAGCGACGAGGGATACGGCGACCGGAGCCAGAGATCTGGCGCGGCGCGGGACGGGGCCGCCGGCCCGGGGGGGATTCGCGTGCATCATGCTCACGGAATATGTGCGGAATCGCCCTCCGGAGAAAGGTCCGACGGGGGTGTTTCCGGGGCCTCTTCATCCCGCGGGCGCACCTCCGGAAGGACATCCTGGTAGGCCTCCGCGAAGATCTCCCAGACGGTCACCAGGAGCGCAGCCACGATGGGCCCGAGGATGAAACCGACGGCCCCGAAGAACACGATTCCGCCGAAGGTGCTGAGCAGGATCAGCAGGTCGGGCAGCCTGGCGTCGCGGCCGACCAGGCGCGGGCGCAGGAAGTTGTCGACGGTGCCCACCACGAGCCCGCACCAGAGGCCGACCGAGATGCCCTCCGCGATCTGGCCGGTCGCGAGCAGCCAGATGACCGCCGGCACCCACACCAGCGCCGTGCCCAGCGCGGGCACGATGGACAGCACCGCCATCACCGTGCCCCAGAACGCGGCTCCGGGAACCCCGAAGACGGCGAAACTGAGGCCGGCCAGGGCGCCCTGCAGGACGCCGATCACCAGGGACCCCTTGATGGTGGCGCGGGTGACCGAGACGAAGCGGTCGAGGAGCCGGTGCTCGTCCTCGGAGGGGAGGGGCACCAGGTAGAGGATGCGGTCGAGGACGGCGGGGCCGCTGGTGAGGAAGAAGTACATCGCGTACAGCATCAGGAAGAGCTGGAACAGGAAGTTGGTGGTGCCCAGGGTGGCGGCGGTCAGGCTGTCGACCAGCACACCGCCCGCGCTCTGGGCCAGTTGGCCCGCGAGGCTGATGATGCGCTCGCGGTCGGGCAGCAAGTCGCCCACCAGCGGGATCTCGAGCACGCGGGCCTCGATGGAGTCGACCAGGTCCATGTTGCCGCGCACCCAGGTGGCCGCCGCCTGGGAGACGTCCACCGCCTGCGAGACGACCAGCCCCATGAAGGCGATGGCGGGCGCCACCAGGACGATCAGCACCAGCAGGAGCGTGGCGACCGCGGCGGCCCTCTCGCGCCCCCGCATGCCCTCGGCCAGCCGCAGGTAGAGCGGCCGGGTCATGGCGCTGAACACCGCGGCCAGCAGGACGGCGACCAGGAACTGGCGGATCATCACAAGGAAGAGGAGCGTGATCCCGAGCGCCAGCACGAGCAGGAAACGGTTCTGGAAGCGGGTGGGGTCGGAGATCATGTGGGGTCTCGGGGTGCGGGTGGCGGGCTCGGGCGGCTCCCGATGGAGATTCTGACGGTCGAGGCGGGCCGGGCTGCCGCGGCTGTGGGGGCTTCCGGGGCGCCGGGCCGGGTGGCGGGCTGGGCGGGAACGACGTGGACGACGGTGCCTTTGCCGTCGATCTCGAGGATCGGTCCCCTGTGGACGTCGTTGCGGAGGTCGATGGTCGGAACGTGCTCGGCGGCGGCCGCGGGGGCCGGGGATACGATGTAGGGCTCGGCGAGACCCGCGTTGACGCGGTAGCCCAGGTCGGCCAGCGCCTGAATGGTGATCGCGCTCACGGGATGCGCCGCTCCCACCGTGATGGCCGGCGTCATGTTCTCCGGGCCCATGACCGACTCGCGCCAATGCGCGTCATCGCCCCCGTTCTCGACCGGCACCTTGCCACCGGCGTAGCCTGCGCCGCCGGCGGCGTTGAACGCGGCGACGGCCCGGACTCCGGGGAAGTGCGTGTCGGCGTCGGGAAGCGATTCCGATGGATTCGCGATCAGGGAGTGCCAGTTCGGACCCAGGCCTATCCCCAGGACATGGGCGATCTCGTGCATTGCGACCTCGACCAGATTGCCCCCCCGTGCCAGCCGGTCCACGTCGGCGTTGTCGAACAGGATCACGCCGAACACCGGGGTATCGTCGGCAACGCGTATCGCGCAAAGCCCTGCCAGGGCCACCGTGCCGGCAACTTCGTCCGTTTGCGCGCCCACGGCGATCACCAGGTCGTCCACGTCTCCGAGTTCCACTTCGAATTCCGTCCCGTCCATTGTGCAGGATATGGTCTCGTTGACCGCGATATCCGGGAACTCGGTGTCCCTGAGGATCGCCTCCCAGGCCGCCGCGGCGGAACGCATCGCCGACTCCAGGCGGGCGCTCACGCCGGACCCGAAGCCGAGCTGGATGTCGAATCCGGACTCCGGCGGTGGCGGTGGCGGTGGCGCGGGGACGGTCACGTTGGCGGACTGGGTGGCCGAGGCGCCGTCGGGGTCGGTTGCGGTGACGGTGAGGGTGGCCGTGCCGGCCGACCCTGCGGTGAGGATGAGGTCGCTCCCGTCGATACGGACCCTCACGACCCGGGGGTTCGACGACGATGCATCGTATTGGAGCGCGTCGCCGTCGGGGTCGTTGAAGTGGGCGGCCATGTCCAGCCTCCGGGACGACCCTCGGGGGAGCGTCCGTGCGGGGATCGGGGTGGTTGCGACCGGGGCTTGGTTGGGAACGGTGACCGTGAAGCTCTGGGAGGCCTCCAGGCCGCCGGGGTCGATGACGGTCACGGTCAGGGTGGCTTCGCCCGTGACCCCGGCCCGCACCGTGAGCGTGGCCCGCACCGTGAGGGTGGCGCCGCTGGCGGTCGCCGTGGCCACCAGGCTGTCGCTCGACGCGATGTCGACCTCGAGCGGGTCGCCGTCGGGGTCGCTGAAGTGGCGGGCGAGGTCGAGCGTCGTGGTCTCGCGTTTGTGGAGGGTCTGCGGGGGGATCGGGGTGGTGGCGGCGGGTGGCCGGTTGGGGACGGTGACCGCGAAGTGCTGGGAGGCCTCCAGGCCGTCCGGGTCGGCCGCGGTGACGGTGACCACGGCCTCGCCCTGGGAAAGGGCGGTGAGGATCAGCGTGCCTTCGCTCGTGGAGACCTCGAGCGCGATCACGCGGGCGTCGGACGCCTCGGCGGTCCAGGTCAGCGGGTCGAGGTCCGGATCGGAGAACCAGGCCGTCAGGTCGAGCGTGTCCGCCTCGCTCTTGTGGAGGGTCCGCGGCGGGATCGGGGCGGTCGCGGCGGGCGGCCGGTTGGGGACGGTGACCGCGAAGCTCCGGGAGGCCTCCAGGCCCTCCGGGTCGGCCGCGGTCACGGTGACCAGGGTCTCCCCCGCGGCCAGAGGCGTGACGACCAGCGTGCTCTCGCCGGCGGCGAGGTCCAGCGCGACCACGCGGGCGTCCGACGCCTCGGCGGCCCAGGTCAGCGGGTCGCCGTCCGGGTCGGAGAACCAGGCCGCCAGGTCGAGCGTGTCCGCCTCGCTCTTGTAGAGGGTCCGCGACGGGATCGGGGCGGTCGCGGCGGGCGGCCGGTTGGGGACGGTGACCGCGAAGCTCTGCTCGGCCGTCAGGCCCTCGTCGTCGCCGGCCGTGACGGTCACCGTCGCCTCGCCCCTGGCGAGTCCTGTCAGGGTGAGGGTGCTGCCGGCCACAGTCGCGGCGACCACCCCCTCGTCGGAAGCGGCCGCCGCATAGGTCAGCGGGTCGCCGTCCGGGTCGCTGAAGAAGGGCGACAGGTCCAGGGTGTGCACATGATCGACCATGACCTCCCGGGCCGCGATCGAGTCTACCGCGACCGGCGGCCGGTTGGGCACGGTCACCTCGAAGCTCTGCGTGGCCGCGAGCCCGCCCGGGTCGGTCGCGGTGACCGTCACCGTCACCGTGCCCTTCGCCACCGCCGTCACCGTCACCGCCGCGCCGTCCACCGAGACCGCGGCACGGTTGGGGTCGGACGCCGCGGCCGAGTACCGGAGCGGCTGCCCGTCGGGCTCGGCGAAGTGTCCGCCAACGTCGATGACCGCGGAATCGCCCACCATGACCTCCCGGTCGTCGATCGTTCCCACGGCGGTCGGGGGCCGGTCCGGCACCATGACCCGGAAGGTCTGGCGCGCCTCCAGGCCGGTGGGATCGGTCGCGACCACCGTTACCACCGCGGTGCCGGGGGAGACCGCGGTGATCGTCACCGTGCTGCCGCGGAGCTGGACGGTGGCGATGTCGGGGTTGGAGCTGAACGCGTCGAAATCGAGCGCCTCCCCGTTGGGGTCGCGGAAGCACAGGACGACATCGGCCGTCCCGCCCACCGTGATCGACTGATCCGGGATGGTCGCGCACAGCTCGGGCGACAGCGGGCTCTCGCACGAGGCGACCCAGACGGCCGCCCCGAGGAACAGGGCGACGAGGGAGGTCCTGGATCGACGCGGGGTATCACTCATGCGAGCGGAACCTACATCCTCCCCACCACGCGGTCGAGACGAGCGGAACGCATGGCATGCGCAAACCGGGCATGGATGGCATCCCGCACCGATCGGCGGTCCCGGGATCGATCGGTTTGCGCGCCCTTGCCGCCGCGGCCTAGGATTTGCAGCATCCCCATCGGGGAGAGGAGACCGACCCTGTGCCTTGGATCGCTGCGTACCGACGTGACCGTGAATGACAGATTATGACCGCAAGGAGACCCCCCATGATACGGAGCGAGCTGGCATGAAGCGTCTACCTGGCCTGGCGATGCTGGGCGTGTGCGTTCTCACCCTCGGGGGCTGCGACAAGACCGGTGCGTACGGCGATGTCAACAGCATCATCGTGGGCACATCGATGGAACTCTGGGACGAGGTGGGAGAGACGGTCACGGCCGGGCTCGAGCCCACCATCTTCACCGTTCGCGACGAGCGCACCTTCAAGATCACGTGGCAGGACCCTCTGGAGACCGACTGGGAGATCCTGCGCGAGTTCAAGCAGGTGCTGCTGATCGGGACGCTGGAGGATCCGTGGGTCGCGGAGGCGATGGAGGAGAGCGACGTTACGAATACGGAGCCGTTCGGCGTTCCCGGCGTCATCCAGTTGATCGACGTCTGGGCGCGGGGCCAGCTGGTGACCGTCCTCCTGCTTTCGCCCGGCGGCGGGGCGGCCGAGGTGGAGGCGCACGTGGGCGAGCTGCTCGCACTCTTCGACGGACAGTATCGCACCTACACGCGCACGCGCATGTTCGTATCGGGACGCGACTCCCTGCTGGCCGACACGCTGCGCGCCGTGGGCGGCTTCGCACTCGATCTGCCCCGCGTCTATCGATGGGATTATCAGGATTCGGTCTTCATATTCCGCAACGACAATCCCGATCCTGCCGAACTCATCCGGGAAATCGCGGTGACGTGGCGCACGCCGGCCGCCGGACCTCTGGCGGACTCGGCCATCCTGGACTGGCGCCTGTCGTTGACGCGCGCGTACTACACGGACGAGCAGGTGGTGACGGAGGAACTTGCGCCGGGCCGCGACCTGGGCGACGACGCGTACGAGCTCCGCGGCATCTGGGAGAGCCCCCCGGGCGCGTGGCCGGCCGCGGGACCGTTCCTGACGCGGACGAAGGCGTGTCCCGGCCAGGACCGCGTCTACCTGCTCGACTCGTGGCTCTACGCGCCGGGCAAGGACAAGTACGAGTACATGCTGCAGCTCGAGTACATCCTCGACTCCTTCGCATGCGAACCCGACGTGCCGGTCGCGGCGATGTAGCGATGGGACTGCGGGCCGCTGAAGTGTACCGATGACCTGGCCGGGCCCGAGGATGTAGCGATGGGTCGATGCCGGTTGGCCGTCCTGGGCCTGTGCGCCCTTTCCCTGCCGGGATGCGACAGGACCGTTGCGTGGGGTGAGGTCAACAGCATCATCGTCGGCGCGTCGGCCGAGCTCTGGGAAGCGGCGGGCGACGCGATCGCCGGAGGTCTTCAGCCCACCATCTTCACCGTTCGCGACGAACGCACCTTCAGGATCACGCACCAGGATCCGCTCGCATCCGACTGGGGAATGCTGCGGGAGTTCAGGCAGGTGCTGCTGATCGGAAGCGCCGGGGATCCCTGGATCGCGGAGGCACTGGAGGCCAGATCGCGGGACGAGCCGCTGCAACCGCCGGAGATCTTCCAGTTGTACGACGTCTGGGCGCTCGGACAATTGGTGACGGTGCTGCTGCTGTCGCCGGGAGGCGGACCGGACGAGGCGGAAGCGCATGTGGACGATCTGTTCGCGCTCTTCGACGGACAGTATCGCGACTATGTCCACGCGCGCATGTTCGTCTCCGGGCTCGACTCCCTGCTCGCGGACACGCTGCGGGCAACGGGCGGCTTCGCCCTGGAGCTGCCGGTCATCTATCGATGGAGCCGCGAGGATTCGGTCTTCATCTTTCGCAACGACAATCCCGATCCGTCGGAACTCATTCGCGAAGTCGCGGTAACGTGGCGTTCGCCGATCCCCGAGACGCCGACGGACGACGACATGCTCGACTGGCGGCTGTCGCTGTCGCGCGACTACTACGCGGACGAGCAGCTGGTGACGGAGGATGTCGAGCCGGGCCGGGCCGTGGATGACACCGCCTACGAAATCCACGGCATCTGGGAGAGTGCCCCGGGCGCGTGGCCGGCGGCGGGCCCGTTCCTGACGCGCTGGAAGACGTGTCCCGCTCAGGATCGACTGTACCTCATCGATTCCTGGCTCTACGCTCCGGGCAGGGACAAGTACGAGTACATGCTGCAGCTCCGGTACATCCTCGACTCCTTCGAGTGCGAACCGACGTTGCCGGGCGCTGGGATGTGAACGTGACGCGGCGCTGGGCGCTGGGATGTGAACGTGACGGTGTCGGGCGCTTGGATGTGAACGTGACGGGGCGCGGGCGGGGACGATCATCGAGGCGCCAGCCAAATGGCCCTGGGGGGCTGATGCGATGCTGATTCGACGACGTGGCGGGGTGAGTGGCGGGGTGAGCGGGATGGCGTTCTTCCTCCTTGCGGCGCTCCTGGTTCCGGGGCCGGTCTTGGCTCAGGGCGGAGGCTTCCGCGCGGGCGTCCTCGTGCCGATGGAGCGCGTCAAGGCCACTTTAGGCAAAACGGTCGACAATACCGCGCCCAATACGCTGGTTCCCCCGCCGCGGCGCAGAACGCTGGTCATGGACGAGGCTTCCGACGAGACGTGGGGGAGCGGGGTGGGTGCGTTTCTCGGCTATCGGGCGCCGCTGGGCGGGAGCGGGTTCCACATGGGCGCGCGCGTCGATGCCGCGCTTCATTTCGCGGCTGTGGACGGGCAGATGGCCGGGGTCGGGGAGTCGCCGGGACGCAATCAGCTTGGCGAGAGCTGGCCGGATCAGTGGACGTTCGAGAGGAAGAGAAGCTACGGCCTGACGGTGGAGATCGGCGGGAGTCCGGGCGCACTGGCGTCGATGGATGCGGCGCTGTTTGTGCTCGGCGGCATCCGCTTCGCGCAGGTCGAGCTGACGAATCGCTTCAACGGCTGCATGTTGCCGACCGGCTGCGGGCCTTCCGATTACGTTTCGGGAACCGATGCGCGCGACCTGAACCACCAGGCCTTCACCTTCGGCCTCGGTCTGGAGAAGGGCCTGGGGGAGGGGCTGGGGCTGCGCGTCGAAGCCACCCACACTCCCTACTGCGACGAGCAGTGGACCGCGCAGTTCACCGAGGTGGGCGTTACGGTGCCGACGGTTCTGGACGCGGGGGAGACGGGATTGAAGGTGGGCGTGGTGTGGAGGGGGAGGTAGGGACGCGCGACGCGTCCGTCAGGCCTTTTCCGCCCTCGCGAGGAGATCTTCGGCAGTCTCGCATTCGATTACGGCGTCTGCCACGGCTGCGATGCGCCCGGGATCCGAAAGCTCGTTGAGCAGTGGAGCCAGCCGGTCGGCAACGGGCGGTCCGAACCGCCGCGCGGCCAGCCGCAAGATCAGCCGCACGCCCTCGCGACGCCCTTGACGGATGCCCTCGCGACGCCCTTGACGGATGCCCTTCTCCAGCCACTGCTGGTTCAGCTCGTCACCCCACTTTCTCACCCGTTCGGCCAATACAGAAGACATTCCGCTTTCCTC
Source organism: Gemmatimonadota bacterium (assembly GCA_022822425.1). Classification (GTDB taxonomy): domain Bacteria; phylum Gemmatimonadota; class Gemmatimonadetes; order Longimicrobiales; family Gaopeijiaceae; genus BD2-11. The sequence goes on along the minus strand of JAJEBS010000188.1, from coordinate 1,611 downwards.
CTCGATTCCGATATTGAGATCCGGTCTGCCCCGCGGGCCGGTTCGTTCCTCCAGCACCTGCGTGATCCAGGCCTCGAAGCTGTCGAGCAATTCCGTCTCGCCGATCCTTCGCAGCCAGTCGGCCAGCGACGCTCCCAGTTCCTCCAGCTGAGTCTGCGAGCCGGCCTGCTCGAGCATCGTCACCAGCGAGACCACGTTCTCGACCGGAAGCAGCAGTGGATCGAGTGCCTTGAGATCAAGGAGAAGATACCGATGCCTGGGGAGGTAGCCAACCAACTCACGGGGTACCTCTTGACGGTTTGCATCTTCCACAGCAAGTCGGCGTGCCGCTGCCCGAGGTGCTCTGTGACGAAGCTTGCCGGAAGCCTTTCCAGGGTCGTGAAGTCGAGATGATGGGCGAGGTCGCCGACGAAGCCGCGCAGGAGATCAGCCGTCGTGCGCGCGTGTGCGAAGATGCGCTTATAGGCGGCGTCGTGCTTCGGCTTGCGCGGTTGCCTTCGCTTTTCGGGCATCGTCTTGCGTGGCGCATGGAGCTGGAGGGACGGCTGACACCCGGGGCGAGGGCCGGCGTCGGGTGGTCACGACAAGACGGTCGCACCGAATCGTGGGCAGAGGAATGGTGGGATGGGACGATCCTGCTCGGCGGCGACCGCAGTCAGGGCTGGCTGGTGTGCCCCCCTTCCCTCCGTCTCTCACCACCCTCCCTCCAGAGGCACAACATTGCCCAGTCCCAGTCGACGCGTTCGCCCGTCCACAGCGTGGTCGCGGTCCAGGCATCGATGCCGTCCCGGCCATGCCAGCCGGCCAGGCCGAAGTCCTGAGCCGGGGACGCCGGGGGGTCGATCGACGAGTCGCCGCCGGGCAGCAGCGTGCCGATGTCCGGGGCCGCCGGCACTTCCGGCACTCGAGCATCCAGGGGATTGAAGAAGCGCGGGGCTCCCCATTCGTCCATCTCCACCCCCCAGCCCCCCTCGTGGACCGCGCGGTGGTGGAAGGGACACAGCAACACAAGGTTGTTCATGGCCGTCTCCCCGCCATCGGCCCACGGTGTAATGTGGTGCGCGTGCGCGCGCGCGCGCGAGGCGCATCCGGGGAAGCGGCACCCGCCATCGCGAGCTTCGAGGGCCTTGCGCAGCCTCCAGCCCACGGTCCGACGCCGGCGCCCGACATCGAGCACGGAGCCGTCGGCTGCCCGCGCGATGGGCACCACCTCGGCATCGCAGAGGAGCCGCAAAGACGTTTCAGCTGAAACGCGCGAGGCATCCTCGGTGACCACAACGGCGGCCGATGCGTGTTCTTGCTGCTCCTCTTGATGCTCCGGGTCCTCGTGCTGTTCCGGCTCCCGACGCTGCTCCGGCTCCCGGTGCTCGCCGCCTTCGAACGAGTGGACCACAAGCTGTACCTGAGGTTGCACGCGCTCCTCCAGCCAAAGCCCCAGGGCGTCCGCGCGGCGTTGCACCGCCGTGGTCTTGTGCTCGGTCCCGGCGCTGCGCTCGGCGCGATAGAGCCTGGTTTCGGCCACCTCGAGCGCCTTCAGGAGCAGGGCGCCCACCTCCGGGTTGAGCCGGCCCCGCACCTCGTAGCTGCCGTCGTCGGTGAGCCACAGCGAGA
>JAJEBS010000067.1 GCA_022822425.1 Gemmatimonadota bacterium | reverse complement strand
GAAGACGGTGACCCTGGCCCAGTCGATCGGCCTGCTCCGGAGATTCTCGAGAAACGACAGCTGCGACACCGCCGAAGCCAGGACGACGCCGGCATCTCCTCTGCCCGCGATCGTGGAAGCCAGGCGCCTCTCCACGCGTGCGGCGGCCGCCTTCCCCATGCCTTCGGACGTGCCGTACACCTCGACCCGCAGTTCATCCTTGCGAAACGACCGCAGGGGCCGCGGTGCCATCGCGCCCGCCGGAGCGTCATGCGCCGTCATCCCAGGAGTCCCGTGACGGCAAACCAGGTCGTGACCAGCGAGAACAGGATCACGGCGACCAGCCCCGCGTTCCATCCCGGCGTGGCCAGGTGCTCCTCGCCCATCACCTCCCTCCGGTTCAGCAGGTAGAACGCGGGGATGGCCACCGCGGGCAGGATGGCCGCCTGCAGCGCCATGGCGATCACCATGAGCACCGGGGGTGTCTGCTCAAGGAACACCGACCCGAAGGAGAAGAGGAGCCCCAGCCCGATCAGCAACCGGGACGAGCGCGAGCGCAGATCCCGCTTCCAGCCCGCGTAGTCGGCGATCAGCCAGGGCGCGATCAGCACCAGGGGAAAAACCGTGGAGAGCCCGGCCCCGGAGATCCCCACGATCAGCAGGAAGGCCGCAAGGTCGCCCCCAATGGGTTCCAGCAGCCCGATCATCTCCAGCGTCGACTCCATGGACATGCCCCGAACGAACAGGGTACCGGCCGCGACGGCCATGACCATCGCGCTCAGGAAGACCATCACCGAGGCCGACACCAGCGCATCCCGCTTCTCGCGCCCGAGGTCGTCCGCGGTCCACCCCTTCTCGGCCACCACCGTGCTGCGCACGATGAAGACCGCCGCCGAACAGGTCGTGCCGGCCATGGCGGCCACCAGGCGGCTGGCGTCCGGCGTGTCCGGAACGGACGGCATCATTCCGGCCACCACCGCCGTGTAGCCGGGCGAGACCATGAAGAAGACCGCGACAAAGCAGAAGACCATCAGGATGACGAAGGCGGTCAGCACCCTCTCGAAGACCCGGTAGTGGCCGAACCAGAGCATCAGAAAGATGCCGCTCGCGACCGTCAGGACGATCCAGAAAGTCGGGATCACGAGACTCCCCGCCGGCGAGGCGAGCCGGATCCCCTCCTGGAGCAGCTCCGCCACGATCCCCATCACCCCGGTGAGCGCAACCAGCTCGCCCAGGACCAGCGCGATCAGCACGTACAGGGCAAGAACCCTGCCGACCGCCGGAATCCCGGTCTTGAAGCTCTGCAGTGCGGTCTGCCCGGTCACCAGCGTCAGCCGCCCGAACGCGACCATCAGCACATAGGTGAAGACCCCCGACAGCACGAGCGCCCAGAGCAGGTTCATGCCGTACCGGGCGCCCGCCATGCCCATGGTGGTGATGCTGCCCGTGCCGATGTTGTACCCGATCAGGAAGAGCCCCGGCCCCACTGCACTCAGTGCGACCAGGGCCTTCCCTGAAAGCGACCGGCTTCCCGCGGCGGGCCGATTCACGGCCTGCTTGCGCGCGCGAGCCATGTCAGCCGGCCGTGCGCGTCAGCTCACCCTGCCCTGTCTCAGCCCGGATTCTGCACCATCTCTCCCGGCGACACGTCGATCTCCCGCTGAGGAATCGGATAGACCAGCCGGATGTCCCCCGCCGAGAGGCCTGCGGCCATCAGGGGCTCGAAGCTCGACATGACCTGCGGCGCGACCCCGAAGCGGAGAAGGTCGGCCCAGCGCTTGCCCTCGGTGATGAACTCGAGCTGCCGCTCGAACAGCAGCTTCTCCTGGAAGGTCCCCGCGGTGCCGGCGTCGATGGGCGACACTCCGGCGCGCGCGCGCACCTGGTTGATCAGGCCGTACGCCTCGCCGCCCTCGCCGAGCGCTTCGGCCAGCATCAGGAGGACGTCCGCATAGCGGAACACGGGGAAGTTGTTGTCCGCGTCGGCCTGCGCGAAGGGGATGCTCTCCCATTTCCTGACGTAGACGTTGCCTTCGTCCGAGACGGCGAAGGTTCCGCCCATGCCGCGCGCGTCCTCCTCCGCCATCATGTACTGCATCGAGTGGATCTGGTCGATGCCCGGCGAGAGGACCTGGGGCGCGTTGCCGGCCCCGACCCCGCCGGATCCCCCGAACGGCGTGTAGTAGTCGGTGAACTGGCTTCCGGTCCCGGTGCCGCCCGCCTTGTACTGGAGTTCGAACACGGATTCGGCGTTGTTCTCGTTGGCCACGCCCCAGAGATCGGCGTAGTTGGGCACCAGCGAGTACTGTCCGGAACTCACCACCCGGCGCAGCGCGTCCGCCGCCGGGGCCGACTGGCCGTTGGTCAGGTAGACCAGGCCGAGCAGGGTGTTGGCGGCGCCGCTGGTGGCCCGCCCGACATCGGCCCCGCTGTAGGACGCGGGCAGCAGCCCCTGGGCGGTCTCCAGATCTTCGGCGATCTGGGCGTAGACCACATCCGCGCTCACCTGGTTCACCTCGACGTTGGGCGACGTCACCGCCTCGATCTGCAGCGGAACGTTCCCCCACAGGACGGCGAGATGATAGTAGAAGAGCGAACGGATGAAGAGGGCTTCACCCCGGATGCGGTTGGCGACGTTCTGATCCTCCAGGTTGTCCAGCCGGTCGAGGATCAGGTTCGTGCGCGCGATGCCCTGGTACGCCGTCGTCCAGGGAATGGACAGCTCCTCCTGCGTAGAGAGCTCCGAGAAGTGGGCGATGCGATGGTACACCTCCGCGAGACCGGTCGCGCCGCCCCCGTTCATGGTGTTGTCCGAGCGCATCTCGTGCAGGAGGACGTAGGAGCGGTTGTAGGCGCCGTTGCTCGCAAGGGTGGCGTAGGCCCCGTTGATGGCCACGTCGAAGTCGACGGGAGTCTGGTAGAAGTCTTCCACGTTCCGCTCGGAGATCGGGCTCAGCAGCGTGAAGTCCTCGCTGCACGACGAGAGGAGGAAGACCACCGGCAGGATTACCACGGTTCGTATTGTCGTCTTCATTGTCATCCCCCCTAGAATCCGATCTCGGCGCCGAACTGGAACGCCCGCATGAGCGGGTACGCCCCGTAGTCCTGCCCCGGGGTCAGCCCGGTCGACTGGACGCTCGCCTCGGGGTTCCATCCCCAGTAGTCCGTCCATATGTACACGTTGTTCACGGACCCGAAGACCCTGACGCTCCCCGGCGCCTGGCCGAAGATCCCGCCCAGCAACCCGGGCGGCACGT
>JAJEBS010000120.1 GCA_022822425.1 Gemmatimonadota bacterium | reverse complement strand
CGCTGACGCTGGAGGACGTGCTGGAAATCGTCGAGCGCGAGCGGCCGGTCGGCGTCGTCGTGCAGCTGGGCGGCCAGACGCCGCTCTCGCTGGCCCAGGGACTGGCCGAGGCGGGCGCCCCCATCCTGGGCACGCCGGTTGACGCCATCGACCGCGCCGAGGACCGCGAGCGCTTCGAGCGCCTGTGCCGCCGCATCGGCGCGGCCGTGCCCCCCAACGGGGTGGCCACCAGCGTCGAGGAGGCGGTGGAGGTCGGGCGCCGGGTAGGCTACCCGGTGCTGGTGCGGCCGAGCTACGTCCTTGGCGGACGGGCGATGCACATCGTGTACGACGAGGCCTCGCTGCGCAGCTACTTCGTCCGGGCGATGGAGGCGGCGCCGGAGCACCCGGTCCTGATCGACCGTTTCCTTGAGGACGCATTCGAGGCGGACGTGGACGCGCTTTCCGACGGCGTCGACGTCGTGATCGGCGGCATCATGCAGCACATCGAGGAGGCCGGCATCCACTCCGGAGATTCCGCCTGCGTTCTGCCCCCCTACCTGCTTACGGGCGCCGAGCTCGAGGAAATGCGCGAGCTCACCCGCCGCTTCGCGCTCGAGCTGGGCGTGATCGGGGTCATGAACGTGCAGTACGCCATCCGCGACGGGCGGGTCTACGTGCTGGAGGTGAACCCGCGGGCCTCGCGCACCGTGCCGTTCGTGGGGAAGGCCACCGGAGTCCCGCTGGCGCGTCTGGCTGCGCGCGTGATGGCGGGCGAGCGGCTCGCCGACCTGAACGTGCCCGGGGAGCCTTCCGTTCCGGGGGTGGCGGTAAAGGAGGCCGTGTTCCCCTTCAACCGCTTCGACGTCGATGTCCTGCTCGGACCCGAGATGCGCTCGACCGGAGAGGTGATGGGCTTCGACGACTCCTTCGGGATGGCCTTCGCCAAGGCGCAGACCTCCGCCGGGAATCATCTGCCTCAGGGCGGCGGCACGGTGATCATCACCGTCAACGACTCCGACAAGCCGACCGTGACCGCGCTTGCGCGCCGCTTCCACGACCTGGGATTCCGCATCCTGGCGACTGCGGGCACCTGCGCGTATCTGAACCGGCTGGGCGTGCCCGCCGAGCGCGTCTTCAAGGTGAACGAGGGCCGCCCCGACATCGTGGACATGATCGTGAGCGGCAGGGCCCAGCTGCTGGTGAACACCCCCCTGGGCAAGAAGTCGCAGTACGACGACTTCAGGATGCGGCGGGCCGCCATCACCAACGGCGTTCCGTACCTCACCACCATGTCGGCGATGACGGCGGCGTGCGACGCGGTGATCGCGCTGCGGTCGCGGGCGCCGGAGGTGAGGAGTCTGCAGGACCGCCTGGCGTCGTCCGGCAGCGGGAACGGGAGCGGCGCAGCGCCGCGGCCCGCCGTGCGCGCCGATCTGGTCGCGGCCGGCCAGGACGCGCCCGGATGATGGCCGACGGTCCACCCACCGCATTCTACCTCCACCCCGACGCCCCCCTGCACGACACCGGGTGGGGTCACCCCGAGCATCAGGGCCGTCTGCGCGCCCTGGCATCGACGGTGGGCCGCAACCTGCTCACCCTCCACGACCGGGTGGAACAGCGCGACGCGCGCCCGGCCACCGAGGAGGAGTTGCTTCGGGTGCACACCCCGGACCACGTGGAACGCGTCCGACGGGCGGTGGCGCGCTCGCGCGAGGAGGGGCTGGTGCGGCTGGACCCGGACACGGTGGTCTCGCCCGCCTCGTGGGGTGCGGCGGCCGGGAGCGCGGGCGCGGCGATCACGGCGGCGGAGGCGGTCGCGGCCGGCACGGCCCGGGCCGCCTTCGTGGCCAGCCGGCCGCCCGGCCATCACGCCACGGCCGACCGCGCCATGGGCTTCTGCCTGTTCAACCACGTGGCCGTCGCGGCCCGCCACCTGCAGGCCCGGGGCCTCGCCGAGCGGGTGCTGATCGTCGACTGGGACGTCCACCACGGGAACGGCACCCAGGACATCTTCTACGAGGACGGGACGGTCTTCTACCTGTCGCTGCACCAGTCTCCCCACTACCCGGGCACGGGCTCCCTCCAGGAACGGGGCAGCGGTCCGGGCCTGGGCGCCACGCTCAACCTGCCCCTGCGCGCCGGCACGCCACGCTCAACCTGGATCGAGGTGTTCGACGAGGCGCTGGCGAAGGTCGTGGCCGGCTTCGAGCCCGAGTTCGTCCTGATCTCGTCCGGATTCGACGCGATGGCGGGCGATCCGCTCGGCGGGATGCTGCTCGAGCCCGAGGACTTCCACCGCATGACGCTGCGGGTCATGGATCTTGCGGCCGGGCACGCCGCCGGTCGGGTCGTGGCGCTGCTCGAGGGAGGGTACGACCCGGCGCGCACGGGAGAGGGGGCGGTCGCGGTCATTCAGGCGTTGGCGGGATTGGAAGCGCCGAGATAGGTGGCGGCGATCCGAACCGGTTGTCGGGGCGGAAGTCGGCGGGGGCGCGACCGGATTCGGGCATTGAATCGCCCGCCCGCGGCTCCTACTATTCGCGGCCCGCAGAACCCGGTCGGATGTCATCCCCCGCGGGGAGACTTCGGCCCCGCAGCTCACCCCGCGACGGGAGGACCCCTTTGGCCGACAGCCCACTTCTGACCCGCGAGGGCGTCGAACAGGTGCAGGCGGCGCTCGCCGACATGAGGCTGCACGGCTGGCTGCTCTTCGAGTTCCACGGCCAGAACCCCATCGCGGCCTCCATGGTCGGCCTTGGCTGGAACACGCGCCGCTCCTTCACAATGGTGCCGGACCGCGGCGATCCGGTGGCGCTGATCCACGCCATCGAGGGCTCGTCGTGGCGACACTGGCCCTGGCGCAAGCGGATCTATTCGTCGTGGCGCGAGATGGAGTCGGCGCTCGCCGATCTGGTGCGCGGCCGCCCGCGCCTCGCCGTCGAAACTTCGCCGGGCTCGGCCATCCCGTACCTGGACCGGGTTCCCGGAGGGATGATGGAGCTGCTTCGGGCCGTGGGGGTGGATCCGGTCAGCTCGGGCGATCTGGTGTCGCTCTTTCACTCGCGATGGACGGCCGGGCAGCTGGCCACCCACCGCCGCTCCGCCGCCGTGGCGGCCCGCGTTGCCCGCGAGGCCTTCGAGCGCGCCGCCGCCGCCGTCGAGGCCGGGGAGCCCACCACCGAGGGCGCCCTCTCGGACTGGATCCGTGCCCGCCTCAACGCCGGCGGCCTCGCCGAGGAGGTGGACTGCATCGTCGCCATCGGCCCGCGGGCCGCCGATCCCCACTACGCGCCCGTGGGCGAGGGCGAGCCGATCCGGCGGGGCGACCTCCTGCTCATCGACCTGTGGGGCAAGCCGACCGCCGAGGACATCCCCGCCGACCAGACCTGGATGGGCTACCTGGGCGCCCGGCTCCCCCGCCGCACCCGCAGGATCTGGGAGGCGGTGCGCGATGCCCGCGACGCCGCGGTCGAGTTCCTGCGCGAGCGCACGGCCGCGGGTGACGAGGTGTGCGGCTACGAGGTGGACGACGTCTGCAGACAGCTCATACGCAAACGCGGCTACGGACGCCATTTCGTGCACCGGACCGGTCACTCCATCGACGTCGATCTCCACGGCAGCGGCCCCAACATCGACAACCTGGAGACGCGCGACACCCGCCTTCTCCTCCCCGGCGTCGGCTTCTCCATAGAGCCGGGCATCTACATCCCCGACGACATCGGCGTGCGCAGCGAAGTGGACGTCCATCTCGGCGAGGACGGACCCGAGGTGACCACGCCCGATCCCCAGGAGGAGGTCTTCCTCCTGTCGGGAGCACGTGGATGAATCCGCGCGCGCACCGCTGACGACCGCTTACGGCTCCGCCCGCCGCCCGTAGTGCCGTCCCGCGTCGAAGTCGCCCTCCCGCTTCCCGTCGACCAGACCTTCACCTACGCCCTGGGTCCGGACGCGCCGAAGCCGATGCCGGGCACCCGCGTGCTCGTCCCCTTCCACAGGGCGAAACGGGTTGGATGGGTGGTCGGTCCGGGTCGTCCGGGTTCGGGCAAGCTCCGCCTGCGCCGCATCTCGCAGATCCTCGAGGAGGAGCCGTCGCTGCCGCCGGGGCTTCTGGAACTCGCCCGCTGGATGGCCGCCTATTACATCGCTCCGCTGGGGCTCGTGCTGCGCGCGGCGCTACCGTCGGTGCTCAGCGGGACGAGGCACGGGCCGGGGCCGATGGCGCGAACCCGGAAGGTCGTGCACATCGCGCGCTGGCTGGAGTCGCTCGCCGAGCGGGATGCCGCCTTCGCGCGCGCCCCGCGCCAGCGGGCCGCCTACGAAGCCCTGGAGCGGGCCGCCGGATCGATCCCGCTTGCCTCGCTTCTCGACCAGGGCATCGGCCGGGGCGTGGTGAAGGCTCTGGAAGGGAAGGGCATCGTTGCGGTCCGCGACCAGGAGGTCGTGCGCGACCCCTTTGCCTCGACCGGTACGGAGCAGCCTCCCGACCTGACGCCCAATCCCGCCCAGGCCGCCGCGCTGAGGCGGCTCGTGTCCGCGCTGGATGCACCGGCGCCGCGGCCCGTCCTGCTGCACGGCGTCACCGCGTCCGGCAAGACCCTGGTGTACATCGAGCTGCTGAAGGAGGTCGTGGACGCGCGCTCCCGGTCGGCTATCGTGCTCGTACCGGAGATCTCGCTCACCCCCCAGACCGTGACCCGCTTCCGCGCGCACTTCGGCGACCGCGTCGCCGTGCTGCATTCGGGGCTCTCCGACGGGGAGCGCTACGACGCCTGGCGACAGCTGCGAGCGGGGGTGCGGCGCATCGCCATCGGCGCCCGCTCGGCCATCTTCGCGCCCCTCTGCGACCTGGGCGCCATCATCGTGGACGAGGAGCACGAAGGCAGCTACAAGCAGTCCGACGCCCCCAGGTATCACGCCCGCGACGTGGCCATAATGCGTGCCCGCCGGGAGGGTGCCCTGTGCCTGCTGGGCAGCGCGACCCCTTCGCTCGAGAGCTGGTCGAACCAGATCGGCGGAAAGTTCGAGCTGCTGCGACTTCCAGAGCGTGCCACCGGGGGCTCGTTGCCCCCCGTGCGCGTCGTGGATCTTCGCGAACCCTCTTCCTCAGCGGCCGCGGATCCCCGCAACGGCGGCCGGCCGGCGCGCCCCTCGACCACCGGCCGCACCGTGCTCTCGCCCGAGCTGACGGCTGCCATCCGTCGCCGCCTGGATCGCGGCGAACAATCCATTCTGCTGCTCAACCGCCGTGGTTACTCGACCTTCTTCCAGTGCCGGGAATGCGGCGATGTGCCCGTGTGCGCGGCCTGCTCGGTGTCGCTCACCTTCCACCGCGCCACCGGGCGGCTGCTCTGCCATCACTGCCGTTACGAAGAGCGCGTGCCCGACAGCTGCCGCCGCTGCGACTCCCGCGCGCTCTCCCGCCGGGGCCTCGGCACCGAGCAGGTGGAGCGCGTCGTAACCGAGTCCTTCCCGGGGGCCCGGGTCGCGCGCATGGACGTGGACACGACCGCGCGCAAGTGGGCGCACAGCGAGATCCTGGGACGCGTGGGCCGCGGCGAGATCGACATTCTGCTGGGGACGCAGATGATCGCCAAGGGCCTCGACTACCCGCGTGTTACGCTGGTCGGGGTGGTGGATGCCGACGTCGGTCTGCACCTGCCGGATTTCCGCGCCAGCGAGCGCACCTTCCAGCTCTTGAGCCAGGTTGCGGGCCGGGCGGGGCGGGGCACCCTGGGCGGCGAGGCCCTGATCCAGACCCGCATGCCCGCCCACTACGCCATCCGGACGGCGCGCGAACACGACTACGAAGGGTTCGCCGAGCGCGAACTGACCGAGCGGGCGGGACCCGGCTATCCGCCGCACGCGCGCCTGGTCAACGTGATCGTGACCAGCCCCGATCCCGACACCGCCGTGACCGCCGCCGAAGACGCGGCCGCGTGGGTGGAGCGCCGGCTGCGCGGCACACGGGTTGAACTCACGGGCCCGGCTCCTGCGCCCATTGAGCGCCTGCAGAGTCGGTGGCGCTGGCACTTCCTCCTGCGCAGCCCGTCCGCGCGCGCCCTGGGAACTCTCACTCGAGCCTTTTCGACGGGTTTCCGACCTCCCTCCGACGCGCGGGTTCTGATCGACCGCGATCCGATGGCGCTGCTGTAGCAGAAGCGCCGCGCCGATGCTCGCGGGCAGGCGGGCCCGACGGCTCGTGCCGCAGTTGCTTCCACCTCCCGATCCCCGATAGTTTGCGGCGCTGATCAGTCTGGCCGTGGGGATGGGCCGTCAACGGCCGCCCACGCAGTCAGGCAGCCGGCCGGGTCCGGGGAAGTGCCGGAGCCGGGGCGGCGGCAGTCAGGGAAGGTCCCGCAACCCGGATTCGCGATGAGCTGCCTCGCGCTGAACGCCTCCTTCGAGCCACTGACCATCGTCCCCGCGCGCCGCGCGGTGCGCCTGGTGCTGGACTCGAAGGCGGAGATTCTTGAGGCGGAGGAGGCGCGCGCATTCCGCTCCGAGCACCGCAACATCCCGTTCCCCGCGGTCATCCGCCTCGTACGCTTCGTGCACGTGCCGCGGCGCTTTCGCCGGCAGGTCACCAACACCTT
>JAJEBS010000153.1 GCA_022822425.1 Gemmatimonadota bacterium | reverse complement strand
GGTCCGCGACCACCAGCTCGTCGCCGTCCTCGCTGGCCTCGGCCAGGATCCGGCCCCGCGGATCGACCACGTAGGAGGTGCCGTAGAAGCGGCCGATGTCCCACGGGGCCTCGGTGCCGGGGCGGTTGACGGCGCCGATGAACACGCCGTTGGCGACCGCGGCGGCCGGCTGCTCCAGCTTCCAAAGGTACTGGCTCAGCCCCGCCACCGTGGCCGACGGGTTCACGATGTACCCCGCGCCGTTCAGGGCGAGGGCCCGCCAGCCCTCGGGGAAGTGGCGGTCGTAGCTGATGTAGACGCCGAGCTTGCAGAACGCGGTGTCGAACACCGGCCATCCGGAGTTGCCGGGCTTGAAGAAGAACTTCTCGTAGAAGCCCGCGACCTGCGGGATGTGGCTCTTGCGGTACTTGCCGAGATAGGTCCCGTCCGCGTCGATGACCGCGGCGGTGTTGTAGTACACCCCGGTCATCGCCTCCTCGTAGATGGGGACGACGATGACCATGCCGTGCCGGCGGGCATGCTCGCACATGAGCCGCGTGGTCGGGCCGTCCGGAATCGGCTCGGCCGCCGCGTACCACTTCGTATCCTGGCTCGGGCAGAAGTAGGGCTGGTTGAACACCTCCTGGAAGCACAGGACCTGCACCCCCGCGGCGGCGGCCTCCTCGATGAACGGGACGTGGGCCTCGATCATGCGCTCGCCGATGGCGGCGGGCGTGTCCTCCGCGTCGCCCTTGAGCGCGAGTTGGATCAGTCCGGTCTTGATGGTTGCCATGGATGCGCGGCCTGCCTCGTGGATTGCCGTCCGCCGAATTCCGTCCTGCGAGCGGGAATCGTGAATCGCATGTCGTGGCGGTGTCAAACCGGTGATTCCCGTGTCTCTGCCGGACGGAGTCAGGTCCGTCGAGCGCCCGTCAGTGCTGCTCGGACGGTTCGAGCAGTTCCTCCAGCGCATACAGCGTCTTTTGCGGGAATCGTTCCCGCGGGTAGTAGCGGGTGACGACCTCCAGCGCCTTGCCATAGTCGGTGAGGTTGAGGTAGCGCAGGAGAAAACGCACGTCCTCCTCGTCGTGGAACCCTTCGCCGAGGCGCATGGCAAGGCACTTCATTGCAAGCAGATACTCCGGGCTTGCGGTGAGCACACGCAAGTTGGGCAGATCCAGGTACCGATGGAAGTCCTCCTTGTGGCTCAGGTACCCCTTGACCGCGTCGTTGAGCCAGTCGTCCGGCAGTCCGGAAGCGGCGGCCACCGCCCGCGCGGCCGCGCGCACCTCCTTCGCGGGACGAAAGAACGCGTCGATGTCCCGGGTCGATGCGCGCGCGTCGAACACGAGGCACATGACCGCGCCGCCCACCACGTACACCTCCCCGGCGATATCCCGGCGCGCAAGCTCGTCGTTCAAGCGGTCGAACAGGCGTTCGATGTCGCGCCTGGAGTATTCCACTACACCCGCTGCCCGACGCTGCTGTCGATGAACAGGTTCCGGCGCCGGAACGGGGGCGGGGAATGTGTCAGAAGATGCAGCCGCAGGCTCCTGAGGGAGGAAGCGAACCAGGGCGCGTCGAGCGGCTCCACGGTGGCCGTCCACCGCGGCGGATCGATTCCCTTGATCGCGGCCGCGTGCTCGACCGTCGCTGCCAGGTAGTTCGCCTCGAACGGGGGGAGCGGAGCTTCCGGGGGGCGGCGCACCGCCCGGATGAGCTCGCCTCCGGTCAACCTGTGGAACCAGTCCTGGAGCTCGGCGAACGTGAATGACCGTGCATCCGGACGCGCCGCCAGCTCTGCGCAAAGCGCCTGGAAATCGCGCTCGACCGGCGGAAGCAACTGTTGCAAGACCCACTTGGACACGTCCATTCCGGCACTCGCCGCCCGTGCTCGTATGCGCGCCTTGTCCTGCGCGCTGACGCGGATCTGAAGCTGGTGCGTCTTGCCCACGAAAACCACCATAGTCGCGTTCCAACAATTGTCAATACACCGTATTGACATTCGGGTGAGCACTCGTCCGAACCGGCGCATCACCGCGGCTTGGCGCGAAGCGGTGGATGCGCCGTATCCGTCGATTGCTTGCCCGGAGAACGTCTCCCCGCGTCTCGACACGGCGTCTCCCGCCAGCGGCTGCAATGAGCGGCTGGACTGCGGCCCTGCCGGTCGGGAGCAGATGGCGCCTGCCGAACATGGATGGAGTTCCGGACCTGGCCGCTCGTTCGGGCCGCGGTACGGCCCCTGGTACCCCCGTCGGTTCAGAGCTTGATGCAGACGTTGCGCGTTTCCGTGTAGAACTCCAGAGAGTTGGCGCCGCCTTCCCGGCCGATGCCCGAGCGTTTTGCGCCGCCGAACGGTGTGCGCAAGTCCCGCAGGAACCAGCAGTTGACCCAGACGATTCCGGCGTCGATGCGCCGGCCGAGACGGTGTGCGCGCGAGGCGTTCTCGGTCCACAGGGTGCAGGCCAGTCCGTAGTCGGTGTCGTTGGCCAGCGCCACCGCCTCGTCGGGATCGTCGAAGGGTCGGATGTGGCAGCAGGGGCCGAAGATCTCCTCGTGCACGACCGGGGAGTCCTCTCCGAGCCCGGTCCAGATGGTCGGCTCGATCCAGCTTCCGCCCGCAAGGGCAGGGCCGAGATCCGGAATGCCGCCGCCGGTGACGATCTCGGCTCCGCCGGTGCGGGCGGACTCGTAGTAGCCCATCACCTTGTCCCGGTGGGAGTGGCTGATCAGGGGTCCCATCCGGGTCTGCGGGTCCTTCGGTTCGCCGAGCTTGAGCGCCCGTGCGGACGCCGCCAGGCCCTCGACGAAGGCGTCGAAGACGGCTCGCTCGACGTAGAGCCGTTCGGTCGCGAGACAGATCTGCCCGCTGTTGGCGAAGGTGGAGCGGGTCGTTTCCTCGATTGCCTTCTCGAGATTGCAGTCGGCGAAGACGATCCCCGGATTCTTGCCGCCGAGCTCGAACGAGACGTCGCGCACGCCGACCGCGGCGGCCTTCATGATCGCCTCTCCGGTCGCGGATTCGCCGGTGAAGGTGATCGCGTCGATGCCCGGGTGTCGCGTCAGCAGCTCCCCGGCCGAGTCGGGCCCGAGTCCGTGGACGACGTTCACGACACCGTCGGGGATGCCCGCGGCGCGCATCACCTCGCCGAGCAGCGCGGTGCTCGACGGCGTCTCCTCCGACGGCTTCACCACCACCGTGTTGCCGCAGGCCAGCGCCGGTCCGAGCTTCCAGGTGGTGAGGAGCAACGGCAGGTTCCACGGACAGATGACGGCGATCACGCCCTTCGGGGCACGTACGACGTAGTTCAGCGCCCCCGCGCCGTCGGGTGTTTCGAGGTGGAAGGTGTCGGCGGGCAGGTTCCTGACGAAGTCGGCAAAGAACCGGAGGTTCGCGGCGCCGCGGGGGATCACGACCGTGCGGGCGAACGACTCCGGCATTCCGGTATCGGCCACCTCGGCGGCGACGAAGTCCTCGAACCGACGGTCGATCTCGTCGGCGACGGCATGCAGGAGCTTCCCGCGGTCGGCCACGGACAGGCCGCCCCACGGGCCGCGCAGGGCGCGCTTCGCCGCCGCGACCGCCGCGTCCACCTCGTCCGCGCCGGCTTCGGCGACCAGGGAGACGAGAGACCCGTCCACGGGCGAGCGGTTCTCGAAGGTGCGCTGGGTTCCGCTCGTGACCGGGCCGCCGTCGATGTGGTGGCGGAGGGTGGCGGGCGGGACAGTCATCGTTCGACTATGCGGCTACGGCGCCGGCGGTACGGCGAGCCGTGACCGCGAGTGCGATGCCGTTCACGGCGCCGTCACGACCATGTTCGGGAGTTGAAACCGCTCGAAGTCGGCCACGTTGTAAGTGAGAATCTGGTCGACGGATGCCTTCACCGCGCAACGGGCATGCAGCGCGTCGTGGATCGCCCCGCTTGCCAGCCCGAGATTGGCCACCAGCCGGAGAGCATGCAGGTAGTCTTCGGACGTGAGCTGAATGATCTCCAGCCGCTTTCCGATGCTCTCCTCCACCAGGATTCGAGCCTGTTCCGGCAGCACGCGCGACGGCAAGGGCAGGGCCGTCAAGGTTGCGTAGCACTCGGCCAGCGCGTGGGTCGAGCAACAGCCCCGGTGTTCACTTCCGCCATGGCGTCGGAGTGCGCCAAATGCGGATTCGTGATTCGCGAGCTGATCGACCACGGCCGGTACCAGCACCGACGTATCGAACAGCGTGCGCATCAGTCGGTGTCGTTCGTCAGGCGACGGATTCGGGCTTCGCGCTCGGCACGGATGAACTCGCCGACGTCGAGGGCCGTGCGCGCGCTGCCATGGTGCACGAGGATTCCATGCTTGCGCACCAGGGAGGTTTCGGCGTCCATTCTGCGGAGCTCCAGACCGTCTCCGACCGCCCTGATTTCCAACTCCGTCCCGGCAGTGAGGTTGAATCGCTCACGGAGAGTCTTCGGCACCACTACTCTTCCCGCGCGGTCGATGGTAATGATCATTCCACGATGGTATTTCCCATGGCACCGGGCATCAAGTCCGATGTTCCGGGCAAGGGAGCGCCGGAGATTCGTCGATCCGAGCTTGCCGAAGGATGAGTGCAACAACCAGCCGATCTGCGTTGCCGCAGGGGCACCGGGCTTGGTGGCGAAGCCGACCATCAAGGAACAGATTGTCGAGCTGCACCGCCGCAAACGCGACCTCGCCTAGCGGCCGCTTGCGCTGCACCGGTCCGATGCCGGTCTGCGTCAGCGTCCATTCCTTCATCGCCCGAGCGCTCCCGCCGAACCGGACCCCGCGAGGTCGAGACCGAACTCCACCACCGCCGCCCCACTGCCGTAGATCGGCCCGTACGCATGGACGGTCACGCCGTGGGACCACCGCTCGCCCATGGCGCCGACGAGCCATGCAAAATGCTTGAACCCCATGTCCACCCTCGCTCTGTCCGCTGAATTGCCGGCAAGCTCCCGAATGGCCTGCCCGTCACCGGCCGACATCAGCTCCAGCACCCGCCGGTTCCACTCCTCGTCGGCCTGGCTGGCGATGCGATCGTCGGCGATGTCGATCTCCTGGGTGAAGGTCGAGCCTGAGAGGGCGCCCACCCCCGAAGAAGCGAAGACACCTACATCGTCCGGGCCAAGGCCCCCACCCGTGCAGAGACGCCTCTCGGACCCCCGCACAACTTGTAGACTTCAAACGAGGAGTAGACCATCAAGCGCAGGGACACATGAGAATCCCCGAACTCGTGCGCGCTTCCTTGCACTTGGCTTCGGCCTCGCGGGCAACGGAGAACATGACGAACAAATGGACGCCCAACACATCCAGTTTCTGCAACTCCTGAACGGAGATGTCCAGTACGTCGTGCCGCGCTGGCAGCGTCGGTACCGTTGGGGTCAATCCGACATCGAACGGCTGGTTGAGGATCTCCTCACGATCGCGGTAGCCGGCCCCGATGCGATGCACTACGGCGGCACCCTCCTCACCTTCAGGGAGCCAGGACCGCCGGGAGTGATGAGCACCATCCGCGTCGTCGACGGTCAACAGAGGCTGACGACAGTGAGCATCCTTCTCGCCTGCATCGCGGCCGAACTCGGACCGGAGGGCCGATGCGGCGACTGGACCCGGAAGATCATTCGCGATCGCCGTCTGACCAACCCTGACATGTCCCCGGACAAACGCCGGAAGCTGAGGCTCCAGAACGGCGATGATGAAGAATACCGCCGCGGTCTCGAAGGCAACCCAACGGGCGCCGGAGCCGTGGCCCAGGCCTGGAGAATCGCGCGCCGCCTGGTCGCCCGACATGGCGTGCCCCGCCTGCTGATGGGTCTCGAACGGCTCCAGGTGGTCAGCATCGGACTTGGCGACAAGGAGGATCCGCAGCAGATCTTCGAGAGCCTGAATGCCACCGGCCGACCGCTCACGGAGAGCGAGAAAGTCAAGAACTGGCTCCTCATCGGGCTTCCGGACGTAGAGCAACGGGATCTCCACGACAACTATTGGCTTCGGATCGAACGAACGCTCGGGGCAGAGCACACCACCGAACCCACGGACATGTTCTTTCGGGACGTACTGCGCTGGCGTACGGGCGCAGTTCATGGACTCGACCGAGTCTATGAGGGAATTCGCAGATGGGCGGTGCGCCAAGGGCACGCCGCCGATCGTCCAGCTCTCTGCCGAGAGCTCGCGCGGCTGGCGGAACTCTACGGAATCCTGTCCGGTACGGCGGGAGAACACCCCGACGCGAAGGTCGAGCGGGAGCTCCGGCACCTGCGGGAGATGGGGATCGACATTCACCGTCCATTGACGATGCGCCTCCTGAACGACGCTTCCAACGATGGCTTGCCCGGAACGACCAAGGACGGCCTGGCGAAGGCCCTTGGTGGCATCGGGACGTGGACCACGCGGTTGTGGCTGGCCGATCGGCAGACGGCCGGAATGAACAAGGCCGTAGCGGAGCTTGCGCATGGACCTGGTCCAGGTGCGGATGAAGAATTTGCGGATCATTGGCTGGGGCGAATTCAACGACTCCGGAACACGCGGGTGGGGATCCCGAGCGACGAAGCGGTCCGGGAGGGCATCCGAACCCGCAAGGCTTATGGTGGGAGCGCGACGCGGACATCGTTCGCGGTTCTGTGCGCGATGATGGAAGCCGAGCAGCGGGAGGAGGCTCCGGCCCGCAAGCATCTGACCATCGAACATGTGATGCCGCAGAAGCTCACGGACGATTGGCGAGTTGCTCTGGGAGAGGAGGCCGAAGAGAAGCACGGACGTTATCGCGACCGACTCGCGAACCTGACCCTGAGCGGCGATGCCACCAATTCGGGGATGGGCGCGGGCACGTTCGATGCGAAACGGACGGTGTACCGGAACAGCTCGATCCGGATGACGAGACGCCTTGCGGACGAACGAGAGTGGGACGAGGAGGCGCTTGAACGACGCGCCGAAGACCTTACCCGTCGGGCCCTGAGTCGCTGGCCGTGGCATGAGGAGGCACCGGCCGTACGCGAGGCACCGAGTCGCTCGGCGGGCCTCCGCTGGCGGATCGAAGGCGGTCCCTGGCATACCGAGAGCGCTGCGAGCCAGATGGTGCTGAATGTCGCGGGGGCACTCCTCGGTCGAGACCCGACGAACGCCAAGAGGTTGTCCGGCGAAGCCATCAGCTCGAACGTGCACCCGGCCAGTCGCTATCCTCCCGGGTCCACGGTCGGGACGCTCACCGTGCGCGCGATACCCGGGCACAACGACTACGTGCTGTATCCGTACGAGCAGGACTACCCTACGAGTGCGGAACGTTGCCGGAAGATGGGCGGGCGATGCGACGTCAAGGTCGAAGTGGAATTCGAAGAGGACAGCCGCACCCCGGAATTCTGGAGATTCTTCAGGGACCACACGGGCGGCGTTCCGGGGCAGAAGGACTCCTGGCGTGGAGCATCCCAGTGGACGAGTTCCCTGAACTCATCAGACGACAGGATTGGAATCCATGTCGGAAACCCGGAGCTGCTCTGGCTCTACATCCGGGCGGGAGAAAGCCGGGGGTCACCGGCAAGGGCGGCGCGCATGCGGCATTACTCGTGGAGAATTCGCGACCAGATGGGCGATCAGGAACTCGGAGAGAACCTGGTGAAAAAGCAGCGAGAACGGAATGTCGGTATCTGTCCGAAGGCAATGGACACGCGACGAAGAAGACGAATGGCCGGAGGCCGCGGAGTGGATCAGGGAGCAGTTCGAGAGACTCAGCGCGATCTTGGCTGATCCGCCTCGCGAGGGGAGCGGGACGGTAGTTGGTGAGCATCAGGCCACACTTTCCGGCTCGTCCGCCACAGGGGATACGGCGGCGTAATTCCCGGCGCAGACTGAATCGGTCGAGCAGAACCGGTCTGCACGGCCCCGCGTCACCGTCCGTCCCTTCATCGCCCGAGCGCTCCCGCCAAACCGGACCCCGCGAGGTCGAGGCCAAACTCCACCACCGCCGCCCCGCTGCCGTAGATCGGTCCGTACGCATGGACCGTCGCGCCATGGGACCACCGCTCGCCCATGGCGCCAGCAAGCCACGCGAAATGCTTGAATCCCATGTCCACCCGTGCTCCTCCTGCGGCATTGCCGGCAAGCTCCTCGATAGCCTGCCGTTCACCAGCCGACATCAGCTCCAGCACCCGCCGGTTCCACTCCTCGTCGGCCTGGCTCGCGATGCGGTCGTCGGCGATGTCGATCTCCCGGGTGAACGTCGAGCCGGAGAGGCTGCCGACCCCGATGACCGCGACCCGCCGGCCCATGCGGGCCGCTTCGCGCGCCGCCATCGCGCCCAGCCGGCGGGTGGTCTCGTAGTCGTGGTAGAGGTTGTTCGCGGCGATCGCCAGCGGATAGCGCTTCCCCGGGTCGAGTCCCGCGTGGGCGACGATGGTGCCCGCGTCGATGGGGAAGCCGTCGTAGTCGACGCCCTTGGCCGTAAGGCCCATCTCCCGGGTTCCTTCCACCAGCCTGCGCGAGAGCTCGGTGTCGATGGCAAGGTCGTAGGGCAGGTCGCCGTACTCGTACCAGTTCTCGTCGACGTGGA
>JAJEBS010000203.1 GCA_022822425.1 Gemmatimonadota bacterium | reverse complement strand
TCTCGCTGTGGCTCACCGACGACGGCAGCTACGAGGTGCGGGGCCGGCTCAACCCGGAGGTGGGCGCCCTGCTCCTGAAGGCGCTCGAGGTGGCCGAAACCAGGCTCTATCGCGCCGAGCGCAGCGCCGGGACCGAGCACATGACCACGGCGGTGCAACGCCGGGCGGACGCCCTGGGGCTTTGGCTGGAGGAGCGCGTGCAACCTCAGGTACAGCTTGTCGTCCACTCGTTCGAAGGCGGCGAGCACCGGGACCCGGAACAGCGTCGGGAGCCGGAACAGCGGATTTCGGGTCGCACGAATCAAAGCAGAAAATCGTCTAAAGTCATACAGGACTGCACGATCTGCGTTTCCTGACGTTGTACTGGACCCTGCTGGACCGTGCCGTGAAAGCTGGAAAACCGGACCTGAATGGCGGGACTCCCACCCGCGCCGTCCTCGCCGCCAAAGGTTCCAGAGGCGAGCCTCGCCCACGCCTCGACGCCGGAGATAATCCTTCACTGATTCCGCCCCACTCACACGACGGAAGCGCCTCAAATGCCGGGAAGCATGGGGAGGCTGCGGGAGTTGCCAACGGCCCTGCTGATTACGACGGTCCGATGGTTGCGGCCAAGCTCTCGCTGAAGTTCCTCGCCCGCCGGATCCTGGACCTCGACGACGAGATCGCCGAACTCGACTGTCTTTCATAGCTCCGCTCGTCGAGGAACTCGCGCCCGAACTGCTCAAGCTCGGAGGCGTGGGGGAACCGCCAGTGCGAGCGAACTCCTGGTCACAGCGGGCGAGAGTCCCGAGCGGCTGCGCTCCGAAGCGAGCTTTGCGATGCTGTGCGGTGCCTGCCCGCTGCCCGCCGCGAGCGGTAAAGCGCGACGGCACCGTCTCAATCGTGGCGGGAACCGCCAGGCCAACTCCGTCCTTCACATGATCGTCCTGTGCCGGATGCGCACCGACCCACGAACCCGAACCTACGTCCAGCGACGCACCCAGGAGGGCCTCTCCAAACGCGAGGTGATGCGCTGCCTGAAGCGCTACGTCCCGCGAGAGGTCTACCGCGTCCTCACCGCCCCATCACCCACTTGACAGACATGAGAGCGTCAGTGACGAGACACCACGGCCGAGATGAGGAGTAGCAGTCGTTGGCGTCTCAGTGTCCGGGTGATCAGGTTGGCACATTCGGTGCGGATCGCTAACGACTGGTTCCTTGTCAGGAGGCGACGGCTTCTACCGCGTATAGATCAACAGCACGCCGTTCTCACCCAGACGTCCATAGCGGGCTCTCGCTTCGAGCGAGGGAATGAACTGCCAATGGGACACCATTTCTGCCGAGAGCGACTCCAGGTATTCGGGCGAGTCTGAAATGTGGACGTCGTCCACGAACAACTCGGCGCATCTCGCGCCGCCTTGGGCGCGCGCCACGAGGCCGTCGAGAGTGGCCTCGGGTACGCGTGTTTGCCCAGCGCAACGTCGGAAAATGCTCCCCAGGGTTGGAACATCGATAAGTGTGATCTGAGGCAGACTGGCGCGCGCAACCAGGTCCATGGCGGACGATGCCGTGCGTCTGACCTTCTCTACCTCCGACGGCGTCATGCCGAGGAACCGACTGGAGAAGGCGCTTCCGAATTCCGCGATCTCCACGTCGCGGAGGGCGTTCCGGTCCCGTGTTCCCGTGACGGTGATGGGGTCCAGCGGGATGGCTTCCTCGGAGAGCACGATGCGCAGTCCGAGCGCGTG
Source organism: Gemmatimonadota bacterium (assembly GCA_022822425.1). Classification (GTDB taxonomy): domain Bacteria; phylum Gemmatimonadota; class Gemmatimonadetes; order Longimicrobiales; family Gaopeijiaceae; genus BD2-11. Next base: position 10,340 of record JAJEBS010000203.1, on the reverse strand, counting down.
CCGGAGAAGGGTGAGTGAATCCGCGCGGAAGGCGTAGCCTATCTGGTTGGACTGCAGCACGTGGTTGCCGGGCGGCACGTCCAGGAAGCTGAACCTGCCTTCGTGGTTGGTGACGGTGGAGAAGCGGGTGCCCGCGAGGGCCACCCACACCCCCTCCAGCGGCTGTTGGGTGCCGTTGTCCAGCACCGTGCCCATGATGGTGACGGGGTCGGAGACCGGGATCGTCAGGTTCATGAACTGCGGGCCCGACCCGCGGATGACCGCCGATGCGCCTTCATTGGTGCCGAAGACGGCGCGCAGCGCCAGTCCCGGCGCGGAGGGCAGCTTGCACAGGCGGTACTCACCTCCGATCTGAGCGTGGGTCTCGGTGAGGACCGTGCCGCCGGAAGACACCGCCTCGATGCGGGCGCCCGTGAGGGGCGATCCGGTAACGGAGTTCGTGACGATGCCCGAGACGTGGGTGTCGCCGCTCCCCGGCTCGCCGATGCACGCCGCGAGGAGAATGCGCTCGTCGTTCTGGGCGTGGAGCGGATGCGACCAGGCGAGCAGGAGGAGCGCTGGCCGGAGGAGAACCGTCCAGCCCGCTGGACATCGTGGAGAGCGGAGCGCTTCGCGGCTGGACATCAGCGTACTCCCAAGCACAAGAAAGCAGGTTGTGGCAGGAAGGCGGGTCGCGGCAGGCAGGTCACGGCCCGCGCCTCCCCTCATAGCAGCGACAGCAGCAGATTGACGGTTAGTGATCCTCCCACGTCCCGCACGTACTGCCCTCCGCCCGCCGTCGCCACCCTCTGCAGAAAAGCCTCCGCCTCGCGATTCGGCGCGCCCGTGGTGTTGATGTAGACCGTTGAGACCCGGTGACCGCTCCGTTGCGCGACGTTGGCCGCGGTCGCGATGGAGGCGTTGACTTCCTCCGGGTAGGCCGGGTTGTCCGTCACCATGACGATCACGCGGCGCTGGGCCGCCATCCGCCCCGGCATCCGGGCCGCCTCCGCGAGCGCCTGCAGGAAGGCCTCCGGGGGATCCAGGTTCATGCCGCCTCCCACGCCCATCATTATGTCCAGACCGTTCACGAAGCCACGAAACGCGGCTCGGTTGAGGGTCGGTCCGGAGATCTGGCGCAGCGGAAAGGTGGTCAGCGGCTGCTGCCAGTACCGGTCGCCGAAGGCTACCATGCCGATGCCGAAGCTGGGCGAGAGTTCGCTCAGCAGGTCGCTCAGTTGTCCAACCTCCGCCTTCAGCGACGCCACCTGCCTCCCCATGCTGCTGGTCACGTCCAACACGATGATCAGGTCCAGGTGGGGGAACTGGTAGATCGCGGGCGGGGCGACAACCGGGCACGCGGGCGGGTCGGGCACCGGCTCGGGCGTCGGGCACACCGGACACTGTACGGGAGGCTGCACCGGACACTCCACCGGCTCCCCGGCGTCGGGCAGCGTCGGGCACACCGGACACGATAGCGGCTGTAGGGCCGGCACCGACGCCAAGGTGGGACACACGGGACACGCGGGCGCCTCGGGGGTCGGGACAGCAGCCACTTGGGGCAGTGGTGGGGAGGCGGTGGGCGCCGACGTCTGCGAGGCGCCGGTGACGTAGGGAAAGATGATGACCGAAATGAGGATGAAGGCGCCGAGCGCCGATGCAAAGAGGTCGAGGGACGACATTCCGAAGACGCTGAGTTCCCGATTCCGTCGCTTCATCGCTTACGCCCTCCCTTCTTCCCGCAACCGCGTGACCAGATTGAGCAGGCAGTACTGGCCCACCTGGTTGAGCGCGCCCTCCTCGCGCTCCTGCATCACATGCAACGCGAACATCAGCACCGCCGACTGCAGGAGGGCGAGCAGCGTCGTATAGAAGGCTACCCCCAGATCACCGGTGATCTGCTGCATCATCTCGGGCCCCATCCCGGCCCCGGTGATGCCCGCCCCCGCGAACATGATTCCCGCCGACCGCATGGCGAACGCGATCCCCAGCACGGTGCCCATGAACCCGAGCGTCGGAATGAGCCAGACGACGTAGCGGAGCATGTTGTAGCGCATCTCGACCTCATGCTGATAGAGCTCGAGGGACAGGTTGATCGTGGAGTGCACCTGGTCGATCGAGCCGCTGCTCCGGAACTGCAGAAGTGCGCCCGTCAGCAGCCGCTGGAGCACATGCCGGCGTTCCGGGTCGGATTGGTGCACGCGCCGCAGAATCGGAGCCAGGTCGCCCTGCCGGAGGACCGTGTCGTCCTCTTCCGGCAGCAATCCGAGCAACATCTGTTTCCGCTCCCGCTGCCCCGCCAAGTGGCGGACCACCAACTCCCCGACGGCAACGCAGAATGCGAGCCACATGATGTTCTGGATGGTGAACGGATACGGGAAGATGTTGGTGTTGCGGTCGATCAGCAGATCGGCGGCGACGCTGTCGTCTCCCGCCGGAAAGACGTAGGAGAGCACGCCCACGAGCGCGATGCCCGCCATGAGGGAACCGAAGAACGCGACGGCCCGAAAGGGGATGCGGTCGTCGACCTTCGCGTGCGGTCCGACCTTGGCGCTCATTGCAGGATGCAGGTTCTCAGGATGACGCCGTCCCGCTGCGGGTTGATGGTCGACGCGAAGCGGGAGAGATCCTTCGGGATGCAGCCGGACAGCCGGTTGTTGCTGAGCGACAGTCTTTCGAGGTTGGACAGTTGCTGGAGGGCCTGCGGGATCTCCCCGGTCAGGTCATTGTCGTTCAGCAGGAGCACCTGGACGTTTCGCAGGGCCCCCAATTCAGCGGGGATTTCCCCCGACAGCCCGTTGCGCGACAACCGCAAGCGGACGAGGCGTGGCATGCTTCCCAGTTCCGGGGGAATGGGGCCGACCAGCCGGTTGTTGTCCAGGAAGAGGTCCTCGAGCGCGGTCAGCCGTCCGATTTCAGGGGGAATCGGACCCGAGAGCTGGTTGCCGTCCAGATAGAGCACCTCGAGTGCCGGGAGGTTTGCCAGCTCCCGGGGGATCACGCCGGTCAGGTAGTTGCCGCTGAGGCGGAGGAAGTCGAGATCCCGCAGGCGGGCGACCATCGTGGGAATCGTACCGCCGAGTCCCTGGTCGGCCAGATCGATTCCGGTGACGCGGCCGCCCGAGAAGTTGAGCCCCGTCCAGCGCACCCAGTTCTCGTTCTGGTGCCAGTTGAGTCGTCCGGTCGTCCCCGAAAGGGCGCTCCCGAACATCATGAGAAGATCAGCTGGACCGAGCGCCGCCTCCGCACGGGCCTGAGCCTGCCGCTGGGCTTGCGCCAGGCGCTGAGCCTCGGCCAGCAGCTCGGCCTCGCGTCTTTCCGCCTCCGCCCGCCGCTCCTCCTCGGCGCGACGCTCCTCGGCCAGGCGCGCTTCCTCCGCCCGCCGTTCCGCCTCCAGACGTTCCGCCTCCAGGCGTTCCGCTTCGGCTCGCTGGCGCTCGGCCTCAAGGCGGCTGGCCTCCGCCTCCCGCTCCAGCTCCGCCGCCCGGATCTCCGCCTCGCGCCGTTCCACTTCGGAACGCTGCTGAGCTTCCGCAAGCCGCCGTGCCTCCGCGAGCCGCTGAGCCGCCAGCCGTTCGGCCTCCGCGGCGCGTTGCCGCGCCTCCTCGAGCGCCGCCTCCTCGGCCTGCCGGGCGGACTCCTCGGCCCGGAGACGGGCGATCTCGGCCTGGCGCTCGGCGGCCTCCCCCAGCGGCAGCAGCTCCGCCACGCTGGCCCGGTCGAGGTAGCCGGTCGCGGGCAGTCCACTGGCCGACTGCCACTCGCGCAGCCCGGAGCGCGCCTCGTCGTCGAGCACGCCGTCGGCATCCCCGGCGTCGAAGCCCTCCGCGATCAACCCCGCCTCCACGGAGGCGATCACTTCCGGCGAGAGACCGAGCAGGGTCTCGGCAGCCGATGCCCGCTCCTCCGGGGTCATGGCCGTATTGCGAGCCACGAAGACCACCACGGCCGAGCCGGCGAGGATCGCCGTCACGCCGACTCCGTAGAAGAGACGGCGCCGGTTGAATGCCGGACCGGCGGCGGATTTCGACCGATCCCTGGCCCGACCCGCGCGCCTGCCCCGGGCCGCGCCGCCGACGAGCATTGCCCGCCATGTCTCCAGGTCGGTCGGGCGGTCCTCCTCCCCGACCTGCAGGGCCGCCGTGACGGCCCGCGCGAAGGATGCGGACACCGGCGGAGTCGCCGCCCGGCGCACATCCGGCAGAGTGTCCCGGCGAACGCGTTCAGTAGCGTCCGCCGGCGTCCTGCCGGTGAGCGCGAAGTACGCCACGGCCCCCAGGGCGTAGATGTCGGTCCAAGGCCCCTGGTGCCCGTTCGGACTGTACTGCTCGATGGGAGCGTACCCGGGGGTGGGCATGGTCCACAGGTCCCCGGCGGATCCGCCGACCTGCGAGCGCGCCGAACCGAAGCCGATCAGCACCGCGGTGGAGTCGCTCGACCTGAGAATCACCTGGTCGGGCCGGATGTCCAGGTGGAGCATCTCCAGCGCGTGGATTTCCGAGAGCCCCGCGGCCAGACCGCCAAGCAGGGTCCGGACGGCGTCCTCGGAGAGCGGGCCATCCTCCTTCACCACCTGCTCCAGGCTCCGGCCCCGCACCCGTTCCATGATCAGGTAGGCGGTGCCGTGCGCCTCCGCGACCCCGTGGCTCCGAACCACCTGATGGTGGTCCACCTTCGCGATCGCCCGGGCGTCCGCCAGGAATCGCTCCAGCCCCCCGGCGTACTGCTCGGCCACCTCCTCGGAAGCCGGCGCAACCGTGCCGTCGGGACCGCGAACACCCCACTTGGCCGGCAGGTATTCCTGAATCACGACCTCGCGGTCGAGGCGAACATCGCGGGCCAGGTAGGTCGTGCCGAACGGACCCGCGCCCAATCGGCGCTCAATCACGTAGTCGTCCAGCAGTCGGGCACCCAGGGGGAAGGCGTTGAATGCGGAGGTCGTCACGAGCCGGGCGTCAGATCAAGTCGTCACCGCATCCATCGGCTGCGGCCCGCATCACCATGTCCACTGAAGTCCCACTTCGGTGCGTCCGCGGCGGTCCCGGTCCACGAAGAGTTCGGGCGCCAGGTCGCTGTCACGAGGGGACAGGGGTAGGTCCAGTGATGCCATGCGCGCGGTTGCTTCGATCTGAGCCATGCGGCGCGCCCCCCTCACCCATTGCGCGGCACCCCATGCTCCCAGCGCCCCGCCTCCCACCATGGTCCATCGCCGAATGGTCTCGACCCGATCTCGGCGGTCCAGCGCGTCCTGGTACTCGGCGGGATCGTCGTACTCCTCCTCGACCGGAACGCCCAGGGCCGGGATCCATTCGGCCGCCGCGTAGGAGGAGCCCATCAGGAAGAGGCCCCAGAAGAACTTCCCGCGACCGGACATCCGCCGTTCATTCGCTTCGGCGTACTGCACTTCGAGCGGAGCTTCCCCCTGCCGCGGCAGGTCCACCTCGAGGATCGACATCCTGCGCCAGCCCCAACCGAACTGTATGGCCCCCCATCCGATCAGGGCGCCGCCCAGTCCGCTGACCACGCTGCGCCCGGTCTCCGCATTGTCCCGCCGATCCAGGGCGGACTGATAATCGTCCGCCGTATCGTAGTCTTCGGGCTCCGGCACCTGGAGGGCCGGAATCATGTCCAGGGCGGCGTTGGATGCTCCGATCAGCGCGATTCCCCAGATCAGCTTCTTCAGGCCCGACGAGCGGCGATTGCGTTCGTTCTCGTATTGCTGTTCCACATCGGGAATCCCGGCAAGCCGCCCGGAAGGCGGCACCCCCACGGGCGGGAGGGGGCCGGGCGCTCCTGGTGGCGAGGTCGCGGAACTGGGGGGCTCGCCCAGCACCTGGACCTCGCTGGACAATACGTATCCGAGCAATTCCTCCCCTCCAGGTCCGGTGAGGGACACGGTGTACCAGCCGCCCGACTCGCCCACCCAGCTCAGGTCCGTCCCGGCCGGCAGCGTGGCGATGACCGGGCTCTCAGGAGCGGGATCGAGTCGAATCGCGGTGTCGTCGGAGACCGTGCGCACCTGCTGGGACTGCAACGGCGAGGTTGCGGCCAGAAGGACGGCCACGGTGACGATCATCCTGTTAATCGGATAACGAAATGTCATCTGCCTTGCTCCTGAACATCGGTTTCGCGCGAATTGCCGCTTCTTATGCCATTCCGGTATTCCCGGGACTCCTTGGCCATTCGGCGAAGGTTGTCCCGCAGTGCGTTTCCGTCCAAGTCAGCCACCGCCCGGTGCCCTCCGGACCCGGCGGCGCCCTGGACGTGACTGCTCATGGCGGCTTGAACCGCACATTCCTGAAGACGACGCGTACCGCCGTTCGGTTCACGTTGTGGATTGAATCTGAACGAGGTCCGCGACCTTATCGCACGGGGATAGTCTCGCGGAATGCACCCGGTAAGGTAGTTTCCACGAACATCCAGCGCCCAAACCCGGTAATAGGGGATCGACCCCGTCAGTTCGTTGTCCGCGAGCGACAGGTAGCGAATACTGGGGCTGAGTGCGGAGGGGAGAGGACCGGAAAGGGCATTGTCGTCCGCAAGGAAATACTCAAGTTTCGGCAGCGCTTGAACCATCTGAAGAATGGGTCCGGTCAGTTCGTTGCTCTCCAGCCACAATGCCCTGAGTTCGGCGAGTTGACCAAGTTCGGCAGGGATCGCACCGGTCAGCCCGTTGCCGTACAGGTACAGCAACTCCAACTCGGCGAGGTCGCCGAGTTCGCCGGGGATCGCACCGGTCAGGCCGTTGCCGGAAACGTCCAACAACACCAAGTCAGCGAGTTGGCCGAGTTCGGCGGGAATTTCGCCAGTCAGGCCGTTGGCGGAAACATCCAACAACGCCAAGTCGGCGAGTTGGCCGAGTTCGCCGGGGATCGCACCGGTCAGGTCGTTGTTGTCGAGGTACAGCACCTTCAACTCGGTCAGTTGGCCGAGTTCGGTGGGGATCGCACCGGTCAGGCTGTTGTTCCCAAGCTCCAGCGACCGCAACTCGGTCAGTTGGCCGAGTTCGCCGGGGATCGCACCCGTCAGGCTGTTGTCTTGCAGGCGCAGGTCTACCAACTCGGTCAGTTGGCCGAGTTCGCCGGGGATCGCACCCGTCAGATTGTTGTGGGAGAGCAGCAGCTGTTCCAACTCGGTCAGTTGGCCGAGTTCGGTGGGGATCGCACCCGTCAGGTTGTTGACGTACAGGAGCAGCCGTTCCAACTCGGCGAGGTCGCCGAGTTCGGCGGGGATCGCACCGGTCAGGTCGTTGTATTGGAGGAATAGCTGTTCCAACTCGGTCAGTTGGCCGAGTTCGGCGGGGATCGCACCGGTCAGGTCGTTGCCGCCGAGGTCCAGCGACTCCAACTCGGTCAGTTGGCCGAGTTCGGCGGGGATCGCACCGGTCAGGTCGTTGCCGCCGAGGAACAGCCACTCCAACTCGGTCAGTTGGCCGAGTTCGGCGGGGATCGCACCGGTCAGGCCGTTGTTCCAAAGGGACAGTCCGCGGACTCGCCCCTTGGAGTCTGTGCGAACGCCGTACCAAAGGCGTAACGGCTGGTCCGAACGCCAGTTGGAGTTCCGAGTCCAATTGGGGCCGCCCGTTGCTTGATACAGTGCATTCAACACGGCCCGATCCGAAGCTGCGTCAGCGCGGACATTCGCTGCCGTTGCATTCGCCGTGGCATCTGCCGCCGCCTCGGGCGAAACACCAAAGTGCGGGGCGGTCGGGTGTTCGGCACAGGCCGAAACGACGACTAAAACCCAGACCGAGATCACGAACCCGTGTGATGAACGCAGGATCGGTGTCAGATCGAAGGCGAAGGGGGCGTACTTCATGCTTGGCTCCTTGTGAGCAATTCGCCGCCGCGGTCGCACGAGACTTGGCCAAGCGGCGTTGGGCGACAGTCGGAGACGTTCGGGGGGGTGCGCCGCGACAACGCCGGATGGGAAGAATCCGCATCGCGCAGCTCTCGGAAAAATGAAGAAGGCGGTCCCACCGCAGCCGGAACGCAGCCATTGGGGGACACGCACCGGGAAGTCACAACAGGTCTTGGGGTTGGATCGGAGTCCGGTCGCGAAGCCGCTTTGGCACGGCGATCCGGTCCTCCCGAACAAGCGGGATTTCCTTCGAACGAGTTCTCTAGCAGCCTGCTATGTCGTTCTGCTAAACGGAGATAAGGAAATTCCGGGGGGGGGGGGGGTAGGTATAGGTACCGGCACCTTGGTCGTGCGGAGCCTGGTGGCGGCGGCGCAGGAACGCTGAGCCGCACAGAATGCTGGTACCTTGGGGACGATGGGATGGCATGGCCGAAGGATACATGGCCAACCTTCCGGGACGCAAGCAGCGATCAGTGCGACCAAGCCGGGAGTAACCTGAGGACCCAGTGCCACAGAACACCCGCGGGGGAACGCGTACCCCGGCTCGGGGCCGCGATGGATGCCCAGTGGGGAGCTCGCGCCATCAAGCGCCAGTACAGGGACCGGCGGGCATCGCGGCATCCACGAACCTTCGCCTGCCCAGTGACCTTTACACGGGAGGGAGCATGATGAGACCTGAAGCCTGGTTTGCCGGCGTGGACTGGGCATCGGAAGCGCACCACGTCTGCGTGGTCGGCGGCGACGGCTCGAAGCGGGAGGAACGGGTCTTCCGCCACAGCGGCGCGGGGCTGGCCGAGATGGCCGATTGGATCGCCGCCAAGTGCGGGGGATCGGCCCCGGACATCCCGGTGGCGATCGAGGTCCCGCACGGGCCGGTCGTCGAGAGCCTCATGGACCACGGGTTCGCGGCCTACTCGATCAACCCGAAGCAGCTCGACCGGTTCCGCGACCGCCACTCGCCCGCCGGCGCCAAGGACGACAGCCTCGACACCCGCGTCCTCGCCGACGCGCTGAGGATCGATCTTCAGCACTTCCGGAGGATCGACCCGGCCGACCCGGTCGTCGTCGAACTCAGGGCGTGGTCGCGGATCGCCGAGGAACTCGCGCGGGAGCGCGCCCGCCTGTCGAACCGCGTGCGGGAGCGCCACAGGATCCGGCGGATCACGGCCGCCCAACTCCGGGAAGTCCTCCGCGCCCCGGCCGTGGCCGTCGCGCCCGGAACCACCGAGGCCGCAGTTGCCCACATCCAGAGCGTCTCCGAACGCCTCCGCCTCGTGCACCGCCAACTCGCCGAGGCCAAGCGGGAAATCGCCTGCCTGATCGACATCCTGGCCGACAGCGAGGACTCCGGCTCCGACCAACCCGGCGGGCAGCGCGACGTGACGGTCCTCTCCTCCCTGCCCGGAGTCGGCCAGACCGTCCTCGCCACGCTGCTCGCCGAGGCGCCCCAAGCGCTGGCGCGCCGGGACTGCAAGGCGTTGCGGTGTCTCACAGGCGTAGCGCCCGTCACACGGCGATCCGGCAAGTACAAGCTCGTCGTGCGCCGCATGGCCGCCCACGCCCGCCTTCGCGACGCAGTCTACCACTGGGCACGGGTCGCGGTCCAGCGCGATCCCGTCAGCAAGGCCAAGTACGCCGCCCTTCGCGGGCGCGGCCACGGCCATGCCCGCGCCCTGCGTTCCGTCGCGGACCGCCTGCTCGCGGTCGCCTGCGCCATGCTCAGAAACCAAACCTGCTACCAGCCCACAGTCGGCGGAGGATCATGCGGCCTGATCTCCCCCCTGGACGCGGGGTTACAGCCTCGCTTCAGAAACCGTTGACTAATGGTGGGGAGTCCCAACTGCAAACGTCGCATTATGAGGGCCGGACGCGCCGTTGGGTGAAGGGCCGCGACAGCGAAGCAGAGCGCGCCGCGTGGCACGCCAAGGCGTCGCTCCGCTGACTTGACGCTGTCGGATCTGGTGCTGCGGTCGGCCGTCGAGGTCGTCGCCTAACTGGCCGCCATCGAACAGCCGCTCCGCACGATGGCGACCGCGCGTAGCCTCGGTCGCCATGCACATCGGGTGCTCCGCTCTCGGTAGCGGCTTGGCCGGCCCGTTGAAACATGATCGCTACGGACGCCGTAGTGTGTGCCCCGCGAATCGACCGACCGATTGGTCCCACCAGCCGTGGAGCTACGGCGGAACATGGCGGCGGCGCCGGGCAACGGAGGCAGTTCGCCGGAGTTGGGTTGGACGGTAGTCCGCGCTCCGGCTTGGAGCCGTACTGGGGCGCGCAAACGACACGGGGGGGCGATGCGCACTTTGGCCGTCCGGCGATGCGCACCGGCCTTCCCGTTCATCCGCTGGCGCGGCAACGTCTTTCGGCCTCACCGCCCCGTTCGCCCGTGGCGTGCTGGGCGTTCGGGCCGTGACGCTAGCGACCCGGCAGTCCGAGGGCCTGCTACGGGTTCGGGGGCAGGTGGGTTTGCGCACCCCCTGCCCCCGACCCTTTTCGGGTCG
>JAJEBS010000003.1 GCA_022822425.1 Gemmatimonadota bacterium | reverse complement strand
TTCCAGGGGATGATCTGGCCGGCCACGCCAACGGGGACCTGGTCCGGGAACTCGGCATCCGCCAGCTGGGCCCATCCCGCGTGGTGGTAGAAGTGGCGCACCACGAGGGGGATGTCGATGTCGCGCGATTCGCGCACGGGCTTGCCGTTGTCCAGCGTCTCGAGGACCGAGAAGAGGCGCGCGTGCCGGTGGATGCGGCGGGCCAGCGCGTAGAGGAAGCGTGCCCGGGCGTGACCGCCCAGTTGCGACCACGGCTCCTGTGCGGCGCGGGCGGCGCGCACGGCCCGGTCGACATCCTCGGGGCCTCCCTGGGTAATGCGTGCGAGGGCGGTCCCGTTTGCCGGGTTGACGGTGTCGAACATCTCCGCACCCGCGCCTTCGACCCAGGCGCCGCCGATGAACAGGCCGAAGGAGCGTCGGCGCTCGTCGAGCCAGGCTTGCGCCCGCTCCGTGCTCTCCGGCGCGGGCCCGTATTCGAGGGTTTCGAAGATCTCGGAGATTCGCGGCATCTCGCGGGGCTCGCTCAGGCCATGGGATGTCGATGAGCGGCGGAATAGCGGCCCGTGACGTGATGCTCGATCTGGCGTTCGATGTCGCCGAGCAGGGAACTGGCGCCGAAGCGGAAGAGCCCGGCCTGCATCCAGCGGGGGCCCAGTTCCTCGCGCATGAGCACCAGCCAGACGAGCGCCTGTTTGGCGGTGCCGATGCCCCCGGCGGGCTTGAACCCCACGCGATAGCCGGTTCGTTCGCGCCAGGCGCGGATCTGTCGCACCATGGTGAGGCCGACGGGCACGGTGGCGTTGACCTTCTCCTTGCCCGTGGAGGTCTTGATGAAGTCGGCTCCCGCCATCATGCAGACCAGGCTCGCGCGCGCGACGTTGGTGAGGGTCGCGAGTTCGCCGGTGGCGATGATGGTCTTCAGGTGCGCGCCCCGGGCGGCCTCGCGGAAGGCGCCGACCTCGTCGTAGAGGTCGCCCCAGCGGCCGCGCAGGACGTGCTCGCGGGTGATGACGATGTCGATCTCGGAGGCCCCCGCCGCCACGGCCGTCCGGATTTCGTCGAGCCGCTCCGGGATGGGCGTCTGCCCGGCGGGGAAGCCCGCCGCCACGGCCGCCACGGGTATTCCCGACCCGGCCAGCGCCTCGACCGCGGTGGCGACCATGCTCGGGTAGACGCACACGGTCGCGACCTGGATGGGCAGCCCGGAAGCGCCCGCCGCCTCCAGCAGGTCGGCCCGCACGGGGTTTCTGGCCTTGCCGCACAGCCGGCGCACGCGGCCGGGGGTGTCGTCTCCGGCGAGCGTGGTAAGGTCGATGCAGGTGACCGCGCGCAGCAGCCAGGCCGCCTGCCACTCGCGCTTCACGCTCCTGCGTCCGGGCAGGGAAGCGGCGCGCCGCTCCGCGGCACTCCGGTTCACGCGCAGGTGGCGCAGCCAGTCCAGCTCGAGCGGCGTTCCCGGGTTCCAGGGCTCGAGGTCGGCCTGCACGTTCTGGTCTGATCGCACAGGGACATCACGCGCCGACGAATGCCCGTCATGGGTTTCCGGGGTCGCGGGCGAGCGCCGTCCTCTGCGGACGAAGGCGGACGAACCGGTGGAGGTGATGTCGTCGGGCATGCACCCAAGTTATTCCCGGCACGAGGTGTTCTGCTACCCGGGCAGCGATGCGGGCGGCTTGCGCGGCAGCGGTGCGGCACCCGTTCCGCAGCCTGTCAGCACGGCCATACCCGGGTTAGCTTCCCCGATGCCGTGCGCGCCGGAGTAGCGAGGGGGCGGGTGGGGTCTGGTGACCCCAGCGGTCTTCAAAACCGTCTGGCCCGGCTTGAACCCGGGCTGGTGAGTTCGATTCTCACACGCTCCCGCCACTCCGGATCCTTGAGGTTGCCGGCCTTCGCCGAAGGCCATCGAACACACAGGCTTTGGGCGCAGATGTCGCGGACGCTCCCCTTGCTGCTGCTCCTGGTTGCCGCGCTGGTGACGACCGATGCCTCCGGCCAGACCTGGAGGGGGCTGGTCGTGGCTCCCGAGCGCCGGTGCTCCCCGTACCGGGCCGATGACTACAGCTACCCCCAATCTGTCGAGGCCTCGATCGTTCGCGAGCTCGGCGGCATCTACTCTCCGTACACGGGCCAGCGCTTTGCGTCCACCGGGGAGACGGACATCGAGCACATGGTCGCGCGCAGCGAGGCCCACGACTCGGGGCTCTGCGCGGCCGACGCCGAGACCCGGCGCGCCTTCGCCCGGGACCTGCTCAACCTGACGCTCGCAAGCCCGGGGTTGAACCGTGGATTCAAGGGCGCGAGCGATGCCGCCGAATGGATGCCCCAGCGAAACCGGTGCTGGTTCGCCGCACGTGTCGTGGCCGTCCGGCAGCGCTGGGGCCTTACCATCGACGCGCGCGAAGCGGAGACTCTGGAAACGGTTCTGTCCGGTTGCGCGACCACCGAACTGGAGGTCAGCGGCGGCGATTGGGCCGATGCGGCGCAGGGGAGCGTGCCCTCGGCTGACGCCTTGCGGCTGTGGGACGACAACGGGAACGGGATGATCACGTGCGCTGAAGCGCGGCGCCACGGCATCGCTCCTGTTCGCCGCGGCCACCCGGCCTACCCGTTCATGCGGGACGCCGACGGCGACGGAGTCGTCTGCGAGCGGAACGACGGGTAACCGAAGCGCGGGGGATGCACCGTCGGTTGCAGCGGCGCCTCGACGGCGGCCCGGTTGCGCCATCCAACCGCACCGCGCACCGTACCCATCATGAGATCCTTCTTCCCATTGCGGCGCGGTGAGGGCGCGACCCTCGTCTTCCTGATCGTCTTCTCCGCGTTTGCGTTCATCCCCCAGTGGCGCACCATCGAGATGGGAGGCATGGCCGTCTTCGGCTGGCTCATCGCCGCGTTGATGCTGATTTCGCCGGCGCTGGCCCTCGTCACCATCCTGCGGCGTGACGGGACCCGAGGCGCCGGGGCCGGAGCGGGCGGAGCGGAACCCGATGCAACCGCGGAAGAGGGCGGGGGAGACGCCTGATGCTCCTCGAACGCGTGCTCGTCGGGGTCTATCTCGCCGCCTGCATCGGCATCGGGATCGCGGTGTCGAAGAGGGTGCTGAGCTCCCGGGACGAGTACTGGGTCGCGGGACGGCGCATCGGGACGGTCGTGAACTCGATGGCGATCATGGCGGCCCTGGCCAGCGGCGGCTCCATCATCGGCGTGATGGGCCTGGCCTACGCCCAGGGCATTCCCGCGACGCTCGCGCTCTTCGGGGGCGCGGTGGTCGGCTTTCCGCTGGCCTCCATCCTCGTCGCCAGGCCGCTCCGCAACTTCGGCAAGTTCACGATCACCGACTTCATGAGCTTCCGCTACCCGCACGCGGTGGTCCGGTACCTGGTCCCGATCCTCATCGTCGCGGCCTTCACCATCTACATCGTGGCGCAGCTGAAGGCGGCGGGCATCACCGCCGAGGCGCTGCTGGGCATCCCCTACAACACGGCCCTGGCGCTGGCCACGCTGGTGTTCATCATCTACGTCTCGTTCGGGGGCATGGTCGCGATCACCTGGACGGATGTGATCCAGGGGTTCCTCATGCTCTTCGTGATCATGGGCACGGCGCTGGTGATCGTCTGGCGCGTGGGATCGCCCTTCGAAATCATGAGCCAGGCCACGGCCGTCGCGCCGGAACTGGGGCAGGTCGCGAACCGGCCCGTGTCCAGCTACCTCGGCTACTTCATCATCTGGGCCACGGCCATACCGGTGATTCCGCATATCGTCATGAGGGTCTTCACAGCCAGGGACGCCGAGAGCGCGCGGCTTTCGCTCAACCTGTCGATGCTGGTGTACAGCGTGATGATCCTCGCGGCGGTGCTTGCGATCGTGCCGGTCGGGAGAATCGACTTTCCGGGACTCCAGGATGCCGACCAGCTCTTCCTGCGCGTGATGGAGACGCAGTTTCCGCCCCTCATCCGCGGGATCGCGGTCGCGGCGGTGCTCGCCGCCGTCATGTCCACCACGGATGCGTTGCTGCTGGCGTGCAGTTCGGCCATCTCGCACGATCTCCTCGGAGGCCTGCTGAAGGGCCGGGCCAGCAACCGCACGATGACCCTGGTGCGCATCGGCTCGACCTGGGTGATCGGGATCGCCGCGCTCCTGTGGGCATTCTCGCCGCCCGAGCTGATCACCGAGTTCTATACGGCGGGCGTCGGCGTGCTCAGCGCCAGCCTCTTCGTGCCCACGATTGCGGGCCTGTGGTGGAAGCGGGCCAACCTGGCCGGCGGCGTC
>JAJEBS010000033.1 GCA_022822425.1 Gemmatimonadota bacterium | reverse complement strand
TGGGCGGCTGGATCTGTTGGCCATTGACTCGCAGGACCGCTGGGTCGTGATCGAGGTGAAGCCCGGCCTGCTTTACGCGGGCGCGTTGACGCAGGCGCTCTACTACGCCTCGTCCCTGGCGCGCCTGAGCCCCGATGAGATCCTTGGGAAGATTGAGTCCGGTCTCGGCGCGTTCGGCGATGCAAACCGGCTCCTGGAGACCGTGAAGCAGCAGCTCGAGGGCGAAGAGCAGGGACGCGAGATCGCCGTGATGCTCGTCGGCGCCGGGATCCACCCCGGTCTGGAGCGCATGAACGAGTTTCTCGGCGGCTTTGGCGTCCCGATCCGCGTTGTCAGCTTCGATGTCTTCGAGGTGGACGGGGGCCCGAAGTTGCTGGTTCGGGAAGTCGTCGAAGAACCCCCGGCGCCGCCAGCGCCGCGTCGCCGGCTCACTGTCGAGAGGATCCGTCGCCGGGCGGTGGATGTCGGAGTCGGTGCGCAGTTCGACCGTTTCGTGGAGATCGCGAAGGCGGCCGGACTCGCGGTGCAGCCCCAGAGGGCATCCGTGAGGATCGCGCCCCCGACGAACCGCACCCGGTTCCTGATGTACGCAAGCCCCCGCGCCGGCGCCGCGGGCGGCGAGCTACGGATCCATGTCAGCGGGAAGGCGCTCGCGGAGTTCTTTCCCGAACAGGTGGACGAACGGGAAGCCTCGAAGGCGCTGAGGGGGTTCAGCGGCAGGCAGGTCGGCGGTGAAGCGCTCGACGAGATACTGGCCGGGATCGAACGATTCCTGACCGACAAGCTTCAGCCGCGGAAGGCCGACACGGAGTAGATCGCGTGACGACGCCGCCGGTCGTCCGAGGGAAGCCCGCCACCGCAAGCACATCCGAGACCTGTGGGAAGTGTTCGATCAGTTCGGCGAACATCGCAGCTCGGAGGATCTGGCCGAGCTCCCCCCGGGCAGTCCGTTCTCGGACTGGTCGCATCATGATCGCTACTCCGCGACCGGTCACTCAGGCC
Organism: Gemmatimonadota bacterium; assembly: GCA_022822425.1. Classification (GTDB taxonomy): domain Bacteria; phylum Gemmatimonadota; class Gemmatimonadetes; order Longimicrobiales; family Gaopeijiaceae; genus BD2-11. The sequence continues at coordinate 2,013 of JAJEBS010000033.1, read as the reverse complement.
GGGCGGCGGTGGACCGACATCGGAGAGCGGCGCGCCTCATCCTCGGGATGGTTCGGTTGGTGGAGGACGACCCAGCGCCATGACTACGCCGTTCGTGTCGTTCGACGAGCTGCAAGGCCACATCCAGGCGGCGCTGCAGGCAGTCGAGCTTCCGGGGGACGCGCCCCCGATCTATCTGATCCGGAATCTGTTCGGTACGGTCGGAATCGCCGTGTCGGATGAATTCGAGGATGACGACCGCTTGCGGGAGGCTCTCGACAGACTCTCCGGCGCGCTCCGCGAAAGGTTGGGGGCGCACGGTCGGCCCGCCGAACGCACGCAGCTCTGGGTGTGGCCGGACCTGCTCGACACTCTCGGCAGCGCGGCCCAGGAGATCGCTCCCGGCATCGTCCTGGCGGAGCGGCTCACGACGGGAAAAAGGTGGTGGTCGTTCGATGGCGCGAAGAGGAACGGACGGCCCATCCGGTACGCGCTCTACTCGGTCAAGGGCGGCGTCGGACGGAGCACGACGATGGCTGTCCTTGCCTGGGATCTCGCCCGCCGGGGAGAGAATGTGCTTGCCGTTGACCTGGACCTCGAGTCTCCCGGCTTCGCGTCGGCGCTGCTGGAAGAGCAGGCCCGACCCGACTTCGGGGTCGCCGACTGGTTCGTGGAGGAGCTGGTGGGGCAGGGAGATCGTGTCCTCCCGGAGTTGGTGGGGAGTCCGGCCTGGCGCCGGGAACTGCCGGGAAGCGTCTGGATCGCGCCTGCGCACGGGCGCGCCCCGGGGGAGTACCTCGCCAAACTGGGCCGGGTGTACATGGACACCCGAGCGGATCCCTGGACTGCGCGGCTGCGGCGTCTGCTCGACCGCCTTGAGGCGCGACTCGAGCCGACGGTCGTTCTCCTGAAGAGCCGAAGCGGGTTTCATGACAACGCTGCCGTAGCGGTGACGGACCTCGGAGCCGAGATCCTCCTGTTCGGGTTGGACTCTCCGGCGACCTGGACGGGGTACCGGGTTCTCGTCGAGCACTGGAAAGCGCTCGGGCTGGCGGCGGGGATTCGCGATCGGCTCTCCCTCGTCTCCGCCATGACGCCCAGCGCCGACAGCGAGCGTTACCTCGCTCGGTTCCGCGAGAACGTCGTGGATGTCTTCGGGAGCTGCTTCCGGAGAACCGCGGCCGGGAGCGCCGACTCGCGCGGGGATCCGGCTTCCAGCAGCGGTATGGAAAGGATCCCGTCGGATCCGCTGGTCATCTACCGGAATCGCGAACTCGCCACCGGATCCCCGCTGCGGCGCATCTCGGAGTCGGTCGTGATGCCGGCGTATGCGTCCTTCCTGCGCGCCTTCGAACGGCGCCACGAGGAGATCAGCGAGTCGGCAACTCAGTCGGCTGAGGGGGACGCCCGCGACGGGGCCCACGACGGGGCCCACGACGGGCGCTGACGGCTGCCGGAAGTCATCCGAACAGCTCGGCGGTGGGCGCCTGCGCGGACGAAGTTGATGGAGCCGACCCCCCTGGGTGAATCCACGATCTGGTCGATCAAGGGGCCGACCTGACCTCCCTGCTTCTGCGCGCGACGGGGCCGACCTGCCTCCCTGCTTCTGCTCGCGACGGGGCTGATCTGTCCTTCCGGCTCCTGCTCGCGACGGGGCTGATCTGGCCTTCCGGCTCCTGCCCCGGTCGTCTGGACCATTCGCGTTCGCACCAGCATCCTGCTCTCCCTCGGATCCGCCCATTCTGGCCAGTATCGGACCAGCGGAATCCGGCCGTTCCAGGCGCCGAACCGGGTTCGTGTCCGCGTGCGGGGCGTACCGGGATGCCCGGGAACCGTTTTGCCGATGGCCCCGTTACGCCGGGGGAGCCCCCGGTCGGGGTGCGTCCTGCGCTCGCTTTCGTTTCTCCGGGGAAGGGAGACCTGTTCCATGCGCCAGCGCGTTCGAGTCCGGTTGCGTTCGCCCGGGGCTCGCTCCCGGGATCCCGAACCGGATCCTCCCGCCGGGGACGGCAACCTCGAAGACTTCGACCCCTT
>JAJEBS010000251.1 GCA_022822425.1 Gemmatimonadota bacterium | reverse complement strand
CAGGTGCGGGCCTCCGCGTCCTGTTGCAGGTTGCGATCCACGCCCCCCTCGCGGGAGGCGACACGTAGGAAATACATTCTTCAGCTAACTCTCTGAGTGTTGCGATCAACGCCCCCCTCGCGGGAGGCGACTTGAGTGATGGTTGCCATAGGCACCTCCGGGTAGTTGCGATCCACGCCCCCCTCGCGGGAGGCGACATGATTGCCTCCACCCTGCTACTTGGGCAACCAAGGTTGCGATCCACGCCCCCCTCGCGGGAGGCGACCCTGATAGGTCTAACGCGCTGGTGCGCCGCACGATAGAAGACAAAGTTCGCGAACCCGCCCGTCCGTTGGCCTGGCGCGTCGACCAACCGGGCCCAACCAGGCCCGTAAGCCGGACCGGTACACCATCTTCCGCGAGTGCGCGAGACTCCCGGAAGGGACATGAGAGCTGCGGGTTCGCGCGGGCCGAACTGTCAAGTGATTAATGGCGCCTCGAAGTCGATGCTCGGACCCACACCATGGTGCTCCACTCGGCCACGCCAACGATCACCAAGCATGTAGAAACGCAGACTGTCCTCCGAGGGGTCGACAAGATCCAGGAGATCCAGGCGGAGCCGCGTCCACTGCTCCCAAGTGACTTGGCACTCGAAGACCGAGTTCTGGACGCGCTGGCCGAAGTCCAGACACTTCTTGGCCACCTGTCGGAGGCGACGCCGACCCTCCCTACTGGTGGTGGACACGTCGTAGGTCACAAGAACCACCAAAGGGTTACCTCGTCAGGAACGGGGGATATCCATCCAAGTCTCCCCGTAGGTGACGCGCCAGGAGACGGGCTTGGAGATGGGGGAGGAGTCCAACCGTTGTCTGCTCCCCGAGGAACGGATGTTTGAGATGCTCCTGCTTCCTCTTCTGGTAGGTTACGATGAGCGTCTTCCGTGCAGCTTCCTTCATATGCACGCTTCCTCCCGGACGGACATGGAAGTCAGCGCTCGATACCTGTTGTCGATTGATGGCAGTGAGCACTGCCCTGTCCGCCAGCGGTGCCCGGAATTCCTCCATGACGTCGAGAGCCAGGCTTTCTCGTCCGGGACGATCAGCGTGGAGAAAGCCGATTTGGGGATCAAGTCCGACACCCTCGCAAGCCGAACGCACGTCGTGACGCAGAATCCCATAGGAAAACGAAAGCATGGCATTGGTTGGATTCCGCGGGGGACGCCTTGACCGGCCTCGGACCTCAAACTCCCGGCCGCCCCGCGTCAACAGACTGTCGAACACCCGGAAGTAGACGCGCCCGGCCTCCCCCTCCATTCCCCGGAGTTCGTCCAAGTCTCTCGCATGCTCCACCTTCCGAAGGACACGTCCCAGTACATCAGCAGCTTCGCCGAGTCGTCCCTGAGGATCCCCGTGGTCTCGGGCGCCCCGGAGGATAACCGTTCGGCTGTTGGCAACCTTGCCAAACACGAATCGCGCGGCGATGGCGAGCCGGGCTTTCGGGTTGAGGGAGAGCCGGTGCTGATCCCGCCTCAGCAGCACGTTCCCCGTGGCGGGTCCCTCGAATCGTCCGATGATCCGGCCAGAGGTCGAAAAGAGCGAAACGGTTAGCCCCTTCTCACCGCAGAGGCGAAGCAGCGGAGTGCTGACGTAGCTCCTGCCTATGCACACGAGCCCGTCAAGAGTCAACGCTGGGACTTGGAGGACTTTCTTCCCCTGCCGCTTGACAACGATGCTCTCACCCTCCCTCGACAGAAAGGAATCGTCCGTGGTGACGAAGAGGGTGTTCAGATGGCGTTTCACGGCTTCCGCGGCGGAGGTCGATTGCTTCCAGGGCTCGACCGATCAGATTGCAGAGTCATCAGCGTTACGGGCGGAACGGACCGGTTCTCACGACCCATTGCTGGATCGTTCGCGACCGAACAACCGATCTGCTCGCTCTCCCTTCTCGACTCAGCCCGGTTAGTGCCTGCCGCGATGACCGGAGTACCTCCAATTGATGTCATGCCTCAGCTCCCAACGAAGGTCCAGGCGTCATGGCAGGTGGTCCGGCAGACGACCTTTCCGGTCGTCCTACAGGTGCCTTCGTATGCGACCCGGCAGATCATGGCTACCCCAAGGCTCGTCTCACGTAGGCTCGGGTATCCAACGGCGCCCTCGGCAGACACGCCGAGAGCAACGAGCAAGCGTCGCACTTGCGGGGCTGATACTCGGGCGGAGGCGGAGCAATCTGCGCTAAGAGAGCTTGGAGCCTTCCTGCCGCATCCTCGGTTGTTCGGCGGAGATCTTCGTCGAAGACCACCTCACTCCGGCGCTTCCTCGCCCCATAGAAGAGATCGCCGCAGGACACATGTACGTCGAACATCTCCTCCAGACACAGTGCCTGCGCACATAGCTGTACTTCGTCTGCACGATGGCGTTTCGGGCGGCCGCGCTTGTACTCAACAGGTCTTGGCGCCCAATGTCCCGCGCGCCCGTCAAGCGCCACGCCCGATCGGTGACTGACCCGCCGGAACTCGACCACATCGGCCCTGCCCGACAGGCCCAGTTTCACCGAGCGCACCGGGAGACCTCGCAAGATGACCAGGTTTTTCCGTGTTTCGTCGTTCCCTGAGTCTGCCGCCCGATGCATGCGAGCCCCTTCCACCGTAAGGCGATTCTCCACCCAAGTCTGTTCCTGATGGATAAGGGCGCACTGGCGTTCGCAAAATAGGAGGTGCTGGAGGGCGCTCAGCGGGATGAGCTCGTCGGCCGAATACACGTCACCCCATAACGCGCCGCAAGGTCACGCCGCGCGGCAAGTCGTCCTCATCCACACGGACCTCGAAGTCCGAGAAGCTCCTCGGCGCTTCGACTCTGCGAGCGACCCTCACCCGATCAAACAGAGCGTGGGCCGGCGCCGAGCCGAGTTCGCTCTCATGCTCGAACAGATAGAGACCCCTCGTACTCATCATCCCGCGCGCGGCGGATCGGTCGTGCTCGAACATCTCGGCGAGGGCGCGTAGCAGGAGGTTCTGGTCCTCGTCGGAGAATCCAGTGTCACGAGCCATCGCCGCGGAGATGAAACCGTGGGCCCGATAGAGTCCATACGGTACGGTACTCTTCCGACCCATGGTCCTCTCCTTCGCGAGGTCGCGCTCGTTCGTCACGGCCATGCGAGTGATGGAGTGGTCGAAAGATACGATCGGCCCGACGCTCCGGCCGAATGTAAGCTGCACGGGTCCTCGGACCTGGCCGGCGTTAACGCCGGTGCTCATAACGGCCCCGAACGTTCGAACGTCGAAGTAGTGGTCGCACATGTAGCGGCGAACCTCCGTTACAGCTTTGCCGGTAGCCTTGTTCGGGTCCCGATCCAGCGCCTCGTAGGCATCCTGATGACTGCGATTGAGAACGGCCTTTTCCTTTACGTAGATGGCGTTCGGTGGCTCGCCTCCGGTCGCCAATTCCACAAAGTTGCGAATCTTCCTCTTGAGGCATACGTCGGTGACGATCCCCTCGCCCGTCTCGGCATCGACCCGGGGAAGATTGCCCGCGTCGGGGTCGCCATTGGGGTTCCCGTCCATCACATCAAAGAGCAGGACGAAGTCGGAGCGCTTGCAAACAGAATCAGGCATGGGAGACCTCCTCGGCCTCGCTGGACTTAGTGAAGAAGGACTGGCGTTGATGGTAAAAGCCGAGCGCGAAGCGACCCTGGTCGGGGAGTGACAAAACGGTCGGGAAGCTCTCGACTCCGTCGAGAATGGATCCCAAGAGTCGCTCGAGGTTCACAACCGCCCCCCGGTTCTCGATCTTGGCCATGTGGTGGTTCTTGAGCTTCATGAGGGTGGGAAAAACCGCCGTCGGCGTAGCAGACGCGGCACCGTAGTAGCGCTCGCGGATACCCGACTGAATTCCGGGATTGGCCCGGTCCTGGACGCGTTCCAAGACAGCGAACATGCGTCCCAGAAGATAGCCGACGTTGACGTTTCCATTGTCGAGAGCCACGCTGACCTCCGGATCGATGGCGGAATGGTGGGCCACCCTGATCAGGCAACCCTTGATGACGGCCGCGCGATCCGGGCTCACGTCCTGCTCGGCCCGCGCTCTTTGAACGGCGCCGGCGAGTAGATGTCGCGGGTATGGCTGTTCGGTGAGGATGGCATCGACGACACCCGCAGCCAAGTTCGGCGGCATGTTGGCTTCCTTGCCCAGAACCGCTGTCGCGCGGAGAAGCGCAGCTACGGAGGGGTATCGCGCGGCCCAAGTCGGCCGAACTACCTCCACGTCCAGGAAGTGCCGGAGGACGGCAGCGGCGAAGTCTTCTACAGTGGTGGGCCGCCAGAAGCGGATGGCTAGGCGTGCGGCATTGGGGGCCAGACCGAGGACGTAGAACCGCTCCCCACCACCTCCCCCGGGCAACGCGCCCTGCTTCGGGGCAGCGTAGACGGCTTTCAGTAGATCCACACCGCGATCGGGGTCGTCCAGGACCTCCTGGTCGTCGCGGAAGAGAGCGCCCGCGAGATCCCGGATCTCGTTCCGCTTCTCTGCCCAAAACACGATTGAGGTGTCACTGACGTGGGCGTTGGTGGGGCTGTCGCGATGAAGGAGCAGGTTGAGGGCCGTCGTGTAAGAGAACGCTGCTGCCTCCGAGACAGGCGCGTTCGCGCCCTGTTTGCGGCCATGAGTCTCGAAGGCACCGAGATTGAATGAGACGATGTTGCCCCCCGCCGGTTGAGCTCCCCAGACGCCCTTGATCGCCGGATGGAGGGCGGCGATCGGGCCCTCCTCGCCGGTAATCAGGCACTGGGCGACCGGGGCGTCGTCCGAAGCGACTGCCATCTGGATGCCCTTCAGTACCACGGGGCGTTCGCAGATGAGGCGGGTGTCGCCCGAGAGTCGGAAGCCGATGTACGCGCCCTTTGCGGATGCCACCTCGGACCCTGTCGGGTGACCCCAGACGGCATCGAACTCTCCTGCTCGTAGGAAAGCCAAGAGGGCCCGCAGCCCGTTGTCCTCAGGATCCGGGCCGAACACTTCCTCGATCTTCTGGCGGAATGCCCGATGCTGCTTCCGCACGCGCTCTGCCTTCTTCTTCTCCGCGACGAGTCCGAGCGCGTAGTCGGGCTTGTCCCACAGGAGGTAGGCGCGGATCGCCTTCCCCGCCCGCTTCGGCGGCTTCGGCACGAGGAACGTACGCCCCTTCTTTCTCCCTGCTGTCGCGTCCCGCGTGTCCTCGATGTTGAGGAACTCGCCCCGCTCCGAGAGCACGATAACGAAGGGGATCTCTCGGTGCTCAAACCCCCACTCGGGGATCGCGCTGGGGTCCGCCGCCCGCTTCCGATCGTAGTAGTCGGCCAGCGCCTGGAGGATCACAAGCGCACTTCCAAGGATCCGGGGGACGGAACTTCGACCCTGCCACCGCGGAGTTCCGCTCTGAAGAACCGATCACCGGGTGGCGTCGTCGAGTAGTCGAAATCGTAGAACATCCACCCCAGATCCCGCGCCTCCGGGATCGCCTCGTACCGTTCGGGGATCGGCCCGAAGTGAGCGGCGAACTCCCGCGTGCCCAAGTAGGGACGGCGGTAGCATTGGCCCTTCTCCATCCGCCGCCGGAACATGTCCAGGAACTTCCCCTCGTTGTCGTCCGGGCCCGCCTTCCCGGTCATGAGAAACTCTGCATGGATGACGTAGGAAACATCGCGGAGTACCAGCGCCGCGCGCTGCTGGCGGTGGTCCTCCACGGTGATCCCTTCGGCCAGCTTTCCCTGGTTCATAGCTTGCTTGGCCAGCTTCCAGGAGCCTTGGCTGCCCACCTCGTTTCGCCGGATCGTGGCCCATCGAATCGGCTTCAGGATCTCGATGACTCGCACGCGCCACTCGATGGCGGGCTTCCAGAGGATGGACTCCAGGATGCCCCGGGCCGCGGACGGCGTCGGAACATCGTAGGAGACCCGCTCCACCTTCATCTCCGGTCGGGTGAAGCACGCGTACTCGCCCCACACGTGCACCGCAACTCCATAGCTCTCCCCGCTGTTCCGGGCGTTCATCCAATCAGATCCTCCGGGTTTCGTGCCGTTTCCGGATTGACGGTGAGGCCGAGCACATCGTCGTACAAGGACGTGTCCTGCTGGACGTAGAGCCGGTCGTGAATCTCGTGGACCGCACCCGCCTCCTCAAGAGGAAGGAGATGCCATCGGCTGACGCTGACCACGGCTCGTTGCAGGCGTCGGAAGGCGCCCCGCCCGCCCCCGCCATGCTCCAGGTCCCGGAGCGCTGATTCCACCCGGGGATCTCCGTCAGGCCCCGGCCAGCGCACGACGATGCTGACGCGGTCCCGGTCGTCGACGAGGCGGAACCGTGACGCCGCCGTACGAAACGCGTACTCCAACCGTTCGCTCGCGCCGTCGTGATCCAGGAGCCGCCGGATCCTCTCCCTGTCCAGCCGGTCCCCGCGAAGCCAGTAGAGGTGGCGGAAGAACCGATCGAAGGAGCTTGGCGCCAAGGGGTCCAGTTCACCTTCCGCGAAGAGCGATCGCGTCACGTCGGCGGCTTGCCGCAGTATCCCCGGCGGCGGCGAGGTCGGAGGGACGAAGACGTGCACTTCCCCGCGATCGCTCCGCCCCTCCCGGTTGCAGCGTCCGGCGGCCTGTGCGATGGAGTCGAGGCCGGCGAGCGCACGGAAGACGACAGGGAAATCGAGGTCCACCCCGGCCTCGACCAACTGGGTGCTCACGACCCGCACGTACTCGCCCCGAGCGAGCCGATCCTTGAGGTCTCGGATCACTTCAGAGCGATGAGCTCCGCACATCAGGGCCGAGAGGTGGACGGCTGCCGCATCCTCTCTCCGAACACGAAGAAAAAGCTCACGGGCGTCCTCCCGACGGTTCACCACGCAGAGGGCCGACGGCTCCGCAAGCATTCGCTCGGCCACCTCATCCCATCCCTCCGGTTCATCCAGCTTTCTCGGGATGCGGACGCGCACGCGGCGCAGGCGCTCGTGGAGGGAGTCAGGGTCCGGGACGATCTCCCTCACACCTTGCAATCCCTTGCCGCCCTCGTCCCTCGCCGACCAACTGGGGCGCGTCGCCGTCATCAAGAGCACCGTCACCCCGAAATCATCGACTAGGAACTGGAGGACATCCAGGATGGGGTGGAGGAAGTCTGCATTGATGAGCTGAACCTCGTCGAGCACCACGACACTGTCCACAAGGTTGTGGAGCTTACGGGCCCGACTCGTGCGGGCCGCAAACAACGACTCGAAGAACTGCACGCTGGTGGTCACGATGATCGGCGCATCCCAGTTCTCCGCAGCGAGCCGCCCGCGAACAGTCTCCCTGTCGGGATCGAGGTTCGAGTGGTGCTCAAGGACCACAGTCCAAGGGTCTCCCTCTCCGAGGGCCTCCCGGAAGACATCGACCGTCTGCTCGATAATGCTGGTGTACGGAATCACGTATACGATCCGCCTCTTCCCATGGCACAGCGCGTGCTGGAGGGCGAATGCCATAGACGAAAGGGTCTTTCCGCCGCCGGTCGGAACGGTCAGGGAGAACAACCCGGGCCCGCGACCCGCCGCGTCGCGACACCACGTCAGGATTTCCGCTCGGATCCGGTTCACTTCTGTGTCGTCGCGCACCTTCGTCACCATGAAGCGTTCGAAAGCCTTGGCGATTTCCTGGAGGTTCTTCCATCCGGACCGCGTCCCCGGCCGCTCAGGGTCCATGAACGCCTCGGTGTCGAGGAAGTCGGCGTCAACGAGAGCCGAGAAGATGAGGCGGACCCAGAGAGAGAGAGACGCGCGGGAGGGAGGCCCACCCCGCGGTGTCTCACCGGCGAGAAAGGGAAGGGCGGCCGGAACCGCGGTAGTCGCCTCGAGGAGCCCGCCACGCTCCCGCAGCCTCACCTCTAGGGACGCGGTACCGCCATCCGCCTGGCGACAGTCAGGGAGCCCCGCGTGGTGGCCCGCGATGACATACGCGAGCAGCTGCCCGATGGCAGTGCCACGGTCACCATTTTTCCCAAAGTGCGCCACCGCGTGTAGCGCCCCTACCGAAGAGTGGTCGACGCGGCCCGGAACCACCCCCTCCAAGTGCGCCTCGGGGTCGAAGCCGCTATCGCGACGGATGTAGGACTGGAAGGCAGGCTGGAACTTCCCGAGATCGTGCCAGAGGCCGGCAAGCCGGCCCCAGTCCTCCGCGCCGAGCTTGTTGGCGAAGACGCCCGCAAGCCGCGCCACGGAGCGGAGGTGGTCGTCGAGCCGATGCAGTCGAAACCGCCCGCAGCCGATGTCTTGGACGTGGGCCAACGGCACGGAAATCGGGGATCCCAGCGTTCCAGATTCCACGAGGGCATCCACCTGTCACCACCTCCCGTCGCGCAATCCCCACTGGAGCCACCAAGGCCAGCGTGCACCAACGATGGCCTCAAGCGCAATCGTGAGGAAGGCGCCATCCGACGACGTGACCATCATGCCGAGAACTTCCCGAACACCATGTTTACGATCCATGCCTCCATCGTAACCCGATCCTTTCCGTGCGTCAGGTGCATAAGGGGATCCATGCCGCTTACGGTGGAGGACCGTGCCCAAGACCATCGATCTGTCGGAAGGAACCACCCGCAGCGACCAAAGGGAGCGATGGCCCCGGCGGCCATCCGGTCGGCTGCGCGTTCATGTGATCGAGTACCTGATGGCGGTCGCTCCGAAAGACGAGCCTTAGGATTCCCGCCAAACGATGCGTATTGCCCGCCATCACGACACGATGGAGTCAGACGCCGTCCAACGGCAAGGAACGCAGATCGTGCAGTCCTGGTTAGACTTGGACGATTCCTCGCCGCGATTCGCGCCACCTCCTATCTGCCATTTTGGCAGACTTCGGCGGCAACACCCCAATCCAACCCCCAACGCACGGGTTGCCGGGGCATCCGCCCACCCCATGAAATTCAAGATTCGGACCATCCCGCGAGGCCGTGGTGTAGCCAGTTCCAGCCGATTCGGCGCCCGCCCTTCGCGCGCTTGACAAGCCGAGAAGGCGCGATCCACGTTGCCCGGGTTCCGCGCAACCCGTGGCTGGAGACAAAATGGCGACAGTCGACCCCGGGCCCCGAGGCGGGCTCCCTCCCCAGGCCTACGAGACGCTGCCGGGCGACCAGTACAACCCGTACGTGGGTGCGCGCGAGCGAGTCCTGGAGTTCACGCCCCGGGCGGTGCTGATCGGAGCGGTGCTGGGCATCGTGTTCGGCGCCGCCAATGCCTACCTGGGGCTGCGCGTCGGGCTCACGGTGAGCGCCTCGATTCCGGCCGCAGTCATGGCCGTGGCGATCTTCCGCATCTGGGGCGGCACCATCCTCGAGTCCAACATGGTGCAGACGGTGGGGTCGGCGGGGGAATCCCTGGCCGCCGGAGTCATCTTCACCCTCCCCGCGCTCTTCCTCTGGGCGCGCGAAGACCCCGCCATCCTGGTGAGCGTCACTCAGATCACGGTGATCGCGCTCTTCGGCGGAATGCTGGGCGTGCTGTTCATGATTCCGCTGCGCTCCTACCTGATTTCGCGCGAACACGGAAAGCTGCCCTATCCCGAGGGCACCGCGTGCGCGGAGGTGCAGGTGGCGGGTGACGTAGGGGGCGGTAAGGCCCGTCTCCTCTTTGCCGGGCTCGGCGTCGGCGCCGTCTATCAGGCGCTGGCCAACCCCCGCGGGCTATCCCTCTGGAACGAGTCGCCGGCGGCGCCCCTCCCGGGCAAGGCCCAGATCGGGGGAGACTTCACTCCCGAGCTGCTGGGCGTCGGGTTCATCATCGGCCCGCGCATCGCCACCATCATGTTTTCGGGAAGCGCGCTTGCCTGGCTGATCCTGATCCCGGTGATCAACGCCTGGGGCGGGAATGACGTGGTGTATCCGGCCACGGCCCCGATGGCCGAGCTGGGATCCGCGGAGATCTGGAGCAACTATATCCGCTACGTGGGCGCCGGCGCGGTAGCCTTCGGAGGCATCGCGACGCTCTTCAAGTCGCTGCCCACCATGATCGAGAGCTTCAGGCTCGGGCTGGGCGGGATCGGAAGCGGCGGCGGAGCGACCTCGCGCACGCAGCGGGACCTGTCCATGCGCTTCGTCTTCACGCTCGCCCCGCTGCTGGCCGTGGCCCTCTGGCTCTGGCCGGGCGTCCCGGTGAACCTGCTGGGCGCGGTCCTGATCGTGCTCTTCAGCTTCTTCTTCGTCACCGTGTCCTCGCGCATCGTGGGGCTGATCGGCTCCTCGTCCAATCCGGTGTCGGGGATGACCATCGCGGCCCTGCTGCTCACCTCGCTGATCTGGGTGGGGCTGGGACTGAACGACGGTACTGCCGCTTCCAAGGTCGCGGTGCTGGCG
>JAJEBS010000127.1 GCA_022822425.1 Gemmatimonadota bacterium | reverse complement strand
CGCCAGCACCTGCAGGTCGAACATCATCTGCATGTGCTCGCTGAAGGAATCCGGCACCCCGGCGGGCGCCTCCGGCATGTCGCGCGGATCGCCGCCGGTGTTGCGCTCCTCAACCATCTGGATGCGGCGCTCGATCTCGCGCACGTTCTCCAGATACTGGTCCATGCGCTGCCGGTCGGCGGGCCCGAGCGTTTGCCGCATCTGCGCCACCCGCTCCGCGATCCAGTCGAGGATGCTCCGGTTGGTTGAGCGTCGCGCCAGCCGCTCTTCCGCCGTCGAGCCGGCCCCGAATAGCTGTTCGAAGGCGACGCGCGGGTCGCGGATCACCGGGAGCGGCTCCGTCGGGGAAGCCCAGCTCAGCGAGTCCGTGTACACGCAGGTGTAGCCGTACGCGCAGCCCCCGGCCTGGTTGATGTTCTCGATACACAGCTGCATCGAGGGGATGGGCGTGTCCTGACCGAAGCGGTCCGCGTAGATCTGGTCCAGCGACGCGCCCACGTAGACATCCGAGCCTTCCGTCTGCTTGACGTGCGCCTGCGTCAGGAAGGTCGCCGTGGAGCGGAAGTGGTCGCCGCCGATCTCCTCGGGGATGAAGGCCTCGGCCATCTTCACGTCGGTGTTGCTGACGATGGTGAGGTACCTGCGCCACGGCTCCAGACTGCGCATGGACGTGGGCGAAAGATCGAAGTCGCGGCCGATCGTGGAAGGGCTCCAGAAGTTCTGCTTCGCCCCCCAGGTGGTGCAGCCGGCCGCCCCGTGCGACATCTCCATCGCGATCAGGCGCGTGGCGTCCAGCTCGCGAACCGCCTCCGCACCGCGCAGCCCCGCGGGAATCATGGAATCCAGCAGCGGCAGGGCCACGGTCGCTCCCATGCCCTTCAGGAAGATGCGGCGCGGAATGTGCTTGCCCGTGATCAGTCTCATCGTCTTTCTCCGTCGGTCCTGCGATGTAGGCTTCGCGGTCGGCGAAGCGGCTCTTTTCTGTATCCGTATCGCGCGATCCCGGCCGGCCCTCCAGGGCTCATCTCACGGGGTCGCGATCGCGGCTATCTGCTCTGCGCCTCCTCGACGACGACATCCGGCACCTGGCTGTACAGGAAGGCCTCGCTCTCGATGACACCGGTCAGGAAGGAGGACATCCTGTAGTCGTTGGCTTCGGCAGCCGCCACGATCGCCCGGATCTCGGGCATGTCGTAATACTCGACCCGGCGGCCAAGACCGTAGGCCATCAGGTTCACCGTGAAGTTGCGAATCAGGGGAATGGGGCGCTGGAGGAGTGCTTCCTGAAGCGCGGCCGGGCTCTCCACCGGGGTGCCGTCCCAGAGGGTGCCCCGCGTATCCAGCGGCATGCTGTTCTCCCGGATGCGCCACTTGCCGGTCACGTCGTAGTTGTCCAGCGCAAGGCCGATCGGGTCCATGAACTGGTGGCAGGCGGCGCACACCGGGCTGGCCCGGTGACGCTCCATGCGCTCGCGCGTCGTGAGCATGCGGCCGCCGTCGCTGCTCTCGGTCTGATCGAGATCCGGAACCCCGGGCGGCGGTGGCGGTGGCGGCGTGCCCAGCATCACCTCCATCACCCACTTGCCGCGCAGCACCGGGGAGGTGCGGTTGGCGTGGGAGGTGAGGGTGAGGATGCTGCCGTGTCCGAACAGCCCGCGGCGCCGGTCGTCGGGATACTGGACCCGCCGGAAGACCTCGCCCGCGACGCCGGGAATGCCGTAGTGTCGGGCGAGCCGCTCGTTGACGAACGTGTAGTCCGCCGTGAAGAGCTCCAGGACGCTGCGGTCCTCCTGGACGATGTTGTTGAAGAAGAGCTCGGTCTCGGCAAGCATCGCGTTGCCGAGCTGTTCGTGGTAATCGGGGAAGAGCAGCCGATCGGGATTGACCTTCTCCAGGTCCTCGAGCCGCAACCACTGCGCCGCAAAGCGCGAGCCGAGCGCCTCGGCACGCGGATCGGCGAGCATGCGCTGCAACTGTGCGCGCAAGGTGGCCGGATCGGAGAGTTCGCCCCGGTCGGCCAGTTCAACCAGAGTTTCGTCCGGAAGCGTCCCCCACAGGAAATACGACAGCCGCGAAGCCAGATCGAGATCGGAAATGGGATACAGGTCGCCCGCCCGTGCTCCCGCCGGCGTTTCCTCGATCCGGAACACGAAGTCGGGGCTGGCCAGAATCGCCTGCAGCGCCGTGCGAACGCCATCCTCGAACCCGTCTTCGGCCTTCAGGTCGTAGAAGGCCATCAGCGACTCGACTTCAAAGGCTTCCAGCGGACGCCGGAACGCCTTGCTGCCGAGCCGTTCCACGATCTCGCGGGCGCAGGGGCGCGTCTCGGCCGGAGACGACGGCGTGCAGCTGAAGATGGCGCGGCGGCTGGGGGTATCCGAGATCCCGGTCGGGTTGTCGGGGCCCAGAATGACCAGGTCCTTCAGATGCGCCAGCACGGTGATGCCGTAGCCACTCCCGCTCCCGATCTTGCGGTCGCTGAGCGACCAGTCGTGGGGTGAAAGGATGTCCTCGACGGGGCCGTCCGTGGTCCGAATGAAGACGGCGCTCACCCGATGCGGTCCCGCGGTCACATGGAAGGGCTCGGTGGTGAAGCTCATGCCGTTGGGGTCGGCGACGTGCATCCAGCGATCCACCTCGAGCAGGGCAAGAGGCTCACCGTCCAGGGAGATCTCGATCTGCTCGCCGGGGGTCACCCCGCCGGTGATCTCGCCCGTCGTGGTGTGCTCGAACCAGAGCTGGAAGGTGTAGTCGCCGTCCGCCGGGAAGTTGTGCACCACGCTGACGCCCCCGCGAGTCCCGCGGGGCGCACCGGGCACGCGATCCCACTGTGAAGCGTAACCCGAATTCGTATAGGTCACCGAGTTGCTGGGGGCGTCGGGTATGCCCACCGCCAGCCGGCTGATCTCGTCGGCGGCGCGCAGGTAGGCGTCCAGGTTGGTCGGGGAGAGCATCTGAACGTCGGCGATGTTGTCGAAGTTCGCGCTCTTGGTGTCGAGGGGCAGGTAGTCGCCGCCGTCGATTTCGAGGTCGAGCAGGTCGCGGATGGATGCCGCGTACTCCGCACGGTTGAGACGCTGGAAGGACCGGTTGCCCGGCATCGGATTGTCCGCGGCGGCTTCGTCGATGAGCTGCTCGAGGGTCTCGACCAGCATGGACAGGGTATCGCCGGCGGGCCGCGGCATGCCGGGCGGGGGCATCATGCCTGCGCGCAGCTTGCGGATCATCTTCTCTGCCGTCTCGGCAGACTGCGGGGCGTCTTCGACGTGGAAGGCGGCCAGGGTGAGATTGCCCGTAAGAAGGGCGTCGTTGTGGCACACCTGGCAGTACATGCGCACGACGCCCGTCAGGTCTTCGGGGGAGATGTCGCTGGACGCGTTCGAAGGCGTGGCGAGAGCGATCGTTTCGCCGGTCTCGCCGGGGACGGCTCCGAACTGCTGTCCGGCTGCCGCGGCGAAGCCGGCGAGCGCCATCAGACTGGCGATGGGTAGCCTCATGACAACTGCCTTCCAGATGCGAGACCCGGTTGCTCGGACCGGTTCCGTCCGCCGCCAGCCTCCCGTCGTTCTGCCCGAGGGCAGCGCGCGGCTGCAAGAGACGGCTAACCAGCATACACAGTACTGTCGCAAGACGCGGTTCCGCAATACTCGCGCACTTCGAACAACAATCGCGCGCGTACGCGTACGCGCGAGCACCTCGCACGGATGAAGGCCGTGTGCTAACGTGCCGGTACGCCCCCTGCGGCACCGGGGGCGGCCAGGCCCGACGGAGCGTGGCCCGGCATGTCTTCCGCGCACAAGGAGCATCAAGATGAAAGCATGGTCCGCCATGACCGTTCTCATTCTGGCGGCGGTCGCATTTTTCGTCATGCGTCCCGGTTCGGCCCCGGACCCGCAGCCCCCCACCGCCATGCAGGCACCAACTCCGGAGGAGCGCGAGGCCGCCTTCCAGGCCGAGATCCGCATGGAAAACCCCATCGCTCCGCTGAACTCGGTCTGGATCGAGGAGCTGACCTGGATCGAGGTGCGCGACGCCATGGCCGCCGGCAAGACGACGGCCATCATTCCCACCGGGGGCATCGAGCAGAACGGGCCCTACGTCGCCCTCGGGAAGCACAACTACGTGCTCGAAGGGGCGTGCGACGCCATCGCGCGCAAGCTGGGCAACGCCCTCTGCACCCCCATCATCAAGCTGGTGCCGGAGGGCGGATTCGAGCCGAAGACCGGGCACATGCGCTATCCCGGAACGCTCACCGTGCGCGACGAGACCTTCCGGATGATGCTCGAGGACGTGGGGCACAGCCTGCACGTGCACGGCTTCGAGAACATCATCTACATCGGCGACAGCGGAGGAAACCAGACCGGCATGGCCGCCGCGGCCGCCGCGCTGAACGAGCGCTGGGGCGAGACCAAGGCGCACCACATCGCGGGCTATTACGACAACGCCGGCGTGGTGGCGCGCATGAACGAGCTGGGGGTGGAAGAGGGACCCAGCGACGGCTACCACGACACGTACTGGCTGACCTCCATGCAGATGACCGTCGACCCCTCGTCGGTGCGTTACGACGAGCGGGTTGCCGCCGGGAAAGCCACCATCAACGGTGTCTCGATCGCGCCCATGGAGGAGACCATCGCGCTCGGCGAGCAGCTGATGGAGTGGCGCAACAACAAGACCGTGGAGCTGATCCGGGAAGCGATCGCGGGGAGTAGTTAGCTTAGTTTACCGGACTAAGTCAGAAAAGGCGCACGGGGCGGCTCAGTACGCGAACCCTGCCCGCTGGAAGGCCGGATTGCCGTCCACCAGCGTGAGCAGGACCCGGTCGCCCATCTCCAGGATGCGGTCCGGTTCACGCTCCAGCTCCCACAGGTCCGCGAGGTCCAGCACAACCATGTCCGCGACCTTGCCGGGCTCCAGGCTGCCGGTCCAGTCGTCCGAGTAGGTCAGCCAGGCGTTGTCGATGGTCATCGCGCGCAACGCCTCCTCGAGCGTGATGATCTGCTCGGGCCCGTGCTGGCCTCCCCATAGATCGGTGCGTTGGAGCATGGCGTACAGGCCGATCCATGGGCTGTACGGGGAGGTGCCGTAGTCCGAGCCCACGGCGAGGCGCACGCCGGCGTCCAGATAGCTGCGCAGCGGCTTCAGGCGGGCCATGCGCCCCGGGCTCAGGTTAGCCGAGAAGGAACGGCCCTGGTGGTAGATGAAGGACGGATTGACCGCGGCGATGATGCCGTATTCGGCCATCTTTTCGAGCACGCCGGTTTCCTCTTCCATGGGCAGGTAGGCGTGGATGACGCTCCAGCGCAGATCGGCGTCGGGGTCCTCGGCCCAGATGGAGTCCATGAGCTTGGCGAAGATGTCGACCGTCTGCTTCATGCCCAGGTCGCCGGTGGAGTGGATGTGGGGTTCCCAGCCCCGGTCGACGGTCGGACGCAACTGCGCTTCGCGCACGTCGTCCTCCACCCAGTGGTACCCGTAGTTGGGCTCGCCCTCGATGCTCTCCCAGTCCACGAAGGGCACGGAGACCCAGGAACTGCGCGTGCCGGCGCCGCCGTCGATCTGCCACTTGGTGCCGCGCCAGCGCAGGAAGCGGTCGCCGATGTTGTTGAAGGGCAGGGTGGCGAAATGGGCGTCGATCTCTTCGGGGGACTGGGTGTTCCACATGCCCTCGTAGACCTGCAGGATGCGGAAGTGGAGCATGCCGCGCTCATAGGCGTCCTGGTAGGCGCGCATCACCCGACCGCCGCCGCCCGGATCCACGATGGCGGTCACGCCCAGGCTGGTCATCTCGCGGCTGCCGTAGTCCACCGCGCGCACCTGCGCCTCGTAGTCGCGCTGCGGCGGGCTCACCGTGACCAGCCGCGTCGCGTTGCCCAGGAACATCCCCGTGGGGACCTCCACTTCACGCGTCTGGCCGTCCACCGTCAGCGTGCGCATCTCGCGGAAGACCCTGTCCTCGTAGTTGAACCAGTCCAGGTCCTGGAGCCACCAGTCGGGCCAGGTGGAGGAGTCGGAGTCGTCGATGCCCATCAGGCGAAATGCGGCCGTGTTGACCGCGACGCCGCGATACACGCGGCCCAGGCGGACCGGATTGTCGGGGGTGTGCTCGTCGATCTGCCAGCGGGTGAAGGGCCTCTCGTACTTGTGCTCGTCCCAGCCCCGGCTCGTGACCCACTCGCCCGGCTGGGGGTCGAGGCGCTCCATGAGCTCGGCGACGAGCTGAGTGATCTCGTCGGTGCTCATCGCGTAGCGCAGGTCGTTCTCGAACGCCGCTTCGATTCCCAACTGTGAGAAATGGAGATGGGAGTCGATCAGGCCGGGCAGGACGACGCGTCCCTCCAGATCGGTCGTGCGGGTGTCGGGGCCGGCGAGGGCGAGAACCTCCTCGTCGCTGCCGACCCGCATGATCTCCGAGCCGTTCGGGCCCTGGCGCCAGGCGATGGCCTGGGCGACGGAGAAGTCGTCGTCGACCGTGACCACCCGGCCGTTGTGCAGGATGCGGTCCGGGGTGACCGTGCTCGTGGACCCGCCCTGCCCGCACGCGGCTGCGCCGAGCAGCAGGACGTTGGCGAGGAGCGCCGCAGGAGAGGCGGCCCGGTCTGGCCGGACGCAGGTACCTGGGCGTCCGGGTGAGCGGTCGAGTCTGGATGCGCGCATCTGTGTGTTCCGGGGTTGCTGGGTCGGGATGGGGGCTGCCCCGTCATTGTAGCGCCCGAATGCGCGTTCCGCCCGACTCCGGCAGAATACGCCCGCACCAACGACGAACCCTCCCCGGAGATTGCTCCCCGGGGAGGGTTGGCGGAACTGCTACAGACGGGCTGAGCCCGGCGTAGTCGTCAGTGCTCGTGCACGTGGACGTGGAGCGGCGCGGTTGCGAAATCGGCGTGCCCGGAGCCTACGGCGCCGTGCATCAGGCGGAAAACGATGTCGGTGTCGCCCTCGGCCCCTCCGTGCAGGTGTCCACCGAATTCCCCGGGGGTGTCCTGTTCGAATTCGGCGATGGACTCGTCCTCGACCTCAACTTCCAGGTAGTAGTCGTCGTCCAGCTCGACCGGCTCCATGTCGTGGTTGACGAAGCGCACGCTGATGTGGCCGGTTTCCTCGCCCGGCTCTACCTCCAGTTCGCCGGTCCACTCACCGTCGTGCCCATCGTAGGAGGCGATCGTCTGGCCGCTCAGCACCAGGATCACGCCTTCGACTTCCTCTGCATGGTCGTCTTCGGGTTCGGTCGCGCTCTCGCATGCGGAGAGGGCCAGGATGCCCGCGCTCAGCAGGGCGAACGGCAGTTTCAGTCTCGAATGTCTCATGGTTCTTTCCTCATTTGTGTTGACGTTTCGGTCGTCCCCGGCGCGAAGCGTTTCCGCAACTGGCGGGGCTCGTTCTAGAAGATGACCCGATATGCCACGCTGATGGATCTGCCCGCCTCGGGCATGATCTCCTTCACGCGCGACAGGTGGTCTCTGTACTCGGCATTGCCCAGGTTTTCTCCCCGCACGGTGATCACGTTCAGCCGCCCCCTGACCGTGATCCGTATGCCGGCGGAGAGATCGAAGACAGCATATCCATCGGTTGCGCTCTCGAAGGGACCCGTCCGGTCCTGGCGAGCCGCGACCCGGGTTTCGGCCTCCACGAACCAGTCGCGAGGCGCGTAACCGATGGCGAAGCGCCCCTGCAGCGGCGGGATCAGCGGAAGTGGTTCGTCCGTCGCTTCGATCCTGCCGCGGACGTACGAAGCTACCGCTTCCACGGTAAAATCCCCGACCGCCGCCCATTCCAGCGCGCTCTCGAAGCCGGCGAGCACGGCGTCTTCCCCGTGGAACTGGAAGATGGGCAGCCGCACCCGGCTCAGCTCTCCCGTCTCGAGGGGAAAGACGTATCCCGAGATGGCGTTGCGGAACACCGTCATCTCGGCGTTGAGACGGTCCCCCGTATAGCGGATGAACACGTCGATGCCCGTCCCGCGCTCGGTGTCGAGCGACGGGTTGCCCACTTCGAAGGCATAGGCCGCCAGGTGCGGACCCTCCGAAAACAGCTCGTTGACGGTGGGCGTGCGAAAGGCCCGCGCGACAGACGCTCCCGTCGTGAAGTTCCGCGTCAGTTGTGCCAGAACACCGAGCGATCCGGATGCCGCGCCGAAGGATCTCGCGCGGATGTGGCCGATATCGGATGAGGGATCCTCCCGATGAGGCCGCACCCGTGCCCAGTCGTAGCGAAGGCCCGCTTCCAGGCGTATCGGATTGAGATCGATCTCTTCCAGCGCGAATGCGGCGAAGGAGGTGTGAGTGGAGTTCGGGGTGTACAATCCGCCTCCGAAGCCGAAGCTCTCCCAGGCGCCCCGCGTTCCCACGCCTCCCGAAGAGAACGGGCCCCAGCCCGCGTGGCGGGCCAGGATCTCGCCGCTCACCGTCTGGCGCTCGAAGAGCGTTCCCAGAATATCGGGGGGTTCGATCTCCTTGTGCTGATACCAGGTATGGCCTGCGTCCACTTCGATGGTTTCGAAGATCCTCCCGGGCCTGACCAGGCTCCTGAACCGGGTTGCGGTCCGTTCCATCTCGACGCGAACCCCGGCTTCGTGGCCCCCGACGAACCCCCCGGGGATGCCGTAGTCGTTGTCGTAGTAGCGGAAGGTGGCGCCGGCGTGGCCCCAGTCGTCCACCCAGGATGTTCCGCCGGAGAGCTCCCAGACATCGGTGCTGGTGTTGTGCAGGGTTCCGGCCGGGGTTTTCAGGTCTCCGCTGGTGCGGCGCGACAACTCAAGCCGTACGGGAATGTGATCGGTAACGGCATATGTCGCGTGCAGGCTGCCACCCGCCGCGTTACTGACGCTCTGTCCCTGAAGAGTGAACGCTCCGGTGAGATGGTGGGGCACCGAGGAAGGCACGTCGTCGCGCACGACGTTGATGACGCCGCCAAGGGCGTTGCTTCCATACAGGATCGCGCCCGGTCCGCGGATGACCTCGATTCTGCGCGCGGACGACGGGTCGATGGCCGTGGCGTGGTCGGGGCCGCTCGCAAACTGGTCACCCACGCGCTCGCCGTCCTCGAGCATGAGGATGCGGTCTCCGCTCAGGCCCCGGATCACCGGATGCGCGGACGCCGGCCCCATGGTGCTCACGGCCAGCCCCGGCTCGGAGGCCAGCGTTTCCGCCAGGGTCCCGGCCAGACGGCGCTGCAGCTCCTCGCCCGCGAAAACGCTGGTCGGGCGCAGCACCTCGTTGGCCGCGCGTGCCACCAGCGACCCGGTGACCACTACCGGCGGCAGAGAGATGGGGTTGGCCTCCATCTCGATCAGCACGACTTCTTCTCTCGACGCATCCACCTCGAGCGACACGGTGCGATAGCCCAGGCGTTCGACTCGCACCGTGTAGGTGCGCAGGTCCGGTACAGGGACGTGGAAGGTGCCGTCACCATGCGAGACCGCCATCCCCGCTGCGGCATCGATGGACACCACGGCGCCGGCAAGAGGCTGGCTCGAGTCGGCGTCGCGTACGACGCCCTCGATCTCGCCCTCGTGCTCGACCTGTGCGGACGAGCCGACGGCCCCAAGAGCCATTGCCAGAACTGCCGGAATGGAACCGGCCAGTTGCCTCAGAGTCATGAACAGCCTTCTTCGAGTCCCACCGGACGTGCATCTCAATCCTGCGCCATTGCCCCGCGGCGCGTGTCTCGCCGGGGTGCTTCAGCGGGTAGCGCGAATCGGGGGGGTGGGGTGTTCCCGTGTAGCGGGCGGATGGGTTCCGGGACAACCGGCCCGGAAGGGGTCAGTCCCGGGGAGGCGCTCTGGGACCGCTGCCGCCGGGCGGAATCGGGCGGTTTTGCCAGGCGGTCGCGGTCGGGGTGTCAATGCTGGTTTCGGATACCAGCGGGAGGTCGTTCAGAAAGAGGGGCGAAATACCCGCCGACAGCGTGCGCGTCAACTGGCACAGAAGGTGGCTGTGCCCGGCGTCGCAGTCTTCGGCGTTCTCCCCTTCGATGTGCACGACGGTGCTCAACCCCCTGGCTTCGAGCACCGCATCCGCCGACGGAAGACCGGCGAACACGGCGAACTGAAGCACCGAGAGGCAGAGAACGCCGAAGCGGCGAGGGTCCTGCGATCGAGGAGGAATCGGCTTCACAGCTATGCCGGTTGGGTACATCCGGGTGCCGCCGGAGGGCACTCCGGCCTGATGCAGCAAGCTGCGTTCGGTCGCGGAAGGTGTCAAGGCGACAACACCTCGTTTGACCCCCGCCGGCATCCGGCCCACAATACCCGAATCCCCGGCTTGGGGGATGGACGGGAGCGAGTTCATCTGAGAGGAGCGTACGTAATGAAATCGGCGAAATGGATACTCGGATTACTGGTTGTCGTCCTGCTGCCGGCTTCACCGGCGGAGGCGCAGGGCCGCCGCAGCCTGACCCCGGAGCAGCAGGCGGAGCGGCAGCGGCGCATGGAGGAGATGAGAGTCGCCCCGCGGCCCATCGAGGGCATCAACTCCATCTGGATCGACGAGCTGACCTGGATGGAGGTGCGCGACGAGATCGTATCCGGGAAGACCATCGGCATCATCGCCACCGGCGGCGTCGAGCAGAACGGCCCGTACATGGCGGGCGGCAAGCACAACTACGTCCTCGAGGCCATGTGCGACGCGATCGCGCGCGAACTCGGCAACGCGCTGTGCGCGCCGGTGATGAAGTACGTGCCCGAGGGGGATCCGGAGAACATCCGCTATCCGGGCACCCTGAGCGTGCGTCAGGAAACGTTCCGCATGGTGCTCGAGGATGTGGCCAACAGTCTGAAGAGCCAGGGATTCACGGATGTCGTCTTTATCGGCGACAGCGGCGGGAATCAGAACGGCATGGCGGACACGGCGGAAAAACTCAACGACTACTGGGGCGGCACCGCGCGGGCCCACTATATCGAGGAGTATTACCGGGAGGACATCTGGAGCTGCGAGTTCCTGGAGGAGGAGCTCGGGATCTTTCAGAAGCCGGATATCTGTTCCGCCACGCGCGACATCTACCACGACGACGTGCACTATTCGTCGATCGTGGCCACCACGGACCCGGGGCGCATCCGCGCGCAACAGCGGATGGCAGCGGGGCTCTACTCGATAAACGAAGTCGAGTTGGGGCCGGTGGAGCGGACCCTTGAGATCGGCGAGAGGCTGATCGAGTACCGGACGGAGATCACCGTGCGGGCGATCCGGGAGAGCATGGCTAGGTAGATCCCCGGCCGGTCCGCGGACGAATCCACGCGAACGCCGGGCGGCGTTCGTCTGCGGGTTGCTATCCCAGCGTGGGCGCGAAGGTCGGCGCCTGGCGGTGCTGCGTGGCCTGCTCGAAGGCGTACGCGATGCGGATGAGCACGGGCTCGCTCCACGCGCGTCCAAAGAACGAGACGCCCGCCGGCAGTCCCGATACGAATCCCATGGGCACGCTGATGTCCGGGTAGCCCGCTATGGCGGCCGGCCCCGCGCTGCTGCCGCCGTCCAGTCGGTCCCCCTTGATGTGGTCGGTGGTCCAGGGGAGGTCGCGGGTGGGGGCGACGATGGCGTCCAGCCGGTGCTCGTTCATGAGGGCATCGATGCCCTCTTCGCGGTTGCCGCGCTGGATGGTGCGCACCGCGTTCAGGTAGACCTCGTCGGTGAGGGGTCCGCGGGCCTGTGACGCGATCATGCGCTGCTGGCCGAAGTGGGGCATCTCCAGTTCGGCGTTCTGCTCGTTGAACGCGATGATCTCGGCCAGGGTGCGCACCGGCGCGTCCGGCCCGAGCGTCGCCAGATAGGCATTGAGGTCGGTCTTGAACTCGTACTCGAGGACGATGAGGGGGAGTTCGTCTCTCCAGTTGGCCACGGGGAGGTTGGCGGGATCCACGATCACGGCGCCCGCGTCCCGCATTGCCAGGATGGCGTCCTCGAAGAGCGCCATCACGCGCGGATCGAAGCCGGTGAAGGAGCGTGCCACGCCGATGCGCGCGCCTTCGAGCCCGGCGGCGTCGAGGAACTGCGTGTAGTCGGTGTGGAAGTTGCCTTCGCTGCGCGAGGTGGCCTCGTCGCGCGGATCCACGCCCACGGCTCCGCCCAGCAGGATGGCCGCGTCGCGCACGGTGCGGGTCATGGGCCCGGCGGTGTCCTGGGAGTGGGAGATGGGGATGATGCCGGACCGGCTCCACAGGCCCACAGTGGGCTTGATGCCCACGATGCCGTTGCTTGAGGAGGGGCACATGATGGAGCCCCCGGTCTCGGTGCCGACGGTGAGGGCGCAGAGGTTGGCGGAAGCCGCCACCCCGGACCCGGAGCTGGAGCCGCAGGGGTTGCGGTTGAGGGCGTAGGGGTTCACGCACTGGCCGCCGCGGGCACTCCACCCGCTGGTCGCGCGCTCCCCCCGGAAGTAGGCCCACTCGCTCATGTTGGCCTTGCCCAGCAGGATGGCACCGGCAGCACGCAGGCGCTCGGCCACGAAGGAATCGCGCGGCGGGATGGAACCCTCGAGCGCGAGCGACCCGGCCGTGGTGGTCATGCGGTCGTGGGTGTCGAGGTTGTCCTTGAGCGCGACCGGGATCCCGTGCAGCGGCCCGCGCGGCCTGCCGGCCTGGCGCTCGGCGTCGAGTTCGTCGGCGATGTCGAGCGCGTCCGGGTTGATCTCGATCATCGAGCGAAGCTCCGGGCCCTGGCGGTCCATCGCCTCGATGCGCTCGATGTAGGCCTGCGTAACGGAGCGGGCGGTATGCTCGCCCGACTCCATCATGCGCTGCAGGTCGTCTACGGTGACTTCGTCGAACTCGAAGGTCGGGACCTCGCCCGGCGCCTGTGCGTCGGCGGGCGAGCCGGAGCCGGAGGGGGCGCACGCGGACGTCATCGCCAGACCCGCGCTGCCGGCCGCGGTCGTCCCTATGAAGGTTCTTCGGTCCATTCTCGCTCTCCTTCCCTGTTCCCGCGACCGTCCTACCTGTTCCTGATCCTCTCCTCGATGAGGCGCGCGGTGCGCTCGGTCCGGGCGTCGGAGATCTGGCGTGCGATCTCGAGCGACTTGCCCAGGTCGGCGATGGAGACGCCGTTGATGACCGCCTGGCCCGTCCTCACGCGTTCGGCCCAGCGCACGGACGCCGGGTCGTCGAGCATCATGTTGAACGTGATGCCGGGACTGTCGTGCAGTCCGTCGCGCGGCATGTCGTCGGAGACGATGCCCAGGTCGCGCAACACGTTGGGGCTGCCCGGCGGGGTCCGGTAGTACTCCGGGATGAAGTGGACGGCGGCCTCGTCGCCCCAGGCCTGGTTGAGCGCGTTGGCCACGTTGTCCATGCCGCGCTGGTTGCCGCCGCTGTCGCCGATCAGGACGATGTTCTCGAAGCCGTGCATCTTCAGGCTGTGCGCGACGTCGGTCAGCACCGCCTCGAAGGTCTCCTGGCGCAGGCTGATGGTGCCGGGGCTGGTCATGTGGCCGCTGGGCGGGTCGATGTTGCCTTCGGGCACGGTTTCGATCACGGGGGCGCAAAGCGCATTGCCGAGCTTCCTCGCGATGGCCGGGCAGTTGGCGCGCAGCACGTAGTTGTGCTTTCCGGTGACCAGCCAGGGGCCGTTGGGCTCGACGCCGCCCGTCGAGATGATCGCCGTCGTCTTGCCGCCCGCGAGGGCGTCGCGGACGTCCATCCACGTCATTTCCTCGATCCAGAGCGTGCTCGTCTCGGGGAGCGGGTTGGGGGTGTCCGCGCAGTTGTAGGCGTTGGCGCGGCAGTCGCCTCCGCCCATGGAGCGGGGATCGGGCTCGGGGCGCTGCGACGGACCCCCGCCCGCGGCCCGCATGGCCTCGAAGCGCGCGCGCATCGCCGACCTGTCGGGGGCCGGCAGGGTGCCCCGGTTGGCGATCGCCTTGCGGATCGCCCCGGCCGTGTGCTCGGCGCGGAACTCGACGATCTCGCGGGCCCATTCGAGCGACTGCACCCGGTCCTCGATCGAGACGCCGTTGATGGTCGCCTTGCCCGCCGCGACCCGCTCCTCGTAGCGCACCGAGAAGGGGTCGTCGTAGAGCATGTTGAGGGTGATGATCGGATCGTCGTGCAGACCGTCGCCTTCGCCGTCCTCGAGCCCGCGGAAGGCCATGTAGCGGGTGACGGAGTTGTAGTCGTAGTACTCCTGCACGTGCGCCACGATGGCCGCGCCGGCGAACTGCTCGTTCAGCTTCTCGGCCACGGCGCGCTGACCGCCCTGGTTCCCGCCGCTGTCGCCGATGAAGATGATGTTGCGGAAGCCGTGCATCTTCAGGCTGTGGGCGACGTCGGTGAGCAGCGCCTCGAAGGTCTCCTGTTGGAGACTCAGGGTGCCGGGGCTGGTCATGTGGCCGCTGGGCGGGTCGATGCTGCCCTCGGGAACCAGCTTGATGACCGGAGCGCACAGCGCGTCGCCCAGCTCGCGGGCGATGGCGTCGCAGTTGGCGCGCAGCACGAAGTTGTGCTTGCCGGTGGCCAGCCAGGGGCCGTTGGGCTCGACGCCGCCGGTGGGGATGATGGCGGTGGTCTTCCCGTCGGCGAGCGCGTCGCGGACGTCCATCCACGTCATCTCCTCGATCCAGACCGTGTTTGCCGCCGGAAGCGGGTTCGGCGTATCGCGGCAGTTGTAGACGTTGGCGGCGCAATCGCCGCCGCCCATGCTGTTCGGGTCGCGCTCGGGGCGCTGCTGGGCCTGCGCGGCGGTCGAGGTGACGAGCAGGGCTCCGATGAACAGGGCGGTCTTCATGATCCTCTCCTCCTGGTTCCGATAGGCGCACGAGCCTGTACGGCCATGTGCACGGGCAGAAGCACATCGTACTTCATGAGTGGGTTCGGTGCGAGTTCCCCGCGCAAGCAGAGACAGGAGACGACCGCTTAACGTTCGTCGCCGGGCGCGATCACCCACCGTGAATCTCCGCCGCGGCGCGTAGCCCCGACTCGATGGCGCCGTTCATCCATCCGCGGGCTCCGGAGATGTGCTCGCCGGCGAAATGGACCGGTCCTTCGGGCATGGCGAGCGCTCTGCCGAGTTCGCGGTCCTGCTCGGGCGTGGGCTCGGCCCAGGCGGCCCGGCTCCAGGGGTCCTGCTGCCAGGAGTGGGATGTGCCGGCGACGACGTGGCTGGAAGCGCCCGGAAGGAACGGTTCCCAGTGGGAGAGCACGTGGGCGACGCCGGCGGGGCCGCCGAGGGCATCGAGTTCGCGAGCGAGCTCGCCGCGCACGTACGTGAGGAGCACGCCTTCGGGGCCGGTAGCGTCCCAGGTGGGGTGCCATAGTTCTTCCGGCCAGTCGGTCGTCCCCCACCCGTTCAGTCCCTCGGCTTCCCAGAACCGCGTCCGAAAGCGGACAAAGACGCGCGTCGCGCTCTGGTAGCCGAAGCCGCCGCCCATCGCCTCGGTCTTGGCAGCCGAAAGCGCCGGAGAGAAGCGGATGTGCGACAGAAGCGGCAACGGGACGGTCACGAGTGCCCGGTCCGACTCCCGGGTTCGGCCATCCCGGGAAGTGGTGCGAACCGTGTTCCCGACGACGATGTCGGTTACGGGCGATGCCATGACCACGCGGTTCCCGAGCGCCGCGGCGAAGGCGTTGGGGAGCCGGTCGCTCCCTCCGCGGATCTTCACGTAGTCCGGGCGTTCCGGGAGGAATGCGTGCGGAGGGATCAGTGCCCGATCTCCGCTTCGGACTTGAAGATACATCCCGGCATCGGGATAAAACCGATCCACTTCCAGTCCGAAGTGGCGGGCGTAGCCGAGGGTCAGGTCGTGCTCGGGGGGGATGCGTGCGGCGCCCGCCTCGGCCGAGTGCCCGGGCGCGAAGGGAGACCGCAGGGTGAGCACCCGCCCACCCACCCGCTCGCGCGCTTCCAGCACGGTCACGTCGTGCCCTGCGCGGACGAGTTCGTAAGCCGCGGCGAGGCCGGACATGCCGGCACCAACCACGACGACTCGCAGCGGCGGGGAGGAAGGAGTCAGTACTCCCGGCGATTCCTCCGGGCCGACGAGATCGGTGCAGGCAACCAGGCCGAGTCCCGCCAGACTGCCGGCGCGGTGAAGGAAATCCCGTCGATTCATGCGTTGCATCTGCGCCTTATGCGCGTTCACTTCATGAGTTCCGCACCGCCCGACCGTTTGTCTCGTTTGTGAACACCCATCAGGAAAGCACCAGATGCACAGCAGTCGCCCCGTTCCGCTCGCTCAGGCAGTTCTCCTGGCACTCGCCCTCGCCGGTGCTTCCGCCGTCGCCCCGCAGGGCGCGCTGGCTCAGGATCCACCGGACGGGGACGACGACGCCCCCGGGAACGAGGACCTTCCTCTTCCCGTCGACCGGACCGTGTCCATCGACATGACGGAGGGCAGCTGGATCTCGCTGGACGTGAGTCCCGACGGGCAGACCATCGTCTTCGACTTCCTGGGCGACCTGTTCACCATCCCGTTCGAGGGCGGCACGGCGACGCAGCTGACGTCCGGGATGGCCTTCGACGCCCAGCCCCGCTTCTCGCCCGACGGCACGCGCATCGTGTACACCTCGGACTACGACGGGGGCCAGAACGTCTGGATCATGTCACTGGACGGCTCGGACACGGTACAGGTGTCACGCGGCGCGTCGAATCGCACCGAGTCGCCCGAGTGGATGCCGGACGGCGACTACGTCGTCGCGGCGGTCGGCAACTTCCGCGGCGGCAATCTGCCGAAGCTGAAGATGTTCCACGTGGACGGGGGCGGCGGCATCGAACTCGTCTCCGAGCCCGACAACATGAAGGTGACGGGGCCTGCGGTCTCGCCCGACGGACGCTACGTCTGGTACGCGCGCCGCACCGGCGACTGGCAGTACAACGCCCAGTTCCCGCAGTACCAGCTCGAGGCGTACGACCGCGAGGACGGCGAGCGCTATCCCAGGTCGTCGCGCTACGGCTCGGCGATCCGGCCCACGCTCTCGCCGGATGGCCGCTGGGTCGTATTCGGGACCCGCCACGACGACCACACCGGGCTCCTGATCCGCGACCTGGAGACCAGCGAGGAGCGCTGGCTGGCGTACCCGGTGCAGCACGACGACCAGGAGTCGCGCGCGACGCTCGATGTTCTTCCGGGCATGTCCTTCACGCCGGACTCGCAATACCTGGTGGTTTCCTACGGCGGCCGGATCTGGAAGCTGCCGGTCGAGGGAGGGGACGCGGAGGAGATCCCGTTTCGGGTGCAGATGGAGCTGACGCTCGGGCCTCGGGTCGATTTCGACTACCCCATCGAGGACACGCCCACCTTCACCGTGCGCCAGATTCGCGACGCGGCGCCGTCGCCCGACGGCGAGATGCTCGCCTTCACCGCGCTCGACCGGCTGTGGGTATCGGAGGCCGACGGCTCCGACGCGAGACGGCTCAGCGACGCCGACCGCTCCGAGCATTTTCCCGCCTGGTCCCCGGACGGGGAGTGGATCGCGTACGCGACCTGGGACGGGGAAGCCGGACATCTGTACAGGTCGCGGGCGGACGGCGGAGGAGAACCCGAGCGCCTGACCCGCGACCCGGCCGCCTACTTTTCGCCGGCGTGGGGGCCGGGGGACCGGCTGGTCGCGCTCCGGGGCTTCATCCGGGCGTACGAGAGCCAGGGCGAGGGCGGCACGCCCGGCAACGAGATCGTTCAGGTATCGACCGAGCCCGACGACGATGACGGGGGCCCCGTGACCGTGATCGCGCCCAGCGACGGACGGCGCGACCTGCACTTCGTGGAGGGCGAGGACCGCATCTACATGTTCCGCCCGCCCGACCTGCTGGTGTCGATCCGCTGGGACGGCAGCGACGAGAGGGAGCATGTTCGGGTTCGGGGCGCCACCCTCACCGGCGCGACCCAGGGGCTCGCGCCCACAACCGTGCAGATGGCGCCGCGCGGGGACCAGGCGCTGGTGGAGCTGCAGCGCGAGGTCTACAGCGTGACCGTCCCCCGGATCGGCCTCACGCCCACGATCAACGTCTCCAACCCCGACAACGCGGCCTTCCCGGCCCGCCAGCTGACCGACATCGGCGGCGAGTTTCCGACCTGGAGCGGCGACGGCCGCTCGGTGCACTGGTCGCTGGGCAACGCGCACTTCGTCTACGACCTGGATGCCGCCGCGGCCTTCGAGGACAGCGTGGCGGCTGCGGAGGAGGCGGAAGCGGAGGAGGCTGAGGAACAGGAAGCCGGGGCGGAAGCGGAGGGCGAGGACGACGAAGCGGACGATGACGAATATCGGGCGACCGAATTCCGCGTCCTCATCGAGGCGCCTCGCGACATCCCCGAGGGCCTCGCCGTGCTGCGGGGCGGGCGCGCGATCACCATGAACGGCGGCGAGATCATCGAAAACGCCGACATCGTGGTGCGCAACAACCGCATCGAGGCGGTGGGCGCGAGCGGATCGGTGATGGTTCCGGACGGCGCCGTCATGATCGACGTGTCCGGGCGCACCATCGTGCCCGGCTACGTGGACACGCACGCCCACCTGCGGGCGCGCGACGAGCTGCACCGCACCGACGTGTGGCCCTACCTGGCCAACCTGGCCTACGGCGTGACCACCACCCGCGACCCGCAGACCGGCAACACGGAAGTCCTTTCGTACGCCGACATGGTCCGCACCGGCTCGATACTCGGGCCGCGCGTCTACTCGACCGGGCCGGGCGTCTTCTGGCAGGACCAGATCGACACCGCCGAGGAGGCGCACGACGTCCTGAAGCGCTATTCCGACTACTTCGACACCAAGACCATCAAGATGTACGTGGCCGCCGCCCGCAAGGGCCGCCAGCACATCATCATGGCGGCGCGCGAGCTGGGGCTCATGCCCACCACCGAGGGCTCGCTCAACATCCGCCAGAACCTGACCGAAACCCTCGACGGGTATCCGGGGCTCGAGCATTCGATCCCCATCTTCCCGGTTTATGACGACTACGTGCGGCTCTTCGCCGAGACCGGCCGGGTCTACACGCCGACGCTGCTGGTGACCTACGGCGGCCCCTGGGCGGAGAACTACTTCTACAGCCGCGAGAACCCGCACGACGACCCCAAGCTGCGGCGTTTCACCCCGCATGACGAGATCGACAGCCGCACCCTGCGCCGCCCGCAGTGGTTCCGTGGCGACCAGCACACCTTCTCGCGCCACGGCGAGTTCGTGAAGGACCTCGTCGACGGCGGGGGCAAGGCGGGCGTCGGCAGCCACGGGCAGCTCCAGGGGCTCGGATACCACTGGGAACTGTGGGCCATGGCGGCCGCGGACATGGACGAACACGACGCGTTGCGCATGGCCACCATCTTCGGGGCCGAGGCGATCGGGCTCGACCGGGACCTGGGCACCATCGAGGCGGGCAAGCTGGCCGACCTGGTCATCCTGGACGCCAACCCGCTGGACGACCTGCGCAACACCAACACCGTCGACTGGGTGATGCTGAACGGGCGCCTCTACGATGGCGACACGCTCGACGAACTCTATCCGCGCCAGAGGCCGCTGGCGCCGCTGTGGTGGTGGGACGACGAGCCGGAGGGGGTGCCGGGGGTGGGGCGCTAGCTCTTTTCCATCCAGCGCATGAGCGGGATCACTTTGCCCTCGGCGCTGGACTCGATGAGGATGCCCAGGCGGCGCAGGCGCGTCTCCTCCTTTTTCGCGCTCACCACCCAGCGTGCCACCTGCTTGCGGTATGACGCGCGCGCGTTGCGGTAATAGTCCCACGCTGCCGGGTCGGCCCTGATCCGACGCTCGTACTGCGGAGGCAGCTCCGTTACATCCGGCTCGTACGCAGCGCGGTCCCTGCTCTTGTCGCGTCTCTCGTATGCGGCCAGCCCGGGCTCAGCCACGACTCCCTGGGCGAGTAGCTGCTTCATGCGCGTCAGGTTGCGGGCACTCCAATGGCTGCGGCGGCGGCGCGGGGTGAAGCGGATCTTGTATGCCTTGTCGTCCACGGTGCGCTTGAGGCCGTCGATCCAGCCGAAGCAGAGAGCGGCGTCCACGGATTCGCCGAGGGTGACGGTGGGAAGCTTCGTGGCCTTCTTGTAGTAGCCCACCCACATCACGTCGACCTTGTCGTGGTTCGCCTCGAACCAGGCGCGCAGGTCCTCGGGCGTGGGGAAGAAGTGAGGGGTGGTGTCTTCCATGATTGTCGGAACGGCCTCCACGGGCTGCTAGATTTCGCCGCGCCTTGAGGCCCACACGGCGTAGTGGCTTGTCCGCGCCGCCAGCGCCATGTAGGTAAGCGACGGGTTCTGGCACCCGGACGAGGTCATGGCCGCGCCGTCGATGACGAAGAGGTTGGGCACGTCCCAGGTCTGGTTGAAGCCGTTCAGCACCGACGTGGCCGGGTCGCGGCCCATGCGCGCGGTTCCCATTTCGTGGATGGCCAGCCCGGGGGGCGAGACCACCGGCTGGGGTACGATGTCGCGCGCGCCGGCCGCTTCGAGCATTTCGGCGGCTTGGGTGACGGCTTCGCGCATCATCGCGCGCTCGTTTTCGCTCCACGCGCAGCGGATGCGCAGCGTAGGGATGCCCCAGGCGTCGACCTGCTCCGGGTCGAGGGCCACGTGGTTCTCCTCGCGCGGCAGACACTCGCCGAAGGCGTGCAGCCGGAACTCCCAGGGACCCGGGCGCGAGAGCTCGCGCTTGTAGTCGGCTCCGAAGCCCGACATGGAGATCCCGCGGCCACATCCCAGGCGCTCCGCCGCGCCCTGGAACCCGTACCCGCGGACGAAATCGGAGGAGGGCTCGGTGACGTTGGCGAAGCGGGCGATGTAGATGCCGTTGGGACGCCGGCCGCGCGTGGTGCGGTCCTCCCAGCCATCGAAGGTGGCGAGCGTGTCGTCGCACATGGCGTGGTCCATGAGATACTTGCCGAGCACGCCGCTCGAGTTGGCCAGGCCGTCGGGGAAGTCGGACGACGTCGAGTTGAGGAGGATGCGCGTCGATTCGAGGGCGGAGGCCCCGAGGAAGACGGTGCGCGCGTGGAACTCCAGCTCCTCGTGGCTCTCGCGGTCGATGACGCGCACACCGGTCACGCGTCCCCGCCGGGCGTCCCAGATGACGCCGGGCACCACGCTGTTGGGGCGGAGGGTCAGGCGGCCGGTCGCCTCCGACGCAGGCAGGGTCGCGTTGATGGAGCTGAAGTAGCTGCGGGTGCGGCAGCCGCGGTGGCAGGGGCCGCAGTAGTGGCAGGCGCGGCGGCCCTTGTGGTCGCGGGTGAGCACGGCGGTGCGCCCGATGGTCATGCGCCGGGTTCCGCCGAACGCGCGCTCGATCGAGTCCCGCATGTGCTCCTCGACGCACGACATCGGCATGGGCGGGAGGAAAACTCCGTCCGGCACCTGGGGCAGCCCCTCGGCCTGCCCGCTGATGCCGACGAAGGCCTCTACATGGTCGTACCATGGGGCGATGTCGGCGTAGCGGATGGGCCAGTCGATGCCGTGTCCGTCGCGGGCGTTGGCCTCGAAGTCGAGGTCGCTCAGCCGGTAGCACTGCCGCGCCCACGTGATCGAGCGGCCCCCCACCTGGCGCCCGCGGATCCACAGGAAGGGCTCTTCCGAGTCGCTGGTGTAGGGATGCTCGTTGTCGTTGACGAAGAACTTGCGCGCCACTTCGTCGCAGGCGTAGCACTGGCTCTGGATCGGCTGGTCGGCGGCCAGCGCCTTGCGGTCGTTCCAGCCCCGGTAGGGCATTTCGGACGGGCGGGTGTGCTCGGCGTAGTCCCGTTCGGGCACGATCATCGGGCCGGCTTCGAGGACGAGGACGGTCGCCCCCAGCTCGGTGAGTTCCTTGGCCGCCCAGCCGCCGGACATGCCGGAGCCGACGACGATGGCGTCGTATTCCTGGCGACGGCTGCGGATGTTCATGGGCTCCGCTCCGCTGCGGTCAACGGGGCACATCCCTCGAAGGCGGCGAAGGTGGTGCGGTAGCCGACGGCCTCCAGACCGACCTCCGAGGTGAAGTAGCCGGTGAGGGTGAAACGCTTCACGTCGTGGAAGAAATGCCGGGTCTCGTCAGCATCGGGATCGTCGCGAAGGCGGGTCAGTTCGGCGTCGAGGTCGCCCACCAGGGCGGCCTGTTCGTCCGGAGCGCAGTCGGCGAAGTCGCTTCCGAAGCGGTCGCGGGCCGCCGGATCCACCGTGTCCAGGCCCGTGAGGAAGCGGTCGCGGTCGTCGTCGTCCAGCCACCCGTCCACCAGTGCGGCCACGAATTCGGTCACGCCGGCCTCGGATGCACCCGGGGTGTCGGTCGCGGGGATGATCACCTCGGCCAGGGCGGCCATGACGCGTGTGCGGGGCGGGGTGAGGAGGCTGGGGGCTACCTGGCTGGCGTCGTGACTCGAGCCGCCGGCTTGCCCGGCGGAGGCCCGCACCCGTTGCGCCCACGCGACCAGCTCGGCAAAGGCGCCTTCCGGGGCGAGCAGCGGACCGCCCACCATCCCGCCCAGCACGCCGATGGCCCGCCTTCGTTTCATGGGTTACCGTTTCCGCCGCCTGACGCGGCCGTGTCGGGACGAGGTTGCTCCGAACG
Organism: Gemmatimonadota bacterium; assembly: GCA_022822425.1. Taxonomy (GTDB): domain Bacteria; phylum Gemmatimonadota; class Gemmatimonadetes; order Longimicrobiales; family Gaopeijiaceae; genus BD2-11. The sequence goes on along the minus strand of JAJEBS010000127.1, from coordinate 24,312 downwards.
AAAAGGAGGCTTGGGAACGATGCCCAACCTTACACGTCGCCAAGTCCTGAAAGCAACCGGCGCCGCCTCTCTGGGGCTGATGATTCCGGGAGCCGGTGGGCGGGTCCATGCGGAGCCGGACGGCGGCCCGGACAGCGATTCTCCTGCCCCGCATCCCCGGGACGACGCGGGCTCCGGCGCGGCCCCCCAGACCGGCATCACCCAGTCCGTCGCCCGCTGGTGCTTCGAGGACATCCCCCTGCGACCCTTCTGCGCCGCGGTCGCCGAGATGGGGCTGCCCGCCATCGACCTCCTGCTCGTGGAGGAGTGGGCGGTGGCGCACGACCACGGCCTGGTGGTCTCATGCGGCGACGTCGGCGCGGGCACCATCGAGGACGGGCTCAACGAGCCCCGCAACCACGCCGGCATCATCCGCGCCTTCGAGGAGCACATCCCTCGGGCCGCGCGCGAGGGCGTGCCCAACGTGATCTGCTTCTTCGGCAACCGCCGCGGCATGCCGGACGGGCCGGCCATCGACAACTCGATCCGGTGTCTGCGCGAATGCGCCCCCATCGCCGAGGCCGAGGGCGTCACGATCCTGGTGGAGGCGCTCAACTCCAAGCCGGGCGGACACGTCGACTACATCGGCGACCACATGTCCTACACCCTCGAGATCATCCGCGCCGTCGACTCCCCCCGTGTGCGCATCCTCTACGACATCTACCACATGCAGATCATGGAGGGGGACATCATCCGCACCCTGACCGACGCCCGCGACTGGATCGGCCACTACCATACCGGCGGCGTCCCCGGGCGCGCGGAGATCGACGAGTCGCAGGAACTCAACTATCCCGCCATCGTGCGCGCGATCCGGGACACGGGCTTCACCGGCTACATGGCCCACGAGTTCATCCCGCAGAGCGGCGACCCCCTGCGCTCGCTGAGGGAGGCGGTGGAGATGTGCGCTCGGGCTTAGGACGTCTCCGGCAACTGCGCCCGCCCCCCGTGCTCCGGCAACCGCGTCAGCGTGAGCGCCAGTTCGGCGGCAAACTCCTCCGCGATCAGCCGGTCGGACCGTTTGATCCTCAGGACGAGCTTCGAGGGATGCTTGAGCTTGAGGCCCTGCGGTCCGGCGATCTTCTCGAAGGCAAGGAGGTCCGCCGCGGTGATGGTGAGCCTCGGCCCAACCCATTGCCACCATTTCCGCGCCGTTACGACCGCCCCCGCCACCTTGGCGAGCGGGATCACGATCTCCTTCACGGGCTCGATCGCCTTGCGGGTCTCGTAGCCGCTGCCCTCCATCGATTCGGTGACCACCGCAACGCGCCACTGAATCACCAGGCGGTCCTCCTCCAGCCGCACGAGCCCGTGCGCCGTCTCGGTGGTGGATTCGTAGCCTCCGCCGGATGTGTAGAGGTCCGAACTGCGTTTGAGGGTGAAGGGGACGGCGCTCACGACGGGCATCGGCCTAATACATCCTCTTGCTCTGGAAGATGTTGCGCATGTCTTCCAGGCGTCCGTCCAGGTAGCAGCGCAGGTTGTGGCGGAAGATGTCGGTGATCTTCCGGTTCTCGCTTGCGGCATTCGCCGAGGAGTGAGGGCTGACGATCACGTTGGGCATGTCCCAGAAGGGGCTGTCGGCGGGGAGCGGCTCGTCGGCGAACACGTCGAGGCCCGCGAGGGCGATGCGACCGTCGCGCAGTGCCTCGAGGAGGGCGGGCTCGTCCACGACTCCGCCCCGCGCCACGTTCACCAGGATCGCGCCCGGCTTGAGAGCTCGCAACGCGTTGTCATCGATGAGCCTGTCGGTCTCCGGCGTGTGGGGGACGCTGAGGACCAGGGCATCGGTTTCAGCGAGCATCAGGTGCATGCCGTCGTGGGGATGGAGCGCGTCCACGCCCAGTTCGGCGGCCGTACGGCGCGATCCCGGGCTGGCCAGCGCCACGACGCGCATCCCGAACGAGCGGCCCACCAATGCCACCTTTCGGCCGACTTCCCCCGCCCCGATGATCGCGAGCGTCCTGCCCTCCAACTCCTCGCCGCAGAAGCGCTCCCACACGTGCCGGCGCTGAAGCTCGGCGAGGTGCGCGAACTTGCGCACGTGCGCGAGCAGGATCAGGAAGACGAACTCGGCCAGAGGGCCGCCGTGTACGCCGCGCGCGGTCGTGATCAGCAGATCCGAGTCGAGCAGCCCCAGCGCCTCGACCGTCCGGCCCACTCCCGAGCTTGTCCCCTGGATCCAGCGCACGTTGGGCGCGTACGCGAGCCCCCCGCTGCCGTCCGGGTTGCGCGGCGGGAAGTCCCAGAGGATGTCGGCGCGCCCAAGGTGCGCCTGCCAGCGCTCCTGTTGCTCCGCCGTGCGGCGGAAGCCGGCGGGCCCGGTATGGTCGGCCTCGTAGCGTTTGGGCGGAAGAACATCCGGGTCGTGGACGACTTCGAGGCGCTCGCGGTCGACGGCCCGGATGCGCTCCACCTGTTCGGGCTCGAGCGGGCTGGCGATGAAGATGTTGAGGGGTTTCGGAGTCATGGGCTCTCGGAATGTCGGGAGGCTTGGAAGTGCGCGTTCTCGGGGGCCGGGAAGAATGATCCCCGTATCGAGCGATGTGGCGCAAGCCGTTCCGGGCCGCGGCGCCGCCTGTGGGATGCGGCCCGTGCATGTTCCGGTAACCCCGCCGCCTCCTTAGTATCATCCGGTTCCGGTCCGCATCCTCCGGTGCTGAACGCCGTTTGTTCTCTCATTCCGCACGAGAATCATGCTTGCCACCATCGCTCTCGCCGCCCTGCTGCAGCTCCCCGGACCCCAGGCCCCCGACTCGCCGGGCGAGTTCGTCCCCGGTACGACGTACGACCCGGCCATCCCAACCATACAGTCCGTGGTGGGGCACGAGGTCTGGGAGGTGGTCACGCCGCCCGACCAGGTCGTGCGCTACTTCGAGGCGCTGGCCGAGGCGGCTCCGGACCGGACGCACCTGGTCCACTACGCCGACAGCTGGGAGGGGCGGCCGCTGGTGATCATGGTGATCGGGACGCCGGAGCGGATCGCGTCGCTGGACGAGATCAAGGCGGGGCTGGCGCGGCTGGCCCATCCGGAGGGACTGTCGGACGCCGAGGCGGAGGAGCTCATCGCCGGGCTGCCGGTGGTCACCGCGCTCATGCACAGCATCCACGGCAACGAGATCAGTCCCGCCGGGGCGGCCATGATGGAGGCCTACCACCTGCTGGCCGCGGAGAATGACCCCAACGTCGACCTCATCTTCGCCGAGTCGCTGGTGCTCATCGATCCGATCGAGAACCCGGACGGGCGCAACCGCTTCGTCCAGGAGAACACGATGGCGGCGGCGGTCACGCCCAACGTCGAAGCGTATTCGGCGGAGCACGACGAGCGCTGGCCGGGCGGGCGCGTCAACCACTACCTGTTCGACCTGAACCGCGACCTCTTCATCCAGAGCCAGGTCGAGACGCAGGGCAAGGTGGCGATCTTCCTGGAGTACTGGCCGCACATCGTGGCCGATCTGCATGAGATGGGCGGCAACTCCACCTATTTCTTTCCGCCCACGGCACCCCCGGAGAACCCCTGGTACGGCGAGCGCCAGATCGCGCTGATGGATGTTTTCGGGCGCGCCAACGCCGCTGCGTTCGACGCGCGGGGCTTCGCCTACTTCAACCGCGAAGTCTACGACCTCTTCTATCCGGGCTACGTGGACATGTGGCCCATGAACCACGGGGCGCTCGGCATGACCTACGAACAGGCGTCGGCGCGGGCGCTGGTGCTCGAGCAGTCCGACGGCGATGTGCTTACCTACGGCGACGGAGTCCTGCATCAGTTCACCGCCGCCATGGCCACGGCGCACACCTCCGCCGTCAACCGCGAGCGCATCCTCACCGACTACCTGGCCTTCCGCCGGGAGGGGATCGAACTGGGCGATCAGGGCGTCGCCGAGTACGTCCTTCACTCCGCCCACGACCCGGGGATGGCGGAGCGGCTGGCGCGCATGCTGGTGCGCAACGGCATCGAGGTGCGTGAGGCCAGCGGACCGGTCAGCGTCCAGGGCCGCCAGCTCCCGGCCGAGGGGACCTTCATTGTCCCCATGGACCGGCCGACGCACCGGTTCGCGCGCAACCTGCTCGACCCGCACGTGCCCATGGCGGAGGACTTCGTCCAGGAGCAGATCGACCGGCGCGCCCGGCGGGAGCCCGACCAGATCTACGACATTACCGCGTGGAGCCAATCGCTGCTGTGGGATGTGGAGGCCATCACCGTGGACCGGCCGACCGGAGCGGCCGGCGCCCCGGTCGCCGCCACCCGCGAGCCGGAGGAGCTCGCACTGCCCCCAGCCACCGTCGGCTACCTCCTCCCGTGGGGCACGAACGCGGCCGGAGCGGTCGTGGAAGCCCTGCGTGAAGGCGTGCTCGTGCGTGCTGCCGGCGCCCGTTTCACGCTGGAGGGACGCGAATACCCGATGGGCACCGCCATCGTGCGCACCACGGAGAACGGACCGGACCTGCGCGCGACGCTGGGGCGCATCGCCGGCGCTCACGGAGCCGAAGTCGTTCCCATCGACGGCGCCTACGTGACCGAAGGGGCGTCGCTGGGCAGCAACGCCACACGGGGGTTGCGTGAGCCGAGGGTGCTGCTGGTCTACGACGAGCCCGGCCAGACCTACTCGGTGGGCTGGACCCGCTACGTCCTGGAGCGCCGCTACGGCCAGGCCACCACGGTGGTGCGCGCCTCCAGCCTGGGCCGCGCGGACCTGAACCGCTACGACGTCATCGTCTTCCCCAGCGGCAACTACTCCGGCGCCGTCGGCGGCGGGCTGCAGGACCGGCTGAGCGAGTGGATGCGCGGCGGCGGCACCCTGATCACCATGGCCGAGTCGACCCGGTGGGCAGCTCGCGCCGGGCTGCTCGCCACCACCGCCGAGCGCCGCGGGGGCCGCGCCGAGGCCGACGATCCTCCGGATCCCGGCACTCCCGACCAACCCATCGAATACCTGGATGCCATCGTCCCGCCGGACGAAGCTCCCGCGTCCGTGCCCGGCGCCATCATCAGGGTGCTGCTCGACGACGACCACTGGCTCGCCTCCGGCACCGACGGGGAGATCGGGGTGCTGGTGGTGGGATCACGGGTATTCCGGCCGGTGACCCTGGACGACGGCACCAACGTCGGACGCTACGCGGACGAGAGCGATCTCCTTCTGGGCGGGATCGTCTGGGAGGAATCCCGGCCCCAGCTGGCCAACAAGGCCTTCCTGATCCATCAGCCGGTGGGCAGCGGCCAGATCGTGGCCTTCGCGGAGGATCCCAACTACCGTGCGTACGCGGAAGCGACCCAGCTCCTGTTCATGAACGCAGTGCTGCTCGGACCGGGGCGCTGAACGGCGACGAAGAACAACGACGAAGACGAGAGCGCGCGCCGGCAGAGCGCGTGCACGCTCAACCTCAACATGGAAGCGACACAATGAAGATCTGCGTGGTGGGCGCGGGAGCCATCGGCGGGCTGCTCGCCGTGAAGCTCGCGAATGCGGGAGAGGATGTGACGGTCATAGATCAGGGTCCGCACCTGGAGGCCATCCGGCAGGGCGGGCTCAAGCTGATCATGGCCGACGGCTCCGAGCATCATGCCGTGCTCGACGCCCGGGGCGACATGGACGGGGTGGGCGAGCAGGACCTCGTCATCCTGGCGGTGAAGGCGCAGGTGCTGCCGGCGGTTGCGCCGGGAGTCCGCGGCATGCTCGGTCCCGGGACCATGGTCGTCCCGGTTCAGAACGGGCTTCCCTGGTGGTACTTCGAGAAGCACGGCGGCCCGTTTGCCGGGCACCGGCTGCAGATGCTCGACCCCGACGGCATCCTCGCCGACAGCATCGACGTCGATCACATCGTGGGCACCGTGACCTTCCCGGCGGGGGAAATCGCCGCGCCCGGGGTGGTGCGTCACACCGAGGGCAACCGCTTCCCCATAGGCGAGCTCGACGGCTCCCGCACGGAGCGCGCCCAGCTGCTGGTCGACACGCTCACGCGCGCCGGCTTCAAGTCGTTCGTCATCGAGGACATCCGCGCCGAGATGTGGCTCAAGCTGTGGGGCAACCTCTCGTTCAACCCGATCAGCGCCCTCACCCGCGCCACGCTGGTGGACATCTGCCAGTACCCGCTCACGCGGCAGCTGGCGCGCACGCTGATGGAGGAGGCCCAGGAGGTGGCGGGCAAGCTCGGGATCACCTTCCGGGTCGGGATCGACCGGCGCATCGCGGGTGCGGAGGCCGTCGGCGCGCACAAGACCTCGATGCTCCAGGATGTCGAGGCGGGGCGTTCGCTCGAGATCGACGCCATCATCGGCGTGGTTTCCGAGCTCGGCCGGCTGGTAGGGGTGGCCACCCCGAGCGTGGACGCCATCCAGGCCCTGGTGGCGCTGCTCGACAAGGGGGTGCGCGAGGGAACGGTGTAGCTAAAGCCCCAGCTCGTTCCAGGCCTCCATCCGCTCCAGCATCCTGGCGGCGGTTGCCGAGTCGCCGCGCAGGCCGGCTTCGCGGTAGAGGGCGAAGTAGGCGAGGGCGTAGTAGGTGGGAATCCCCAGGCTGCTGGGGTCCCGCCAGTAGTCCCATCCGTCGGGCAGGCCGCTCCGGTGCACGTACACCTCGTCCACCAGCGTGCGCGTGCGCTCGGTGTCCACCCAGACCCCGACCCCCGACAGCCGGTTCGGGTCGCCGACCTGGGCGATCCCCTGGGTCTGGAGCGGCGCCGGGTCTCCGGGCCAGAGTCGATAGGCGACGCCCTGCCGGACGATGTACCTGCGCAGCCCCATGTCCTCCGGGGCTCCGACGGCGGAGGCGAAGTAGATGGGCCGGTCCTCGATGGAGTTGGCGATGAAGGACAGCGCGAACTGCATCCACGGTTGCATCTGGCGTCCTTGCGCGACCGTGGCCGTGACCGGGCCCAGGCGAAAACGGCGATCCTCGGCGAGCGGCGCGACAGCGGTCACGACGACCTGGTCGATCATGTCGTCAGTCAGTTCCGGACTGACCACCGGTCGCGCCGGAGGCGAAATCGGCTCGCGCAGGACCAGCGGCACCAGTCCCGCGGCCTGCGCCGAGGCCGGGTTGTCGGTGTACAGCGCCGCCGTGCCCACCGGCGTATACGGACGCTGGCAGAGGATGCGGGTCGGGTCCGCGTCCGGATCCTCGCCGGGACCGCAGGGACGGCTCAGGCCCCGCAACTGCTTCACGTACCAGTCGGTGTTGAGGTACGACGTCACCGCCACGACGACATCGCGCCGGATGCCCTCCACCTCCTGCAGGTACCAGAGCGGGAAGGTGTCGTTGTCGCCGTTGGTGAAGATGAGCGCGTACGGCTCGACGCTCATGAGCAGATTGTAGGCCCAGTCACGCGCGGAATAGTCGTCCGTCCGGCTCGCGCGCTGGTAGTTGAGGACCAGCGGCACCAGCGCCAGCAGCAGCACCGGCGAGGCCATCTTCATCGACCCCAGGTTTCTAGATAGCGACTTCCACAGGCCCGCGAGCCCGATCCCCGAGATGAGGCCCCAGACCGAGAAGCCGACGACGAAGAAGTAGTCGCGCTCGCGCACCTCCTTCTCGATTCCCTGGTCGGGGAAGGAATAGCCGAGCTTGAAGTTCAGGTAGTAGACCAGCCCGACGGAGAGGATGCCGAAGAGCGAGGCCAGATAGAGCCAGCTGGCGCGGTCTTTCCGATAGTGTTCGCGCAGGCCGAGTGCGCCCAGCGCCAGGAACAGCAGCGTGAAGAGGAGCCGGCTGGGAGGAAAGCGGTTGTCCGCGAAGGCCACGCCGCGGGCCCACTGCCAGTCGAAATACTGCATCCAGTTCCCGTACTGGGCGAAGAGCGGCGCCTGTCGCGGAACCAGCGGCGGCTTGGCGTACTGCTCCCGCTTGAGCGCCGACGACAGCTCCTCGCATCCCGCGTTGCCGTAGGTGGCGATGCTCACCAGCGCGTCGGGGACCCCTTCGCAGGTGGGCTGCGCTTCGTTGATGACCGGGTCCAGCCCCGAGCGGATCGGGAGGAAGAGGTGGATGCTCAGTCCCAGGAGGACCGCCACCAGGGAAGTCGCGTAGAGGCGCGGGCTGAGCAGCGTGCGCGCGCGCACCGCGAGGATGAAGACGAAGAGGGACGGCAGCACCAGCAGCGCCATGAGGTGGTTGCCCACGGAGAGCGCCATGATGAACGCCATCAATACCAGCAGGTTGTCTTCCCTTCCATTTCCGAGGTTCTCCTGCCAGCGGAAGGTGAGCCAGGTCAGGAGGGCGATGGTAAGGAGCGATACCGTGTAGACCTTCTCGTTCACGTTGGACTGGTTCCAGACCGTGAATGCCGTCGCGCTGATCAGGACCGCCGCGCACGCCCCCACCAGCCGGAATCGCCGGTCGGAGGAGAAGAAACGCAGGATGTGATGGACGACGAGGAACCAGAACCCGTGAGCGGCCGCGCTGACCGCCGCCGAAAAGAGGTTGATGCGGACCGCGGTCGAGATCCCCAGGGGAGCCAGCAGGATGTCCCAGGCGCGGGCGAGCACGACGAAGAGCGGGTTCCCCGGGGGATGCGGGATGCCGAGCATGTGCCCGGTGGCGATGTATTCGCTCGTGTCCCAGAACGCCGTGGTGGGAGCCACGGTCGCCGCGTAGAGGAAGAACACGGCCCCCGCCACCCCGGCCGCCCAGCGGTAGGGAGGTGTGGTGTTGTCGGCCACTCAGCTGGCTCCCGGAACCAGGGTGATGCCTCCTGCCTGTTTGCCTGTCTCCGCCATCCCGACGCGCTCGTAGGTCGCGAGGTCGATGACCTCGACGATGCCCGGCTGCCCCCCGATGCCTTCGACGGTGACGAAGGCGAAGCGGCTGTCCGAGGTCACGGCGACCCCGTGGGTGACCTCCTGGATGCTCTTGATCTTCGCCAGCTGCTCGGCGGTGTCGAGATCCCACACCGCCAGGTGGCCGCTGCCCTTGAGGGTTGCGAGCAGGCGGGATCCGTCGTGGGTGAGAGCCAGGTTGTAGGGCGCGCCCTCGGCGGGGATGCGCCGGGCCACGCTCCAGGACTCGATGTCCACCTGGACGATCTCGTTGCCCCGGTTGCAGGCCACGTAGACGAAGCGCCCGTTGCCGGAGAGGGTGGTCCAGGTGGGGGAGCAGGCGGCCATGCCGGAGCCGCCCATCGCGTTGGCCATCCCGCCACCTCCCATCCCCGCACCGTGCGCGACCGGGTCGGCGACCGGCTCTCCCGTCACCAGGTTCAGCCGCCGGGTCACTTCCAGCGAAAAGGTCGACATCTCGACCAGCTGGTCGTCCATCATGCACGCCGAGTAGTTGTGCATGCCGTCCGGCGACATGCGCGACCCGTGCGGCATGGTGCAGGTGGTGACCTGTTCGATCTCGTACATCTCCTCGGTGTCCACCACCGACACCGTGCTCGGGACGTGGTCGCCGTAGAAGTTCGAGTTGACCGCGAAGGCCAGCACGCCGTCGGGGGTGAGCGAGACGGTCGCGGGGAAGAACCCGAGTTCGGTCGCGGCCACCACGGTGTCCGGGCCGGTCTCGTACTTGAGCAGGTAGCCGTTCGGGAAGCCGTGCCCGAGCGTCAGGTACCAGTATTCGCCGGACGGGTCGAAGAACATCCCGTGCGGGCCCTCGATTTCGGCGGGCCAGCGGCCCACCCGGATGGTTTTCTCCACCGAGAGCCCGCCTTCCGGCGTGAACTCGAGCACCGCGACCTCGTCCTCCGACTCGGCGGCCACATAGGCCCGGTAGGACTGGGCATGGGCCGGTTCGGGTGCGAAAGCGAGCACGGCCAGCAGCGCGGCGGCGGCGAGCCGGCGTGACGTGGCGCGGCGATGGCGCCGCGAAAGGCCCGTCGTCACGGAACCAGCGTCCTCCTCGGCTGCAGCCTCACCGACCAGAGCCCCGAGTGGTGCTCGGCGATGAACAGGTGGCCCTTGTGGATCTGCGGGCCCCAGCTGAAGGGCGCGTTGGGCACGAAGGCGTCGGGGTCGTTGGCGGCGTAGTGGGCGATCTCGCGCCCCTGCAGGCCCAGGTTGCCCTTGAGTTCGCCGGAGATGTCGATGACGCGGGTGCCGCCGTTGTAGTAGGCCGCGTAGAGGCGATCTCCGTCGATCCACATGTTGTGCGACCCGGCCTCCGGGATCTCGTAGCGCGCGACCTCCTCGGGGTTGTTGGGATCGGTGAAGTCGACGACGTGGATGTAGCCGGCCATGCGCGGGGGCGTGCGCTCGGCGTCCAGGTCGTTGAAGCCGGGGCGGCCGATCTCGTCGCCCATGAAGATGTAGAAGCGCCCGGTCGGGCTCCAGTACGGGAAGGCCGCGTGGGTCGCCCCGCCGATGTCGGCGAAACTGGTCATGAGCACCGGGTTGGAGGGGCTGCCGCCCCGGTCGCCGCCGCCCACGTCGATGACCGCCACCCCGTCGGCCCAATTGGAAGTGTAGGCGATCCCGTCCACGATCCAGATGTCGTGAATGCCGTGGCCGGGGGTGTCCAGCTCGAAGCGGCCCACCCGGTGCGGGCTGGTCGGGTCCTCGATGTTGATCACGTCGAAGCGGACGCCGTTGTTCACCGCGTACACGTGATTGTCGTAGACGAAGACGTTGTGGACCCCGCCGGTCAGCTCGTCGTCGAAGGTGGAGAGGATCTCGACGTTGCGCGGGTCCGAGCAGTCCACGATGACGATGCCGTTGCGCCGGTTGGAGGCGCCCTCGCGCGAGATCACGCAGACGCGGCCGTCCTCGGAGACCTTCACGTCGTTGGTGGTGCGCGCGTCCACCACCAGCGAGTCCGTCATGACCGGGGCGGCCGGGTCGGTCACGTCCCACCAGTAGGTCGCACCGTAGGCGCCCCAGGTGCCGGTGATGGCGTAGTCGCGCCCGTCGATGCCTTCCCACACCCACAGGTCGGAGGTGGGAACGTCCTGCACCGCGCCCTGGCCGATGAACTCCACCGTCTCGCTCACGTTGCGCGGCTCGATGCGGATGGTCTGGTTGGCCGAGTGGCCGGGCACGGCGGCCATGACGGTATACACGCCCGGCCGGTACGCCACGAAGCGGCCCTCCTGGTCGATCTCGGCGGGCGCGAAGTCCGCGGTGGCCTCGATGTCGGCGTAGGGGATGACGGAAAAGGTCACGGGAATGTCGCTGGCTTCGTCGCCCGCCATGGGCGCGGCTTCGAAGCGGATCACGTCACCGGTGCGGCCCACCTCCTGACTCCCCGACAGCGAAATCGAGGTAACCGGGCTCGCGACCACGTCGTACTCCACCTCGCCGGCGACTCCCTCGGCGGCCGCGGTCAGGGTGACCCGGCCGGGAGCGTGTGCGCTGAACACGCCGAAGCGATCGACGCTGGCGACCGACTCGTCGCTGGTGCTCCAGCCCAGCTCCACGTCGCCGCGGACATCGTCGACCGCGTCGTACACGGTGGCCCGGTGGCGCATCACCGTCCCCACGTAGAAGCGCCCGTTCTCGCCCGGCGAGATCTCGACCCGGTCGAGCGCCGGGTACGGCACCGAGACGGTCATCTCGGCGCGGATGTTCCGGTCCGTGGCGACCATCAGGGTGACCAGGTACTCACCCCCGTACACGGCCTCGACCGCGCCGGTGGTTCTGTTCACGTCCAGACGCCCGCGCGCGCCCCGGGCCATGTACATGATCGGGGCATCGACGGCGTTCCCGTCGGCATCGACGACGCTGGCGGTGATCTGTCCGCTCTCACCGGGCTGGAGGGTGAGCACCCCCTCGTCCACGACGATGCGCGCAGGTTCCTGGGCGGCGAGGGACGACGCGCCGAGCGCGAGCAGGGCGAGGAAGCAAAGGACGCGGGCAGGATGGATCTTCATCTCGGTTACTCCATGCAACGGATCGAATGTCGGGCCTGAAAAAGTCGAAAAACCCTCGGGTTCGCGCAAATGGGGCAATCGCGCCCCGGGCCCCTCATGGAATCATCGGGCAGGCCTGCGGGCGGAAGATCCACGCCCGTGAAACGGTCGCCGTCATCTTCGGACTGTCCACCGACGCGCGGGCCGCCGTCCGCCGCGAGTCCCCTTGCACGCTGTCCGACAGACGCGATAACGTCATGCGCCGAAGCCCCTGGATCGCGATTAGTCTCGGTAATGAACGGGTTGTGATCTCCCTGGCGCGTGTCAATCGTGCAAACGCGACCACATGATGCGATGACTGATACGCCCGCCGCAAAACAACCGAACCCCCGTTCCCTCGCGGATCTTGCCCCGGATGAAGTGAAATCAGTGGTCGACCGGTACACCGGGATCCACAATGCCGGTTCGGAGCGCAGAAAAGAGCACTATCGGTCGTTCGTCAATCACTACTACGACCTGGTGACGGACTTCTACGAGTTCGGCTGGGGGCCGTCCTTTCACTTTGCCCCCCGGCGCCGGGGAGAGAGCTTCGAGGCGTCGCTGCTGAGGCACCAGCGCTTTCTCGCCGACCGGTTGGCGCTCAAGCCCGGAATGAGGGTGCTCGATGTAGGGTGCGGTGTCGGGGGGCCGATGGCCGCGCTTGCCCGCTACGCCGGGGCCAGCTTCGTCGGGCTCAACAACAACGCCTACCAGATTGAGCGCGCTCTGGCTCACACTCGTGATGTCCGGTCATTGTGCAGCTTCATCCACGGCGACTACATGCAGATCCCCGACGGCGACGACCGGTACGATGCCGCGATCGCCATCGAGTCCATGCCGCACGCACCGGACAAGACGGCTGCGTTCCGGGAGATTTTGCGCGTCCTGCGTCCTGGCGCCTGTCTGGCGGGCTACGACTGGTGCCTCACCGAGGATTTCGATCCCGGGAACGCAGAGCACATGCGGATCAAGGAAGGAATCGTGGCGGGGAATGCGCTTCCGGAAATCGCCCGCACGCTTGAAATCGGCACCGCACTGCGCGCGGCGGGATTCGAAGTCGTCGAATCTGGCGACCGCGCCTCCGCATCGGACCCGACAACGCCGTGGTACCGTGCCCTGCAGGGTCGCGACCTCAGCCTCCGGAGTATCCCGCGCACGCCCATTGGACGCGCCCTGTCGAATCGGGTGTTGAGGGTTGGCGAGAAGTTGCGGGTCTTTCCCGATGGCGCGGTCGCGGTCAGTTCGCTGTTGAACAGGACTGCGGACGCGCTGGTCGCGGGTGGCAAGGCCGGGATCTTCACCCCGATGTTCTTCCTTCTGGCTCGCAAGCCGGGGCCGTCCGGAGACTGAACCCATACAGGCCGGCGGCCCCGAAACCTAGAAATTCACCACCAGCGCCATGGTCAGCACCCGGTCCGACTTGTCCAGCGGGATGGGCACCTTGCCCGTGGACTCCCCCTGCATGCTGGTCAGCGGGACGTCGACCAGCGACGGGCGGTTGTCGAACAGGTACTGGAACTTGGCCTGCAGCCCGAAATGCTCGCTCATCGAGACGCCCAGCGAGGTCACCCAGTCCGCGCGCAGGTCCGCCGGATTGAAGCCGTTCTCGTCCACCACCAGGGTGCTCTTCAATTCCGTATTGTCGGTCAGCTGGATCTCGTATTCGCCGGAGACCTGGAGTCCGAGGAAGGTCTTGGCGGCGTCGGGATCGGGCACCACGTCGTCCTGCCTGGTAACGGTGAGCCCGTAGGAACTGCGCAGCTGGTGCACTTCGTCCTCCATCCACCGCGTCGACATGCCGGCGACCAGCACGTAGCGGCCATCGATGCCGGTGAAGGTGTTGCGGGCCCATCCCAGCTGGCCGAACACCGACGACCGCTCCGAGTATTCGCGGTCGCCGCGCAAGCGGATGTGGTAGTTCTCGGCGGAAACCCGGGTCTCGCTTTCCTGTTCGACCCGATAGTCGTCGGCAGTGCCGATGGCGGAGCGCTTGAAGCGGGTGGTGTTCGTGCGCAGTGCTCCGAACTCCAGTTTGGTCTCGGTCCGCTCCCACTCCGTGATCAGTTCGTTGGCGAGCCCGAACGTGGTCGATTCCGTGTTGCCCCGGGTCTGGATGAAGCTGAACTCGCTGGAGTTGGACCATTCGGGGGGGAGGGGGATCTGCGGAATCTGCGCGCTGGCCTCGCCCGCGAGCGCGAGCAGGAGGAGGAGCGCGGTGGCGCGGCCTACCAAACGCCCTCGTATCCGTCCGCGGCCAGATTCCACCTGCGCCCGAAGACGTGGACCCGCTTCGTGGGCGACGGGCCATCGGTGAGTTCGCCGCCCTCGTGCGTCCACGCAAGCAGGCTTCCCTTCAGGTTCAGCACCGGAACGCCCCTCTTTCCCATCCGGCGGGCGTACCTTGAACTACGTGCTCCCAGAGTACAGTAGGCGACCACGGTACAGTCCCCCAGATCGTCGAGCCGGTCCTCGAATTCCTCGGGGGTGATGGCGCCGGGCAGCGTGGACACCGCCCGCTCGGCGGGAGACCGGACATCGACGAGAACGGTGTCGTCGTCGGGCAGGCGCTCGCGCAGCTCCGCCGGACTGATCGTCTTCACATCCGGAAAGCGGCGACCAACCCGCGAAACCATCCCCTCCAGCGTACGCTGCCGTTCGTCCTGCGATGCCATTCTGTTCACCCTATACGAAGAACACGCCCTTCTTCAACCCGACCGACTGCGCCCACTCGCCGGCGGCCATCTTCTTTCCCCCTTCGGGCCGCACCTTGCCGACCAGCAGCTGGCCATCCGGAGCCGAGACGCGAATCCCCTCCGCGCCGATGCCGGTTACCTGCCCGGGCCGAATCGAGAGCGCCTCATCGATCCGCGAAGCGCCGTAGAGCTTGACCCAGGCGCCGTTGAACGTACTCCACGCCCCCGGCTGCGGGTCCGCCCCGCGCACGAGGTTCCATGTCTGCCGCAGCGGCTGGTTCCAGCCCACCCGCACATGCTCGTGTTTGCACCAGCCCTCGTAGGTGGCCGCGGAATGGTCCTGCGGGATCTTCGGCGCCTGACCCGCCCGCACCAGGTCAACGCCTTCGAGCATGGCGTCGACCCCCATCGGGAAGAGGTGCCTGAAGTAGAGGCTGCCCAGGGTGTGATCGCCGATGTCGACTTCCTTCTGAAGGAGAATCGGGCCCTCGTCGAGGCCGTCGTCGGGCCAGAAGATCGAGAGCCCGGTCTTCTCCTTCCCCCAGATGATGGGCCAGTTGATGGAGCTGGGGCCGCGGTGGAGCGGGAGCAGCGAGGGGTGATACTGGATGGTCCCGCGGGTCGGGATGTTCAGCGCCTGCTCGGGCACGAAGAGCGTGACGTAGGCCATCACGCCGAGATCGGGACGGAGCGACTTCATCTGCTCCCAGGTGTCCTCGCTCTTGAAGGAGGAGGGCTGGAAGAGCGGCAGGCCGTGTTCGCGGGCCGCGTCCGCGAGCGGGTCGGGGCGCTGACCGGGCTTTTCGGGGCGGGTGTAGACGCCGACGATGTCCTCGCCGCGCTCCACCAGCGCCTCGAGCACGCTTGCGCCGAAGGCCTGCTGGCCGTTGACGATGATTCTCATGAAGGGTTCTCAGTGAAGGAATGTCCGGAGCCGGGGCGGACAGCGAGCGATCAGCTCACGGGACGGTCGGCGTTCATGACCCAGCGGTCGTACCAGGCGAGGTAGCGCTCGTAGCGATCCTTCTGATAGCTGGGGACGCGCAGGCCGTGGCTCTGGCCCGGGTAGACCACGAGCTGGGTGGGGACGCCGCGCCGGCGCAGCGCCTGGTAGAGTTGCTCGGAGTTGAGGATGGGCACGTTCCAGTCGTCCTCGCCGCCCATGATCAGGGTCGGGGTGGTGACCTCGTGCACCTTGTTGAAGGGGCTGATGCGCTCCCAGTTGTCGCGGTTGTCGCCCTCCCACGGAAGCCCCAGCTCGGCCTCCCACTGCCGCTGGTAGTGGTCGTGGCCGTAGTTGGCGATATAGAGCACTTCGCTCGCCCCGGTGATGGCGCCCTCGAAGCGGTCGGTCTGGGTGATGACGTAGTTGGTGAGGATGCCGCCGTACGACCAGCCGCCCACGCCCAGCCGGTCGGGGTCGGTCCAGCCCTGCTCGATGGCGTAGTCGATGCCCGCCATCACGTCCTTGAAGTCGGGGTTGCCCCAGTCCGCCCACAGCGCCGCCGAGAAGTCCTGGCCGTAACCGGACGAGCCGCGCGGGTTGGTGCGCACCACGACGTAGCCGTGGGCCGCGAAGAGCTGCGACTCGAACTGGAAGGAGTGGCTGTACTGGGAGACCGGGCCGCCGTGGATGCGCAGGATGGTGGGATAGGCGCGGCTTTCCTCGTAGTCGGGCGGGAAGGTGACAAACCCCTCGACTTCGATTCCGCCCTCGGAGGGGAACTGGATGTTGCGGGTTTCGGCGATGTTGACCGCCGCGAGGAAGTCGTCGTTGTGGCCCGTGATCCGGCGCAGCGCGGCTTCGCCGTCCGCGTAGTCCTCCACGGCGTAGATCTCGCCGGGGCGGTCCAGGTAGTTGACGCGGGCCGCGAAGGTGTCGCCGTTCCAGTCGAAGCCCGACGCCGAGAGGCCGCCTGACACCGGCCGCTCCAGGTCCGAGCCGTCCGGGCGGATGCGCGCGATGTGGTTTTCCGACGAGTCCTCGAGCCCGAACCAGATCCATTCGCCGTCCGGGGAGAAGCGGGGCGAGCGCACATTGCGGTCCAGGTCGGTGGTGAGCAGCCGGGGCTCGCCTCCGTTCGCGGAGACCACGGCGAGGTGCGTGGTGGCGTACCAGATCAGGTCGGGGCGGATGCCAGTGGTGTAGGTGATCCAGCGTCCGTCCGGGCTCCACTGCGGCGAGCCGTCGGAGCCGGGGTTGGTGGTTAGCTGCCGGGGGGAGTCGGTGGGCTCCTCCAGATCCGCGGAGACCACCCAGATGTCGCTGTTCGCGTTCAGGTCCGGGTCATCCGTGCGGTTGGAGACGAAGGCGACCTGCGTTCCGTCGGGGCTCCAGACGCCCAGCGATTCGTTCCAGCGCCCCGTGGTGAGCTGCCGCAACTCTCTGGCATCGATCTTGTAGACATACAGGTGCGTCATGCGTGAGCCGGTGAGGTAGCCGGCTCCGTCCCGCTTGAACTGGATGCGGTCGATGACCCATGGATCCCGCGGAGCGTTGGGCTTCGCATCCTCGTCTTCCTCCTCGGCATCGCGGATGGTGAGGAGGAGACGGGTGCCGTCGGGGGACCAGCGGTATCCGCCGACGCCCTGCTCGACATCCGTGAGGGGGAAGGCTTCGCCGCCGCGCCGGTCCAGCGCCCACACCTGGGTCGCGTCTCCGTCGCGAGCCGCGGTGAAGGTGAGGTACCGGCCGTCCGGGCTCCAGGCGGGAGAGCCGGCAGACTGGTTGTCGCGCGTCAGCGGGACCGGGTCGCCGCCCGCGACCGGCGCCATGTAGATGCGGGTATAGGAGCGTTCATCCTCCAGGGAGGTGCGAGAAACCGTGTACGCGACCCAGTCGCCCTCCGGGCTGACTACGGGGGAGCCGACGTTCTCCAGCTCGAAGAGATCGTCGACCGTGATGTTGCGCCGCTCCTGCGCGAGGGCGGCCGGAGGCGCGAGCGCCGCCACGGACAGCGCGAACCCGAGGGCCGTCGTTACGAGAGCCTTCATGATGAACTCCTGAACCGATGAGTAATGACCTGACTGAGAGGGGGCGAAGATGAGATATGGAGCCGAGGGAATCCGGGCGCACGCAAGAATAACAGCGAGGGAACGGAGGGCGCGACCCGAATCGGCCGCGCGCCCGGGGCGCGTGGAGGCAGCGATGATGACGGGGGGATGGGGAGTGTCCACTGCGGTGGACAGTGCCGCACTCGGGGGTGCGCGCCGGGTGGCGTTGCTGTTCATGCGGGCCATGCTGGTCGCTGCGGTGACCGCGCTCGCCACCGCATGCGCCGCGCGGGCCGGCGAGGGGAACCCGACCATCACGCCCGGCCTTGAGGATCAGATCGAGATCCGCATCATCAACAACAACTTCAGCGACGCCCGCATGTACGCGGTGCACCCCCGGGGACGGGAGTACATCGGCATGCTCACGGGGAAGACCGAAGCCAACTACACCCTCGACTGGGACATGTCGCAGACGCTCTCGATCGAGATCTCGCTGCTCGCGGGCGGGACCTGCACGACGGAAGAACTGATCGTCGACCCCGGCGAAGCGCTCTTCCTCAGCATCGATTCCACGCTGGCCATGATGGCCGACTGCCGGTAGAGGGCGACGGGGATCGGCGGGGGCTAGCGCGGTGCCACGGCAGCCTGGGTTCGCGTCGAGTCGCTAGCGCAGCGGCGGCGCGCTTTCGGGCGGGCGCCGGTGCCCTGTAGCCTGCTCGAAAGCATAACCGAAGCGAATCAGCATCCCTTCAGTAAAGGGGCGGCCGAGGAACTCGATGCCGATGGGCAGGCCGTCCGGAGTGAAGCCGGCGGGCACCGTGAGCGCGGGCCAGCCCGTCACCGGGCTGATGAGGCGGTTGTCGCCCAGGCCGTAGTCGTCGGCCGGGGAGGGATTGGTCTCGACGTCCGGGGCGATCAGGGACGGCGGGTGGTCGAAGGTGGTGTGCACCAGCGCGTCGAGGTCGTGGTCGGCCATGACCTGGTAGACGTCCTGGCGGAGCTGGTCGCGGGCCAGCAGGTAGGCCAGGTATCCGGGGTCGCGGGTGGTCTTGCCGAGTGAGCCCGCCAGCCCGGTCGCCCGCCAGGGGGTCACCCGGCCGCTGAGCAGGATGGAGCGCAGGGTCGTGTAGGGCGGGTCGTCGAGTTCCGACAGGTAGGCGTCGGTGGCCGCCTCGGTCTCGTGGGAGTTCATGGAGTAGATGGCGTTGATCCCGTCTACTCCCGGGATGGCCACGTCGTCCACCACCTCGGCTCCCAGCGCACGCAACTGCTCGACGGCCGCGTCGACGATGGCGCGTGCCTGCCGGTATCCCTCCGAGTCCGTGTCCAGAGCCTGGTCCATGGGATCGCGGATGACGCCGATGCGGGCCCCATTGAGCCCATCCTCGGAGAGGCCGTCGCTGTAGGAGTCGGGGACCTCGCCGAAGGAATGGGCGGTGACCGGGTCGTTGGGGTCGTACCCGGCGATGGCGTCCAGCAGGATGGCCGCGTCCGCGACCGTGCGGGTCATCGGCCCCATGGTGTCGGTGGTGGGATTGGCGGGCATCATCCCGTAGCGGCTGACCAGCGGGAGGGTGGGCCTGAGCCCGACCAGCGAATGCACAGCCGACGGGCCGCGGATGGAGCCGCCGGTATCCTCCCCGATGCCGATCATGCCCAGGTTCGCGGCCACGCCCGCGCCGGTGCCCCCGGAGGAGCCGCTCGGATTGCGCCGCGGGTCGTACGGGTTGCGGATGAAGCCGAAGCCCGAGCCGACGTAGCGCGATGCGAACTCGCCCATGTTGGTCTTGGCGATGATGAGCGCCCCCGCGTCTTTCATGCGGGTGACGATGGTGGCGTCCCGGGAGGAAACGAAGTCCGCGAAGAGCGCCGATCCGTAGGTGGTCGGCATGTCGCGGGTCTCGACCTGGTCCTTGAGGAGGACGGGGATGCAGTGCAGCGGCCCGCTGAGTCCGCCGGAGGCGAGAGCCTGGTCGAGGCGGGCGGCCTCGTCGAGGGCGGCGGGGTTCAGGTTGGCGATGGTGTTGAGCCGCGGTCCCTGCTGGTCGTAGGCCGCGATGCGATCGAGGTAGCCCTGCACCAGGTCGACGCAGGTCAGCTGCCCGGCAAGAAACGCGGCGTGGACCTCCGCGATGGTCGCTTCCTCGAGTTCGAAGTTCTGGGCGAAGGCACTCGCCGGGGCGGCCAGGAGCAGGCTGGCGCCCACCAGGAGGCTCATCGCGCGCGGGATGCGAGAGCGGGACCGTGTGGTCCGTGTCGTAGGAAGCCATCCGGGATTCATCGGCGTTCTCCTGCTGGGTCGCGCGTTGGAAGAAGGGGGTGGAAGCCGAGACTGCCGGTGCTGCGAGGCGTTGGTGATTGCCCCGGGCATCCGGCTCCAACACTATCGTGTCCATCACCATCCTCCACAACATGGCAAAGACCGGCAAACATGGCAGATCTCGACATTCAACCAGGCAGGACCCGCATCGGCTGGATCGGGCTGGGCGTCATGGGGCGCAGCATGTGCGCGCACGTGATGGACCACGGGTTTTCGGCGACCGTTTTCACCCGGACCCGCGCAACGGCAGCGTCGGTGCTGGAGAAGGGCGCGGTATGGGCGGACAGCCCCCGGGCGGTGGCCGAGCAGAGCGACGTGGTCTTCAGCATCGTCGGCTTCCCGCGCGACGTGCGCGAGGTGATCCTGGGCGAGGACGGCGCCCTGGCGGGATGCGAGCCCGGAAACGTCCTCGTGGACATGACCACCAGCGAGCCCTCCCTCGCCGTCGAGATCTACGAGGCCGCGCGCGCTCAGGGGGTTGCCAGCGTGGACGCGCCGGTGTCGGGGGGCGACGTGGGGGCCCGCGAGGGGCGCCTCTCCATCATGATCGGCGGCGACGCGGACGTGGTGGAGGCGCTCACGCCGTGCTGGCGGGCGATGGGGAAGACCGTCGTGCGCCAGGGAGGGCCGGGAGCGGGACAGCACACCAAGATGGTCAACCAGGTGCTGATCGGCCCGCTGATGATCGGGATGTGCGAGGGGCTGCTGTACGCCTACAGGTCAGGGCTGGACCTGGAGACGGTGATGCAGTCGGTGGCCCCGGGCGCCGCAGGCAGCTGGTCGCTCTCCAACTACGGCCCGCGCGTGATCGCCAACGACTTCGATCCCGGCTTCTTCGTCGAGCACTTCGTCAAGGACATGGAGATCGCGCTCGCCGAGGCGGGCCGCATGAAACTGGCGCTTCCCGGACTGGCGCTGGCGCACCAGCTGTATAATGCCCTGCGGGCGCAGGGGAAGGGGCACCGGGGAACCCACGCGCTCCAGCTCGCGCTGGCCCATCTGTCCGACATCGACTGGGAGGGGCGCGACTGACGCGCCGACCCGTCAGCCTCCCGGCGCAAGCACCAGCCGGTTCTCCGCCTGCGCCTCCACGGCTTCGCGCGAGAAGAGCATCGGGAAGTACTCCCGGTTGGCCCAGTCCTCGGTGAGGTTGCCGTAGTAGGGGCTTCCCGGCCGGCCGGACTGCCCGGGCGCGTTGGTGAACAGCGACCCGTCCAGGTCGGCGAAGTCCACGATGTGGCGGTAGGTGGCCCCCGTCGCCGCCACCGTGCCCGCGCCCCCGGAGCGCTCCGCCGACGGGAGGTCGTAGGCGGTCACGAGCGCGTGCGGGAACTCGTTGCGGTGGTCGCGTCCCCAGCGCCACTGGGCGGGATCGTCGCCCTGGTCGCGCGCGATCCGGTCCAGGGCGGTGGCGAGGGCTGCTTCCAGCACTGTCGACGCGTCCCCGCCCGTATCTCCCGCCACCCGGTCGAGCACGTCCCCATCGAGCCGCCGGTAGATCGCCGCCGCCCGGCTTTCGCGGTCGAACACCCCGTTCCAGGCAGCCAGCTCGGCCCGATAGGACTCCACGTCGGCATCGCTCGCCGTCCATCCGCCGAAGAGAGCCGCGTGGGCCGCGCCCGACGCCGAATACGCGTCCTGCTGGAGCACCCGCGAGTCCTCCGGCGTAAAGTCGCTGCCCGCGTTCAACACCTCCTGCACGCGCGCGAAGCGGGCGAAGGGGCCCGCGGTCTTGAAGAAGAGCGGCGGGTCGTATCCGGGCGGATGGATGTCGTGGTTGGCGGTTCCCACCCAGCCTCGCTCCGGGTTGTACTCGGTGGGCAGGTCATTGCGGAAGCCATCCCATTCGAATTCCCCGGTCCCGGGCACCGGCAGCCGCCCGTGCCAGTTGGGGCGGCTGGGCGAGAGCGCCGCGGCCTGCCAGGCGATGTTCCCGTCCGCGTCTCCGCAGATCATGTTCTCGGTGGGTGCCAGCCAGTAGCGCATCTCCTCCAGGAACGCGCTGCAGTCGGAGACCACGTTGAGCCGCAAACCGGCCAGATATCCCGTGGTGCCCGGTTCGTGCATGGTCGAGCGCATGGCGTAGGCGAGGTTGTTTTCGGGGTCCCGGTGGAAGATCGGGCCGTGTCGGGAGAACTCCAGTTCCAGGGTCACGGGGTCACCGTTCCTGACCTGGACGGTTTCCGT
Source organism: Gemmatimonadota bacterium (assembly GCA_022822425.1). Classification (GTDB taxonomy): domain Bacteria; phylum Gemmatimonadota; class Gemmatimonadetes; order Longimicrobiales; family Gaopeijiaceae; genus BD2-11. Next base: position 2,265 of record JAJEBS010000127.1, on the reverse strand, counting down.
GATGGTCCGCACCTCCTCCCAGCCGTCGCCCCAGCGCACCTGCTTCGGGTTGTCCGGGTTCACCTGCTCGACGTACACGTCGGACTGGTCGGTGCCGACGATGGTGAGCCCCCAGGCGATGCGCCCGTTGTGCCCGATGGCCACCCCGGGGAGCACCGGCTCGGTCGAACCGATGGTGGTCCACCCGGGTGCATCCAGGTGCACGACGTAGCGGAGCGAAGGATTGGTCACCCCGCGGTGCGGGTCGTTGGCGACGATCGCGCGGCCGCTCGCGGTGCGGCTTCCGTGGATCGCCCAGTTGTTGCTCCCCGGGGAGGTCTCGCGCGCGCCAAGGTTGAGCGCCATCTCCGACCCCGACCAGGCGTCGTAGGGCGCGACCAGGGGCGGGCTGCTCATCGCGTTGCGGAACCCCGTCACACCCGCCAGCACCTCGCCCGGGATCAGCGCCATGTCGACGCCCGCGGGGACTTCGAGCTCCCGCCACGGGGTCGGATTCGCCTGGCGGTTGGCTTCCTCCGCGCCCAACTCGGCCACCCGCAGCGCCAGTTGCAGCTCGCGCCGCACATCCGCCACCGGCATCGCCGTCTGCATGCGCAGCAGGGGCGTCTCGGCGCTCCAGTACTCGGGCTCGAGACCGGTGAGCAGGAACTCCACGGGCAACTCCCCGGCCGCGGTCGCGTGATCGATGTAGGCGTTGATCCCCGCGGCGAAGGCCTCCAGGATGCGGCGGCCCTCGGGGTGGTAGCTGGTGAACTCGGCGTCGTCGAACGGGCCGCGGAACATGAGCAGGCGGGCGACGCGGTCGTGCTGCAAGGCCTCCGCGCCCAGCACCTCGCTCAGCCGGCCCTCGCCGGCCCGCCGGTACATCTCCATCTGCCAGAGACGGTCCTGGGCCTGGACGAAGCCCTGCGCGAAGAAGAGATCGTCGAGGCCCGAGGCATAGATGTGGGGGATGCCCCAGGGGTCGCGCAGCACCTCGACTTCGCCCGCGAGCCCCGGAACTTCGATGCGGCCATCGATTTGAGGCAGTTGCGCCTGTGCCAGCTCATCGAAGCTTGCGCCGGGTCCTTCAGCGCATGCGCAGATGAAGGCGAGAAAGCCGAATGTGGCGGCGGCGGTGCCGGGGCGCCGGGCGAATCCGGAGACAGGGATGAGGCGCATGGGGTTCTCCACGGGAAGAGTTGCGGCTGGACGCGGTGCCGGAACGCGCGCAGGCTACTAGCTTCGGGATGCAGCCGGATCCACGCAAACGGGAACAATCAATGAACCGCGTTTCCAGGTCGATGAAGTGCACTTCGCGGGTGTCCGCACTCGCTTCGGGGTTCCTTCTCGCGTGCGGGCTCGCCTTCAGCATGCCCGGCGCGCTGCATGCCCAGGAGCCGGAGTTGGGTTTCGAGCATCTCGCGGGGATCGACGTCGTCCTGGCCTTCGACGATCCCACTGCCAATCGCGTGCTGGAAGCGGCGTTTCAGGAGTCGCTCGGACGCCGGATGGGCATCAACCTGCTCGCCACGGCGCAGCCGGATGCGCTATCGGTGGTGGCGGTGGCGACCTGCGTGCCGCAGGACTGCGCGAGCGCCGAGTTCTACTCCGTGGCGCTGCTGCTGTCGAATCATTACGACGCCACCTGGGCCATCGAACTGCTCTCGCACGAGTCGCAGGAACTCGCGGACCTCTATGCCCCGAGGGTAGCCGAACTCATCGAGCCGCTCGGCATCTGGGCGGAGGCCTGGCGCCCCGGTGAGTACCGGACGCAGGTCGACGCCTTCGTGGAACAGTTGGAAGCCAGATGCTTCGGGCCGGCCCTGGCGCGGCGAGGGATCATCGCGGCTCTGGCGCTCGCGGACAGCGCGCGCGCCCAACGGCTGGATCAGGTGGCCAGCGACGAGCGAGCGCTCTGCTAGGGACCCCGCCTACGCGCCCGCCGCCCGCCAGGCATCCAGCACTTCGCGCTCCCGCGCGCGGCTGATCCCGGCGCGCCGGTTGCTGCGTTCCTCCTCCGGCCGGGTCCTGTCCCAATCCACGGTGTCGCGGCTGGTCACGGCCAGCGGGCGGAAGGTGAGCCCGGTCGCGAGCGCGCGGTCGATGTCCACGTACATCAGGTCGGCTCCGGGAGCCCACGCCGGCAGGTCGCCGAAAGGCCTCACCCCCTGCGCCTCGAGGAAGTCCTCCGGTACCCAGGTGAACTTCACCGGCACGGAAGTGGCCGCCCGGATGCCGTAGAGCATCTCGGCCATCGACATGCGGGTGGCCGGGCCGGTGGCG
>JAJEBS010000125.1 GCA_022822425.1 Gemmatimonadota bacterium | reverse complement strand
CGGCCGGCCTTGCCGACCCGGACAGCCGCGCCACCGCCGAGCGGGCGCTCTCCTACATGGGGCTCGAGCCGGGCACGCCCATGCAGGACATCGAGCTGGACCGCGTCTTCATCGGCTCGTGCACCAACTCCCGCATCGAGGACCTGCGGGAGGCGGCGCGAGTCGCGCGCGGCCGCAAGGTGAGCCCGCGCGTGAACGCTCTGGTGGTGCCCGGCTCCACCGCGGTCAAGGCGGCCGCCGAAGCCGAGGGTCTCGACCGCGTCTTCCGCGACGCCGGCTTCGAGTGGCGCGAGTCCGGCTGCTCCATGTGCCTGGGGATGAACGACGACATCGCGGGGCCCGGCGAGCGCTGCGCGTCGACCTCCAACCGGAACTTCGAGGGCCGGCAGGGCAGGGGGGCGCGCACGCACCTGGTGAGCCCGGCGATGGCGGCGGCCGCGGCCGTGGCGGGCCGCTTCACCGACGTCAGGAGCGAGATGTGAGCGCCACCACCCACGCCATCCAGCCGCTCCGCCGCGTCGAGGGGATCGTGGCGCCCCTCGACCGGGCCGACGTGGACACCGACCAGATCATCCCCAAGCAGTTCCTGAAGCGCGTCGAGCGGGCCGGCTACGGGCAGTTCCTCTTCAACGACTGGCGCTTCCACCCCGACGGCTCCCCCCGCGCCGACTTCGTGCTCAACCAGCCCGGATACGCCGGGGCGGCCATCCTGGCCGCCGGCCGCAACTTCGGCTGCGGCTCCTCGCGCGAGCACGCCGCCTGGTCGATCGCCGACTACGGCTTCCGGGTCGTGCTCGCCCCCAGCTTCGCCGACATCTTCCAGTCGAACTGCTACCAGAACGGCATCCTGCCGCTGGTGCTGCCGGAAGAGGAGGTCGCGGGGGTGCTGGCTCGCGCCCTCGAGCGCCCGGGCTACGCGCTGACGGTCGACCTGGAAGCGTGCACCGTCGGCGACGCCTCCGGATGGCGGATCGGGTTCGAGATCGACGACTTCCGCCGCCGATGCCTGCTCGAGGGTCTCGACGACATCGGTCTCACGCTTCGGCTGGAGAGCGAGATCACCCGCTTCGAGGAGCGCGCCGCGGGCGCCCTCGCCGGAGGGAGCCGGTAATCGGCTTCGAAACACGCTGAGCGCGCCCGTGCCGCTGTCCCAGCGGTCCATCCTGCTCTTCTGGGCTCCGCTCGCCGCCACCTGGCTGATGATGGCGGTGGAGGGGCCCTTCCTGGCCGCGGTCATCGCCCGGCTCCCCGAGGCCAAGATCAACCTCGCGGCCTACGGCGTCGCTTTCGCCATCGCGATGCTGGTGGAGTCCCCGGTGGTGATGCTGATGACCACCTCCACGGCCCTCGCGGAGGACGCGCACAGCTTCCGCAAGCTGCGCCGCTTCGCCTTCCTGCTCAACGCCGGCACCACGGGGATTCTCCTGCTCGTGCTCGTGCCCCCGGTGTTCGACCTCATCGCCCTCCAGGTGCTCGCGCTCCCCGGGGAGGTGGCGCTGCTCGTCGAGGATGCCCTCTGGCTGCTTGTACCGTGGCCGGCGGCCATCGGCTACCGGCGCTTCTACCAGGGACTGCTGATCCGCGACGGGCGCCCGCGCCTGGTGGCGGCGGGAACGGTGACGCGCATCTCCGCCATCGCGCTTGTGGCGCTGGTGCTGGCCCGGCTGGGCATCCCGGGCACGCTGGTGGCCGCCGGAGCGATGACCGCAGGGGTGTGCACCGAGGCCGCGGCGAGCCGCTGGATGGCGCGCGGCTCCGTGGCGCGGGTCCTCGCCCGCACCCCCGCGACGCACCCCGGAGCGCTCAACTACGGCGTCATCTCCCGCTTCTACTATCCGCTCGCGCTCACCTCGCTGCTCGGCTTCGCGGCCCATCCGCTGCTCACTTTCTTCATGGGCCGGGCGCCCGCTCCGGTCGAGTCGCTGGCGGTCTTTCCGGTGGTGGGCTCGCTCACCTTCATCTTCCGCGCGGTGTGCCTGGCCTACCAGGAAGTCACCATCGCGCTGCTCGACGAGCGGCACGAGCAGCTTCCTCCGCTGCGCACCTTCGCCGTCTCGCTGGGCCTGGTTACCACCGGCTGCCTCGCCGTCTTCGGCCTCACGCCCTTCTCCAGCGTGTGGTTCGAGACGATTTCCGGGCTCACCCCCGACCTGGCCGCCTTCGCCATCCTGCCCACCGTCCTGTTCATCCCCCTGCCGTTCCTGTCGGCGTTCCTCTCCCTGGAGCGAGGGATCCTCATCAAGGCCCGCCGGACCCGGCCGGTCACCCTCGCCACCGCCACCGAGGTGGCCTGCATCGCGGTGGGCTTCCCATTGCTGGTGCAGGCCTTCGGATGGGTCGGGGTCACGGCCGCGGCCGCCGCGTCGCTGGTTGGCCGCACCGCGGCGGTGAGCATTCTCATCCCGTCGGTTGTCCGTGTAGTGCGTCGGGCCTCCCGGTAACGAAACCTTCGAGGGGGCGCGCTCAACCCGCCCGCGCTCTCTGGCGAAGGCCCGCCGTTTCTGCGAAATTGCAGGACTGCGCAGCTACCAATCCGGCAAGGGAGCCTCATGAATTCCTGTCCCGCTTTGTCCGCATGTATTCTGGCCCTCCTGACCGCCGGCCCGCTGCTCGCCCAGAACTCGCAGTCCGGGCCCGCGAACGGAGCGTCGGGAGGGGCCCTTCCGACGGTCGCGACCGCCACGGAGGTCACGGAGAGCCCGAGCGTCGACGGCTATCTCGACGAGGCGGTGTGGCAGCAGGCGCCGGTGATGACCGGGTTCACGCAGCGCGAGCCCAGTGACGGACAGCCCGCCAGCGAGCGGACCGAGGTGCGGGTCGTGTTCGACGGGGATGCGCTCTACGTGGGGGTGTGGGCGTTCGACAGCCAGCCGGACAACATCACCTACGGCGAGCGCATCCGGGACTACGAGGTGCGCCAGAGCGACAACGTGGTGTTCGTGCTGGATACCTACAACGACGACCAGAACGGCTTCGTCTTCGGCACCACCCCGACCGGCATCGAGTACGACGGGCAGGTCGCCAACGAGGGCCGCGGCGGCGGCCGCTTCCAGGGTGGCGGCTTCAACACCCGGCAGCGCTTCCAGTCGGGCTCCGGCGGCGGCTTCAACAAGAACTGGGACGGCAGCTGGACGGTCGCGACCACGACCGACGACCAGGGCTGGTACGCCGAATTCCGCA
>JAJEBS010000195.1 GCA_022822425.1 Gemmatimonadota bacterium | reverse complement strand
TTCTCCTCCGGAAAGAACTTCTGGATCGTGGTGAACACCACGCCGCCCGACTCGACCGCCAGCTTGGCGCGCAGGTCGGCGCGGTTGGCGGCCTGGACCGGGGGCTGCCGCAGCAGGTCCCGGCAGCGGGAGAACGTGCCGAAGAGTTGGTCGTCGAGGTCGTTCCGGTCCGTCAGCAGGACGACGGTCGGGTTCTCCGTTGCCGGCTCGCGGATGATCCGTCCGGCGTAGAAGGCCATCGTCAGGCTTTTGCCCGAGCCCTGGGTGTGCCACACCACGCCGATGCGACGGTCGCCCGCCGCTCCTCCCGGTTGTCGGCCGGACTCGTAGCGGCCGCGCGGTTCGTGTCCTTCACGCTGCAGCCGGGCCGCGCGCAACGTCTCGGCGACCGCAGTCCGCACGGCGTGAAACTGATGATACCCGGCCATCTTCTTGGCCAGCTTCCCGCCGCCGTCATCCTCGAACACGAGGAAGTCCCGGAGCAGCGTCAGGAACCGCTGCCGGTCGCACACCCCCTCGAGCATCACCTGAAGCTGGGGCAGGCGTGGATCGGCCAACGTCTCGCCGGTGATGGTGCGCCACGGCTTGAACCATTCCCGTCCGGCGGTGAGCGTGCCCATGCGCGCCTCGACCCCGTCGGAAGCGATGAGCGCCGCGTTGAACGCGAACAGATCCGAGAGCTCGGCCTTGTAGGTCTGGATCTGCCGCCAGGCCGTCCACACCGTGGCTTTCTCGTCTGCCGCGTTCTTGAGCTCGATCAGGCCGAGCGGAAGCCCGTTGACGAACAGCACGACATCCGGCCGCCGCTCGTGCTCGCCGTCGACGACGGTAAACTGGTTCACCGCCAGCCAGTCGTTGTTGGCGGGGTCCTCGAAGTCGAGGACAGAGACCTGCGCTCCGCGCAGCGCGCCCCCGGCGGTCCGGTACTCAACCGTCACGCCGTCCACGAGCATGCGGTGAACGGCGCGGTTGCGGGTCTCCAGGTTGGAGCCTTCGGGAAGGGTCAGCTTGCGGAACGCGTTGTCCAGGGCTTGAGTCGGAAGGCTTGGGTTCAGGCGTGCCAAGGCGTCGCGGAGGCGGTGCTCGAGGATCACTCTCGTGTAGTCGGAACGCTCCGAGCCTGCCGTGTCCGGAGCGATGGCGGGGCCGTGGGCGACAGTCCAGCCCAGGGCTCCGAGCCATTCCAGCGCGGCGGCTTCGACCTCGGACTCCGTGAAGGAGGTCATGCCTCGGATCCGTCGTCGACCCGCTCTTCGGTCATATTGGCACGCTCAGTTCCACGGGGGACCGGTCGCCGTTCGGCAACCTTTGCAAAATTTGCACAGGTTGCCCGAACCACCGAGGTTTCCTCGGTAGTTGCCGCTTGGGCGGGATTCGGGGGTGGCGGTCATTCGGCCAGCTCCCCTTCCTCGATGCGGCACTCGCTCGTGGGGACTCCCGGTCCGTCGCGGGAGACGCTGGAAACCAACGATTCCGCATCGCCCGTCCGAAGTTCGCCCGAGATCAGTTTCGGGAGGAGGGTGTCGCGGAGGACGGCGAGATTGCGACTACTCAGTTCGTTCGCAACTCGCCGCTCCAGCAAGCACGAGAAAGTTCCCGAGAGTCTCGCGATCACGTCATCGGGAGGTGCAACGCAAAGAGCTTCCGTGAGATGGTGCCGCCTAATGTGTCCCATGGTTGTGGCCTTGTCCTGGGCAATCCGCCGGAATGCTCGAAGATGCGACAACAGGGAGTGAAGGTAGAACCACTTGGGATACCTCGCCGACGTTACCTTAAAGAGATGTTGGTTCAGGGCCGCGCGCCCGCCGCACCACGTCTTCACCAGTAGGCTTCCTGACCACGAGAACAAAATGTCGCCATCCTCGATTATGCACTCTGGTCTGATGGTGGCACTTGCCCACTCCCCGCTATTCGCTTCTCCAGCCCGCAACTGGGCGATCTTGACCACCGGCAGTCGTGCTTCGTTCTGCGCGGGACGGAACTTCTGAAGAGCAAGTCCGTTCTGGAACCGCGCGATTCCGTCGAGCGGGGCTGCCTTCCACCCCTCTGGGATCTCTCCCATCTCGGAATCCACCAGCCGGCCAGGGAACAGATCAGCGATGTCTTGCGGCAAGCCCGTGTCCCGGCCCTCCAGCTTGGCCCGGACCGGATCGAAATCGATGAACCAGGACTTGAACAGCGCCTGCGCCATCGCCTCCAGCGTCTCGTTCATCCGGCGGTTCAACTCGATCTTGTCGTCCAGGGTGCCGAGGACGTGGGCGATGGCGCGTTGCTCGGTGAGGGGAGGCAAGGACACATCTAGGTGCGCTAGAGACTCGATAGGCACGCGTTGGCGTCCAGACGTACCTGTCATCTGGCCAATGGCATAGCCCCGAACCAGATCTGATCGCATGACGTAAAAAGCGTATTCCGCATCGGTAACTTCCGGGCGGCCACGAACAACGATGAATTCCGTCGAACCGTGTCCGAAATCCATCTCAGAGTTGGCGTAGTAGCGGGCGATCTTGCCGTTCTCAAGGCACGGCGTGATACGAGCGAACAGGGTATCGCCGTCCCGAAACTTGGAGCCACTTCCTCGAAACTCCCTTACACTCGTTGCGTGTACGGCGCGAGAGCCTGGCGCCACCGCAGCCATGTCGACATAGGGAGTTGGCGTGCCACGATCAATGGGAACCGCAGGATTGATCAGGAACGCTTCGGTGAGTGGCATTGTTGACCAATTCTCGGACCGTGTCGGACTTCGTGTGATGTCGCTAGCGCGACTGTCAGCTACCGCCTCTACCAACACCACATACTCCTTCTCAATCTCCCGGTGGAACGGCTCCGGCAGCCTTGCCCAGTCCCGCGCCTCGACGAGAAAGGGAATGTTGGATTCCCGGACCGCATCCTCGAAGTCCAGCAGCCGATCGAGCGGAATCTTCTCCAGCCCCGGCCCGCGCAGCACCAGATCTAGGTCGCTCCCGTCGTGGCTCCGGTCGTTCACGCGACTGCCGTATGCCCATACTTCGACACCATGCATATGGTCCCGAAGGATCGACTCGAGAAGTGCCCGGTGCCTTGCAGATAAGTGCAGGCGCCCGGTCATCCTTCCACTCCCTCGATTACGTCCGCCAACGCCTTGGCATCCAGGATGAAGGCCGGAAGCAGCTTGAGCGTGGCCTCCGCGAAATCCTCGCCGTAGTCGTGCGCCGTGTAGTTGCGGTTGTCGCGGTAGCGCAACCATCGCTCGACCGCATCCGGCGCGATCAGGTCATGGCGCGCCGCGTGGCGGAAGAGATTCTTGAAGTGGTGGCGGTCGGCCTGCCGGTTGCTGGCGAACCATGCGGCCAGCCGCTTGCGCAGCAGCTTGTCGGACTGTTCGAGCACGAGTTCGAACCCCTTGACGCACGCGGCACGATAGATGTCGTACATGACATCGTCGTCCACCTCGTGCCGTTCGATTCCCTCCACCGCCCGCTCGAGCGACGCGATGCAGCGGCGCAGGAAGGTCGTGTCGAGGTTCACGGCCCTCGGCCTCCAAATCCCAGCGCCTCAAGATTCTCGGTGATCGCGGCGTCGAGCCGCGTGTACTCAGCCTGCTGCTCGCGAAGCTCGGCGACCAGCCGCTTCATCTTGTACTCGAACGGCTCGCCGTCATCCTCCTGTGGCTCGACGCCGACGTAGCGGCCCGGCGTGAGCACATGCCCGTGCTTGCGCACGTCGTCCAGCGCCGCACTCTTGCAGAAGCCGGGAACATCGACGTAGCCATCGTCGTCCGCTCCCGTTCGCCACGCGTGATAGGTGTCCGCGATCCGAGCGATGTCCTCATCGGTCAATTCGCGATGGGTGCGGTCCACCATCCGGCCGAGCTTTCTCGCGTCGATGAACAGGATCTCTCCGCGCCGTTGACGTCCCCGGGCCAGGAACCAGAGGCAGACGGGAATCTGGGTCGAATAGAAGAGTTGGCCCGGCAGAGCAACCATGCAGTCGACCAGTTGGTCCTCGACAAGGTTCTTCCGGATCTTGCCCTCGCCGGATTGATTCGACGACATCGATCCGTTGGCCAGCACGAATCCCGCCACGCCCCTCGGCGCGAGGTGGTGGACCATGTGCTGCACCCATGCGAAGTTCGCGTTGCCTTTCGGAGGGACGCCGTAGACCCAGCGCTTGTCGTCCACAAGCTGCTCGGCGCCCCAGTCCGAGACGTTGAACGGGGGATTGGCGAGGATGAAGTCGGCTTTCAGGTCAGGATGGTGGTCGTTGTGGAAGGTGTCGCCGTGGGCGATCTGCCCGCTGATTCCGCGAATGGCTAGGTTCATCCTGGCGAGTCGCCACGTCGTGTAGTTCGACTCCTGGCCGTAGATGGAGATGTCGCCGCGCGCCTTGCGACCGTTGCCGTTGCCGCTGGCATGGGCGCGAATGAACTCGATCGACTGCACGAACATGCCCGAGGAGCCGCAGCACGGATCGTAGACCCGCCCCCGGTAGGGCTTCAGCATCTCGACGAGCAGCTTGACGACGCAGCGTGGAGTGTAGAACTCGCCGCCCTTCTTGCCCTCGGCGCTCGCGAACTGGGAGAGGAAATACTCGTAGACGCGGCCGAGCACGTCACGGGAGCGGGCTTCAGCGTCCCCGACGCGGATGTTGCCGACCATGTCGATCAACTGGCCGAGACGCTGCTTGTCCCAGCGCGGGCCGCGCGTAGTTTTTGGGCAGCACCTCCTTTAGCGCCGGGTTGTCGCGCTCGGTCGCGGCCATGGCGTCATCCACGATCTGGCCGATTGTCGGCTGCCGCGCCTGCGCCTTCAGGTTCGCCCAGCGCGCCTCCACTGGCACCCAGAAGATGTTCTCCGCGATGTATTCGTCGCGATCCTCCGCGGCCTCCTCTCCCCAATCGGCCAGCACTATCGCGTGTCGCTCCTCGAACGCGTCCGAGATGTACTTCAGGAAGATCAGTCCGAGCACGACGTGCTTGTACTCGGCGGCGTCCATCGAGCCGCGGAGCGCATCGGCCATCGCCCAGAGTTCGGCCTCGTAGCCAGTCGTGGCACCGCTATTGGATTGCTTTCCTGCCATCGTCGTCACTGCCTTCGTGCTCGCTGTCGCCCTGGCCGAACCGCTAAGGCCGGATCACTGCCCAAAGATAAGGCATGTGACGTGCCGCCGTACACTTCGGTGAGGCGATCAGCCCTTCAGGGATGCGCAATGCGCGTCAACGGTGTCGTTGACAACAAAAACGTTGACGCATAACTTGGCTTATCGGCTCGCGATCTCATGGGTCGCGGCGGTGGCAACATTTCGCCTGCGGAGGTAGAGAAGCATTCATGAAATTATCCACCGGTCGCTGGGTAAGCGGCGACGATTTTTTTGACCGGGAGAAGGAGTTGGAACTCCTCGAAGCCGGTGTCCGTGACGGAAACCACATGGTCATGACCGGCCAACGCCGCATCGGGAAGACCAGCGTCTTACACGAGTTGGGGCGTCGGCTGGAGCGGAGAGGCTGGGTGTTTCTCTTCGCTGACGTGGAGGCGGATCGATCCGAGGAAGACCTGATTGCCAGCCTAGCCAAGGCCATCCATCCGGTTACGCCAATCCGTACGCGCCTCGCCAGAGACATGGGTCGCAGGCTACGCGAACTGGTCGGCCGGGTCGAGGAAGTCAGCGCCCACCGGTTTGCCGTCCGCTTCCGTGCCGGCTTGGATTCCGGAAATTGGCGTCGTCACGGCGAAGAGCTGATTGCCCACTGCGCCGAACACGACCACGGGGCGCTGATCGTCATCGACGAGGTGCCGATCTTCCTCGCGAGACTGTTTCGCCAGGAAAACGGTGGTCGCCGCGTAGAGGAGTTTCTGAGCTGGTTGCGGGCCACCTTCCAGGAGATCGATGGCCGGGACTTGGCCCTGATCGTGTCGGGCAGCATCGGGCTCGCCCCCTTGGTCGAGCGGCTGGGCATCTCTGATCGAATCAACTACTTGGATCCTATCCGCCTGGGTCCGTGGAACCGTGAAGTCTCCGTCCGATGTTTCGAGGAGCTGACGAGGAGCTACGGCCTATCCACCGACGATGGAGTAGGGCAGGCGGTCTACGAGCACCTCGGCATTGGCATCCCGCAGCACGTGCAATCCTTTTTTGCCCGTCTGCGGAACTACGTCCGGATGCACGACCGAAGCCGGATCGCGTTGGACGACGTTGCGGAGGTTTACCATACGGAACTCCTCGGACCATCGGGACAGAACGACCTCGCGCACTACGAAGCGCGACTTCGGGATGGCCTCGGCGATGAGCACCGCTACGGGATCGCAATGGAGATTCTGGCCGAAGCCGCCGTTCAGGGAATCTTTTCCGCAGACGCTCGCCGTCAACTTGAGGAGAGACACTCCAAGCTCGTGAAGGATGCCTCGCGGCAGGTCGCCGACGCCGTCGCCGTCCTCGTTCATGACGGCTATCTCGAACAGGGTCTGGATGGCCACCGATTCGCGTCGAATCTGCTACGCGACTGGTGGAAGACTCGCTTCCGGCACAACTACAGGCCCTTGGTCGAGGAATCGCGTGATAGCGTCCGGGACTGACACACCATGAGCGAACCACGACAAAGCACTATCCGCAAGTTCAATCCGGGCGTCTTCCAGTCGGACCGGGACATCATCGACCAGTTCGTTGTACGCGGATGGCAACTGGGCGTGGTCTTGGAGCTAATCCGCGACAACATCGGCGCTCCTTCCTGCCAACACACGCTCGTCGTGGGTCCCCGGGGCCGTGGCAAGACCATGCTACTGGCGCGCGTCGCCGCGGAAATCCGCACCGATCCGCAACTCCGGCGGGCTCTGGTGCCGGTTCGCTTCATGGAGGAAAGCGTGGAGGTCTTCGACATCGGAGACTTCTGGCTGGAAGCTCTGCTCTACTTGGCGAAGGAGTGTGGTGAACATCACCCCGGCCTCAGTAGCGAGATCGAGGCGACACACGCAACTCTGGCCCGACGAACGCGGGGAGAGGACATCGCCGGGCAGGCCAAGGCCGCTCTCTTGGAAGCGGCCGAGCGGCTGGATAGGCGGCTGGTTCTCATGGTGGAGAACCTTCAGAGCCTGTGCGATGAGTTGGACGAGGACTTCGGGTGGGAACTTCGCCAGTCGCTCCAATCGGATCCCCAAATCATTTTCCTGGGGACGGCCACAAGCCACTTCGAAGCGCTGGATGACGCGAGTGCACCGTTCTTCGAACTTTTTCGCATCCTCCAACTGGAGCCCCTGAGCACCGCCGAGTGCCAGGACCTTTGGCATGCGATCACCCGTGAGCGGCGTGACGCGCGGCAGATGCGACCGTTGGAGATTTTCACGGGTGGAAGTCCACGCCTCCTTGTGATCGTCGCCGAGTTTGCCCGCCACCGCACGATGCCGAAGCTGTTGGAGGAACTGGTGGGCCTCGTCGACGATCACAGCGAATACTTTCGCGGCAATCTGAACTCCCTCCCAAAAACCGAGCGACGGGTCTACGTGGCTCTGGCCGACCTGTGGCGACCCTCGACCACGCGCAGAGTCGCAAACAGAGCGCGCCTGGGAGTACGGAAGACGTCCGCCTTGCTGGGCCGACTGGTCGGGCGAGGTGCCGTGAAGGTTGATGGGAATGGAAGGAGTCGGCTCTACTCCGTTGGGGAACCGCTCCACTGCATCTACTACAAGCTTAGGCGCTGGCGGGACGAAGCGGCTGTCGTCCACGGGCTGATCCGTTTCATGGTGGCCTTCTACGGTCCGGACGAGACCGAAAAGACTCTCGGCTCCCTGCTGGCCAACAAGACAAACCAAACAGTCTTCCTTCGCGCACAGGAAGATCTCGACCCAGACCTCGCCGAGATTCCCGCGGGCCGGGCTGAGGCGACCTACCGAAAACTCGTCGAGCACCATCGGGGTCTGGCTGGCTTGGACTGGCGGATCCGGGTGGCGGGCGAATTGCTCGACATCGGCGCGAGGCTTGGGAAGTCAGGAGAGGCGGAGCGCTCCATCGAGTACAACGAGGAGCTGATCCGTCGTTTTGATTCCACGCGGATCCCGGAAGTGCAGACGTCCGTTGCCAAGGCACTTTTCAACAAAGCCTTGGTGCCACACAGCGCCGGCGAGCACGAGGCCGCGATAACAGCTTTCGAGGAAGTGGTGACGCGCTTCGAGAAGTCCGAAGTACCCGACATCCAGCTATGCGTGGGTGCGGCACTGTTGAACACGGGATTCCACCACGGTCAGCTTGGCGAACCGGAACTAGCGATGGCGTTCTATGACGTTGTCATCGGACGTTTCGCCAACAGCCCACTGCCCCGCCTTCGCTTGTGCGTCGCGATGTCGCTCGACAACAAGGGCTCCACACAGGCCAGACTCGGATCACCGTCCTCGATGGAGATGGGGATCGCGACTTGGGATGACCTCATCGACCGGTTTGGTGAGGACGACGAGCCGGACATCCAGATGCAGGTGGCCAGTGCCCTGACGAAGAAGGCCGGCGCGCAAATGAAAATGAGCAGGGTCGAGGCAGCGACCGCAGCTTGCGACGATGTCATTCGTCGTTACTCGACAAGCGACCGGTTGGAGCTGCGGCGCGAGGTGGCAATGGCGCTGGAACTCAAGGCGATGATTCTGAACCGCATGGGGCGGGGTCGGGAAGCTCTCGAAACCTGCGGCGTCCTCGTCCGTGACTTCGGAGGTATCGCAGGGCAAGACGGAATCTCCGTCGCGTGGCGCGCCATGGGAAACCAAGTGTACGCACAAGTGCTCGAAGGGGAAGAATCGGCGGCTGCCCAAACCTTCCAGAAAATGTGCGATGACCTCGATGTCGCGGACAACGGCATGGTCGCCAAGATCGTCTGGGACACCATCGATCTGATGGCCGCCGGTGCGACGCCGGGCGCTTTCGCGGACGCACTCGAGGCCAGTGCCGAAGATTGCGAGGAGCTCGTGCCGCTGCTGGCCGCGCTCCGAAGGCTTGCGGGGCGACCAGAGAGAGTGCCTGAGGAGTTCGAGAAGGTGGTCGGGGACATCGTTGACATGATTGGGGCACGGCGGAGTTGAGGGCTCCGAGCTTCCCTCCAACCCCTCAGAAGATCCCCTTCGGCATGTGCATGCTGACCAGCATGTGGGGCACGTCCACCGTCTCCGAGATCTTCATGTCGCCGGCGATCGAGCAGAGCACGTAGGCTTCCTCGCGCGTGAGCCCGTGCTCGGCGACCAGGTAGTCGATCATGTAGCGGGTGGCCTTGCGGGCCGCTTCGTCGATGGTGGTGGCGAAGCCGGTCACGGCGTAGTAGTCGTCGCTCTCGTACTGGGGCTCGACCATCCCGCGGGTGTTCTCCATGACCTCCACTTCGAAGACGATACGCGTGGGCGCCTCGATGGCGGAACCGGACACCTCGCCGTCGCCCTGGGCCGCGTGCGCGTCGCCGACGGAGAAGAGCGCGCCCTCGACCTGCACCGGGAAGTAGACCGTCGTGCCGGCGACCATGTGGCGGTTGTCCATGTTGCCGCCGTTGGTGCGGGGCGGGATGGTCACCAGCATCGAGTCGGTGTCGGGCGCCACGCCCATCACCCCGGCGAACGGCGCGAGCGGAATCGTGATGTCGTCGTTGAAGGGGACTTCCGTGGCCCCGGGCTCCATGGGAAAGCCCCGGATCCAGGGCCCGGTGATTTCGTCCGCAAGGAAGCCGAAGCCGGGGAAGATGCCCGCCCATCCCCAGCCCTGGACCTCGATCTCGTGCAGTGTCACCGCCAGCACATCGCCCGGGCTCGCCCCTTCAACGTAGATGGGTCCGGTGAGGGCATGGATGAGGTCGAAGTTCACGTCGGCCAGGTCCTCGGCGGTCGTGGCCTCGGTGATCTGGCCGTCGGACGCCTCCTTGGTGAACACCTCGACGACGGCTCCGGATGGAACCGTCAGCTGCGGCGGGATGGTGGAACTCCAGCGATTGTGCGTGTTCTCGGATCCGAGCGTGTACTCGGGGGCCGGCGTCTCCGCGGCCATCGGCGTCTCTGCGGATTGCTCCTCCGGAGGAGGTCCGGCCTCACAGGCGGCCAGGGCCGGAGAGATGAAGACGGCGAGGGCTCCAGCGCGCCTGAGGGAGCGCGAAATCGGCGTGGCGAACATCGGGATGGCTCCTGGGAAGACGGTTGCGACGGGGTCCCGCGGGCTCGGGCGATCTTTCCTGCGTTTGTGATCTATACTTGATCGACCGTGGATTTCGCGCCATACGCCGAGCCGCGCATCTTCCCCGGAACAGCAGACCAGGGCAAGATTCGTCCCTCCGACCGGGCCGCGTACGCGCCGCTCGGCCGGGCGCCACGCAACGCCGCCCGCATACCCGGCTCCTCACGCCCCGACGACCCCCATGACCACGAGACTTCCACAACTCCGGCCCGGCGTCGTCTACATCTGGGAGGGCCGGCTGGATGTCCCCGCAGACGTTGTGGCCGGTGTCCGGGGGCTTCTCTCCGCGCGCGAGCGCAAGCGCGCCGACCGCTTCGTCTACGACCGGCACCGCCGCCGGTACATGGTCGCCCAGGCCCACCTGCGCCGCGTTCTCGGACAGCTGACACGCACCGGGCCCGAACATGTCCGCTTTCATTACGAGGACAAGGGCAAGCCCTTCCTGCCGGGCGGCCCATCCTTCAACCAGTCGCACTCCGAGGAGCGGATCATGATTGCGGTGGCCGCCTCCGGGCGGCTGGGCGTGGACATCGAGGAGATCCGCACGGTGCGCCTCATGCTCGAGATCGCCGACAAGAACTTCGCTCCCGACGAGGCCGCCAGGATACACGCCGCCCCCGCGCACGGGCGCCAGGAACTCTTCTTCCGGCTATGGACCCGCAAGGAAGCCTTCCTGAAGGCGCTCGGCTTCGGCCTCACCCACCCGCTAAGGTCATTTTCGGTGGATCCCACGCCCGGCGCGCCGCGCGGTCTCCTGCACGTCGAGGACCTGCCCGAGGATCCCGCGCGCTGGCACATCGGCGGCGTTCGCTGCTCCTCCGGGGCAAAGGCCGCGCTGGCCCTGGACCAGGCGGGAGTCGAGACCGAACCGCTGCCTTACGACCCGGACGGGCTCTGAGGTCGGCCGGCCCGCCTGGTGCCGGCCGACCCCCGCGGGATTCCGCTACCAGTGCAGGGAGAAGTTGACCATGGCGCCATGTGCCGGGCCCGAAGCGGGAGCCCACGCGCTGCGGCCAGCCTCGATGTTTGCCGACAAACCCGGGCCGACGGTCAGACGGCCGCCCAACTGATAGCCATACCTGCCCTGGCTCGATACGTGCAGCGGCATGTCCGCGGACGGGCTCGCCGTCCGGTACGCGCCGAGGTAGCCGGAACCGGGCTGCTCGGACATGGCGAGCCTTGCGTACGGCATGAACACGGCCTCGCCCTCGCCGGCGCCGAAGCCATACCCGACTTCCGCGTTCAGACCTCGGCTGCCATACGTGTTGGCGGTCATCCCGGCCGCACCCTGCGCCCAGAGACGCGCGAGACCGTTTGCGGTCGATCCCCAGGTGGGTGTCAGGCCGACGGAGAGTCCGCGTCCCTCGCCGCCCGGGTTGAAGCTGATCGATCCGCCGAGACCCCATTCCTCGTAGCCGTCCTGTTCGTGCGTGACCAGCGTGCGGCCATGCACCCGGATGGTCAGTCCCCGGTTGGGGTCAAGGAAGGTAAAGCCCCCGCCCGCCTCGATCCCGAGTCCGGACTCGGTGTCTCCGCCGTCGTACCGCATGCCGGCGCGGAACCTGGGCCGCAGCATTGCCCCGGAGCCCGTCATGAATCCCGTCGAAGCTTCGAGGAGCATCCGTACGCGGCTCGCGTCGGCGGTCAGTTCGCTTCGTCCCTCGACGGCTTCCGAGTTCATGCGCGCGACAAAGGCGTCCGAGCGTAGCGCCAGTTCGAAACCGTCGGCGTCCTCGGCACGCACGATCTCTCCCCTGAACCCCAAACCGCCCATCCGCATTGAGATGTCGCTCTCGGGGTCCTCTTCGCCTCCGCCCGCGATGTTCAGCCTCCCGGTGCCGTAGCCGAGCACACCCCAGGTGAACAGCCGGTCGCTGACGGCAAGCCGGGCATAGGGGAAGCCGCTGGTGAGACTGGTCGAGGTTTCCCCGGCATCGTCCTGGCCGGGACGCCCGAGTTCGAAGTTGCCCGACCCGCGGCTGTGGGTCACCGCAAGCCCGGTGACCACCGGGCCGACCCCGTAGTCTGCGCCGAGCGTGGCGGTCCTGACCTCGCCGTCGCCGAACCCTCCTCCTTCCTCGTTGTTGAACCGCATGATCTCTCCGCCCCCCCACAGCGAGTAGCCGCCGCCGGCGCCGCCGGACGAGAGCTGGAAGGCGCTGCCGCCGAACAGCCCGCCGGCGGACATCGGCAGCAGCATCGACGGTCCGGCCGCCCCGGCGTTCGCGAGGGTGGTCGGGTCGAGGAGCGCGCCGAAATCGAGCGTCCGCCCACCCACCTCGACGTAGTCCTCCTGCCGGTGGGGGCGTGAGACGCGGTCGCCGATCATCTCCATCGTCTGGCTGGCCACCGACCTGCCGAACCGCTGGAGCCAGTCCGCCGCCGCCGCCTCCGCCTCGGCGGTGGAGAAGTTCCGGTAGAACCCGGCTCCGACGATGAACTCGATGTCCTGGAAGACGGGAAAGTCGCTCGTTATCGAGACGGCGTAGCTCACCTTGGGGCTTCCCGTGTCCTCGTCTCCCAGCACTGTCGGATCGTCCCAGAAATACTCGACGAATCCTCCGCCCCCCTGGGCTACGGCGATGACGTCCCTTACGAACGGCCGTCCCTGGAAGTCCGTGTTGTCCAGAGCCGTTCGGCCTTCCCGCCAGGGGTCGGCGCCGTGGAAGATGACGTATCCCTGGGGCGTGAAGACGAAGAGATAGACGGGGCCGGACCTGAAGTGCCCGCCATCCTCTCTCATCACCGTCTTCCACTCGCTCCCGCGCTCGAACCCGACCTGCCCGACCACCTCGATCACCCAGTCGACCGCGCCGTGCACGAACTGCCTGAGGGTCTCCCGGTCCACCACGTCGGCGGCCGACACCTCAGGCAGCGGGACATCGGGGAGCGGCTCGCCGGCATGCGCGAGACTCTGAAAATACCCGCCCACCACGACCAGATCCACGCCGGCCACCATGGAGTGGTATTGCAGTGCGTAGCTGTCCTTGCACGGGGTATCGGCCGCGTCCAGTGGATCGTCCCAGCACCACTCCACGAATCCACCTCCCGCCGCTCCCGCGGCCAGCATCTGCTCGACGACTCTGGTGCCCCGGTCGTCGACCACACCGAGCACGTTCTTGCCGTCGATGTGGGGGTCTTCACCGTGGAGCAATACCTGTCCATCCATGGTCAGCAGGATCAGGTACATGTTGCCTGCGTTCCAGTCACTGCCTTCCACGCGGAAATCGCTTATCAGCTGCGAACCCGCGTTGATGTCCGTAACCATGCTGAATTCGGAAGTCGCCCAGGTCACGAAGCCCCGGAGCGTCTCCCGGTCGACGACCTGGCCGGCGGTGACCTTCGGCACTTGCGCGTGGGCCTGGTGCGGACCGGCGAAGGTGGAGGCAAGGACCACCAGTGCGGTCA
>JAJEBS010000236.1 GCA_022822425.1 Gemmatimonadota bacterium | reverse complement strand
GTTGCGCCAGTCCAGTCCCCGACGCCAGAATGTTCAACGCGGACAAGATGTCCGCGGCAAACTGCACCCAGCCCGCTGATTTGACAACATTTTTTTCCGTTTGTCCAGCACGGATACCGGACTTCCTACTTGCTGTTCTTGCGGTCATAAACGGGTTCCGGTCGAGCTTCCGCGATGATGCGGCCGCGCGGACCCTTGATGCTCTGGACCCGGCTGAGGTTGCTTCGGTGAAACGCCGGCGCACCGCGGTCATCGCGCCGGCATCGCCAATCGGCCTTCGTCTACCCGTTCGGTCCTCGCTATCTCCTGAATTTCGCGGACGAGATCCGGGGGGTCCAGTACTTGGACCCAGAAGATGGGGTTCGAGGCTAGACCGTCGGGTCAACGATCTCTTTCAGGGTCGTTGCCACCATATCCGGACAGCCGACGTTGACCGTCGCTACGTCCAGGACACAGTGCTCCTGACCAGAGATCTTCCAACTGGGGTAGAGCCCCAGGCGAAGTTCCTCGTGCCAGGGATAGACGAGCACGACGCGCGTGGCGCCATACGCCCGTGCATACGCGAGCATCTGGTAGACGTCCGACTGCGCGACGCCCAGTGTCCGGTGGCAACGAGGGGCACGCGGAGTCAGGCGCTTCCACTTCGTATCGAGGATTACGACGGGGCCCGCCGCCGGCTCCCCCACGACGACATCGGGCACGAGCGCGAAGAGCCCGGCATCGTTCACGGTTCTGAGAGAGAACTTGGCACGGTGCTGAAGATGAACGGGGCGGGACGCAAGCGCCCGCTTCAGGCACCGACCGATGTACAGCTCAAAGAGCTCGTTCATCGGGAAGAGGAGCGAGAAGCCCGGCGCTTGCCCCGCCGCGGTGCTCTGCCAGTCCCTTTCAAGAAAGAGCCTCGCGAGACGGTACACGTCGTGAAAGGCCATGTTCGTCCGATCGAGCCGTACCGGCTCGCGGAGAGGGGCCGACGAGTCGCCAACCCGGTCGAAGCGGGCCGAGAGCTCCGCGAGCCGCCTCGTGGTGGAAACGGAGTGGGCGACACCGGCCAACCGGGAGACGACCGCCTTGAACACGCGATTTAGCGGCGTGTCTTCGGAGAGCTGGTCGAAGCGGCAGGCCAAGCGATCGGGCCTGACCGCAAATCGCGTGAACTGGCGCTTGACGTCGAGCTTTCCTCGAAGGAACGCAAGGTCTTCCTCGTGGGCCCGATAGCGTCGCGGCAAACCCCTTCGAACCAGGGCATACAGCCGCTCGGAGAAAAGGCGAATCAGCAGCTCGAGCAGGTCGTGACGTTGCGTGTGCAGATCGGCAAGCTCGCCATCGGCGAACCGAAGGTCCCATGCCACGGCGAGCATGCGGATGAGCGCCAAGCGCTCCGCGACTTCGTCCCCGCCGATCTTGGGCAGGATCTCGAGCGTGAGTCCGGGTGCGGCAATGACCCCGACAACCTGACCGGCCTTGAGACCCCGGACGGTGCGCGTCAATACCCCGGTCTCGGGCAGCCCCAAGCGTAACGCCGCGCGTTCAGCGATCGCGTGGAGTCGTTCAGCCTTCTTTCTCGGGAGCGCTCCATCTCCGACCCGCAGGGTCCGCCACTCCTGGAGAGTGAGAGGCGGAGCGCGAGACGTCATCCCTCACTCCCTTCGTCCGACGTGGGGGTGGCGGTTCCGCGGACAAGGTTCGCGTACGCACCCGGTGCGAACTCATCGCGAACCGACCAGTGAAAGCGGTCGTCAGTCCATTCATCAATCCCAGGCGGAACGTCGAGGGAGTGCCGAGCTACGAAGTCGTCGGTATTGCCAAGGACTGCCCGAATCTTCTCCCACTCGTCGTAGAAGAACTCGGCGATGAGCGGGATGACCTTGCGGCGCATCGCGTCGTCGAATTCCTCTCTCGTACGGGCGTCCATGAGCCAGGCGTGGCCAATCCGATGGTCACGATCCCGGAACCACTCCAACCGGTCGTTCATGACGCGCAGGACCTCGCGCGGACAGACCTCCATGCCTTCAATCGTCTCCGGGAGGAGATCCGGATCAGGGGAAACCTCCTCGAACTCGAAACGGCGGCGGAGCGCGGTGTCAAGGAGGGCGATGGACCTGTCGGCGGTGTTCATTGTCCCCAGGATGAAGAGGTTCGAGGGCATCTTGAAGCGATTCTTGGAATAGGGCAGCCGGACCGCGATCTCGTTCGGACCGTCTTGGCGCTTGTCCGCTTCCAGGACTGTGATCAGCTCCCCGAGTACCTTGGAAATGTTGGCGCGGTTGATCTCGTCGATGACGAGCACATGGGCTTCGTTCGGATTGGCTCGGGCGCGTTCGGCGATGCGCATGAGCACGCCGGGAGTGCGCTTCAGTCGGAAGCCTGAGTTAGCGCCCTTACGGCTCTTGCTCGTGACGGGGCGAAGACCTTCGACGAATTCCTCGTAGCTGTAGGACTCGTGGAAGGTGATGAACTCGACGCGGCCCTCGCCGCCGACAAGATCTTGGAATCGGCTGCGGATCTCCTCATCCCGGAGACCCGTCCGCGCGTCACACAGTTCCACGGATCGCCGGATGGTGGCAAAGGTCTTCCCGGTGCCCGGGGGACCGAAGAGGATCGTGTTCAGAGGCGCGTGCCACACGGCGGGTTCGGGTTCAGGCTTGGTGGTCGGATCCGGGGCGGGAGCCGGAGTCGGAGGTTTTCGTGACGACTTGTCCCACAAGTCGCTGAGTGGCGGAGTGTAGAAATCGAGCTCTTGCGTTCCATACTCGGCTTCCAATGCTCTTCGGATTTCGTATAGAGCGCGGTCAAACTCGCCATTGGTACTGACCCCCTCGGGGATGGATGTCGCACGGTGCCCGAGCTGCTCCACGATCTTCTTCTTGTGATCTCGGCTCGCGATCCGCTCGAAGTGGTCGGGAAACAGGAACAAGAGAATCATGTGGCGGACCTGGCGCTTCTCCGCGTACTCCAGGGAATCGAGCCAGTCGGCGAAGTTCCAGGGCGACTCCGCCCTCATGAGTTGGATTCTCCGGCCGGA
This sequence comes from Gemmatimonadota bacterium, assembly GCA_022822425.1. Taxonomy (GTDB): domain Bacteria; phylum Gemmatimonadota; class Gemmatimonadetes; order Longimicrobiales; family Gaopeijiaceae; genus BD2-11. The sequence continues at coordinate 2,482 of JAJEBS010000236.1, read as the reverse complement.
GGGCAGGGTGCGCCATTCACCCACGACCCGCATGAGAAAGTGGAGTTCCCAGGACAGACGTTGCCGGAAACCCTGACCAGCTCTCCCCACTCCGCAGAGCGTCTCGTCTGTTAGGTGGGCGTGGTCGTTAATCGGATTCGCGCCGGACCATCCCCACACAAGCGTGATGCGATCGCGCTTCGTCTGGGGGAGCATCTCTGCCTTCCAGAGGAACAGGTACGCGAACCAGATAGCTTCAGCGGCGAGCTGCTTCTCCTCGGGTCGTGCGGTCTCGAGCTGGCGCTCGAGCTTCGCGTAGAAGTCGGCTTTCTGTCCGTCGAGCGGATCAACCTCCAGCCGCCTGGCGAAATCGGCCATGTTCTCGGGCGTCCACAGCGGCGCGTCGCCGAACATCGAGCCGCCGTCCAGGAAGCAGCTGTCACGCCAAGCCTGAGCTGCGGCAAGAATCTTGCCGAAATGGTCATGCTCGGTACGGGGACCTATCCAGCGGGCCACGGCCTCTCCTCCTCAAGTTTGTGGATCGGTCTCGGGACTGGGCGGCGAGTCTTTCAGAGATGCGCCACGTGGTCCAACGTCCGATGAGGACCTAGCGATGAAGGCAATTCCCGCGTGGGAAAGACCTCACCCGAGAATCTCCGTTCAACTCTGCAGCGACGCGGTCAGAGAGTACCGGCGAGGCGGAGCCTGTGAAAGGGATCGTATTGCGGCTCGAAGGCTCGGTGGCGAACGCAGCAATGGGCGGGGAAGAAGGTGGGAAGCAACCGTACCGGCTACTCTCGGAAGGGTCGGGCACATTCTTGCGCGCCCGGATATGGAAGCCGGAATCGGGACTACCGAGACGATGCTCCGCACCGTCGTGGGATTCGTCGGGCGGGCGGTCTGAGGCGCAAGCCCCCGTCACTACCGCAGCGGCGCCCCGAAGCGGCCGAAGTCGCCTTCCGCGGCATGTCGCCCGGTGGCCGGGAATCCGGTAGTGACGGGCGGCGCGAAGCCTTGCGCGGCAAGGGGTGCTAAGCATTTTGTCGCGTGCCGCGCTCATGATGGGGCGCGGCGGGTGGTACGATGCGTGGCGTTGACTTGACTGCGCCGCAGTCGTGGCCGGCCCGGACGGGGCTGGCGTGCAGCTCCCCGCCGCGGTAACGCGCGGCCCCGGATGACGCACCGGGAGTGGAGCTACCGGACCACCGCGTTGCATCTGAACAATGTGGCGTGTCCCAAAGCGGCTGGAAGGCTTCGTGGCGGTGAAAGGACCGCATTGCGCCGGAACCGGGGGTTCGCGGGCGTGAAGCCGCCAGGCCGTGGCGCGAGGACTCATATCGGCGCCCGGGCGATTTCGACCCGGAGTGCCCCGGGCGCGAAGAGCGCGCCACCATGAGACCTGGCACCGAAACTGACAAGGTTGCGGACGACTGCCGCGAGGCACGCCGCGACCGCCGCAATGATCGGCATGGAAACGCGTCCATGGACTGTCGCACCGTGTGACCTGGTGCGGGTCCGGACTTGCCCTGAGGCAACCCGGATCGTCCATTAGAACTGACCAGACCAACCTCGCGGCGGGCCGTCCGGCGGCCCCGCTCCGCGCGAAAACGGCGGCGTCCGCCGCTGTCACCCGCACAACCGAGCCGTTTAGCAGTCCGCTAAGAGACCCGGCGGGGAGCGCCGTTCGGCGCGTCGGAAAGTCTCGTTTGGCGGACCGCGAAATCCATCCTGCCGCCGGCCCGCTTGGCGCGCCGATAAGAACAAGGTCGTTGATTGTCCGGGGTGCGCCGCCTTGCGTGGCGGCCAGAGGAAGGACGCCCCCGCCGTCATGCGGGGACCTTGTCACGTTACGGCCCGAGGACGGCGTGGACGGACTTCCGGCGGAAACCCGAACTTTCGAAGCGCGCCCGCGGCCGCGCGGCGCGTTCCCGGTCTTGCGGCCATGCGCAAGCTGAACTGGGACCTGCTCCAGTTGCAGAAGGGAAGCCGCGACGGCTCGCACGGCACGCGCCGGGAGCGCTCCTACGCGCTCGCGCAGATGGCCAATACGCTCCACGAGGAAGGCTACCGGGGCCTTCGCGCCCGGAACCTCAAGGGCCGGCACGTCGAGGCGCTGGTGCGAGAGTGGTTCCGCCGGGGCCTGTCCCACGCGACGATGAAGAACCGCCTTGCGCACGTTCGCTGGTGGGCGAACAAGGTCGGCAAGCCCAACGTCGTGAAGTCCAACGCCGACTACGGTCTCCGCCCGCGCAGCCAGGTGTCCGACGGCACCCGCCGCCGCGACCTCGACGCGGAGAAGCTCGCGCGGGTGAAGGACGCGCATGTGAAGATGGCGCTTCGGTTGCAGGCGGCGTTCGGCCTCCGCCGCGAGGAGGCGATCAAGTTCCGTCCCAGGTACGCCGACCGGGGCGATCACATCGCGGTGAAGGCGTCGACCGCCAAGGGCGGGCGCCCCCGCGACGTGCCGGTGCTCACCGACGAACAGCGAAGCGTGCTCGACGAG
>JAJEBS010000164.1 GCA_022822425.1 Gemmatimonadota bacterium | reverse complement strand
CCCAGATCGACGAGGGCAAGCTGAAGTTCGTCCCGGACGCGGACGCGAACGGCAGTTCCTACGCGACCTTCGGCTTCACGGTGAACGACGGGGAGGCCGACAGCACATCGGCCTACACCATGACCATCGACGTCACGGCGGTGAACGATCCGCCGACGGCCTTGAACGGCTCGATCCAGACAAGCCAGGACACGGCGTACACGTTCGACTCGACTCTCTTCGACTTCGGCTTTCCGGACGTGGACGGGGATGCGCTGGCCGGCGTCAGGATCGTATCCCCGCCGGCGAAAGGGTCTCTGGAACTCGACGGCACGGGCGTGGCGCCTAACCAGCTGATCTCAAAGTCCGACATCGACATGGGCAAGCTGGTCTTCAACCCTGCCTCCGGCGAGAGCGGCGCCCCCTACACGACGTTCCAGTTCAAGGTGAACGACGGCACGGTGGACAGCGAGGACGCCTACACCATGACCGTCAACGTGATACCCGACAACGCCACCGGCAAGCCCGCCATCTCCGGCCCGCCCCAGGTGGGCAAGGCGCTGACGGCGGGCATCGGGGACATCGCGGACGGCGACGGCCTGCCGTCGACGGTGTTTCCGGCGGGCTACACGTTCCAGTGGGTCGAGGTCGATGGCGGCACGGAGACCGACATTTCCGGGGCGACCTCGCAGACCTACACGCCCGCGGCCGGCCTCGTGACCAAGGCGATCAAGGTGCGGGTCGGCTTCACCGACGGCGGGGGCAACGCCGAATCGCTCACCAGCGACGCGACCTGGGCGGTGATGCCGGCGGCGTCCTCGAACTGCCTGGACAACGGCACCGTCTGGTGCGGGACGCTGACGGTGGGGCAACGGGATGATGACATGACATGGGCAGGTTTCGAAGATGCTGCAGGTTTCGATATCGGCAGCGTAAGTCCCGCGACCTTCGCTCTCGACGGGATCGATCATTCGGTGAATGAACTGCTTGTGGGCGGAATAAACACTTTGTTTTTGTCAACGACTCCCGATCTTCCTTCTCATGGCGCCGGCCTGTCCATCCATGTGCAGACAATTTCCGGCGAACTCGATTCGCCCCTGGCAGGAAGCAGAACTCCAGGTACGGGGTCCGATTGGCAGCTCTTTGGGGTTCTGTATAACGATGACACTACAGCCGTATCCGACGTTCCCCTGCTGCGGAGAAGCGATATCGCCAGTCGCTTTCCCAACGCAACCCCCATCGGCACCGAAGTCGCGGTCCGCCTGAGCTACGACGCCGCCCGCGACCCGCGCCTGAGCGATCTCGAGGTCGAGAACGCGGCGGACGACGAGGCCATCGCGCTCACCCCGTCGACCTTCGATTCGGCCACGACCACCTATTCGGCCTCGGTGGCCAACGACGTCTCCCAGGTCACCATCAAGCCGACGGCGAACGGTTCCGGCGCGACCTTCGAGTATCTCGACCACGCCGGCACTGAAATCGACGATGCCGACGGCGCGAAGGACGACTGGCAGGTCCCGCTCCCGGTCGGCGTCAACCGCATCCGGGTGAAGGTGACGGCCGAGACCGGCGGCGCCACCGAGACCTACATGCTGGTGCTCACCCGCGCCGCCCCGAACGCCACCACGGCGCTGGTGTCGAATACGGGGCAGTCCCGGACCCTTAGTGGGCTAGTCATCGGCAGCACGGGCACGGGGATAAGGACGCAGACCTTCACCACCGGCTCGAACAGCGCCGGCTACCACCTGACTTCGGTGGGCGTCCGTGTCGACCGTGAAGACTTCGAGGCCGGTGAGACCTTGAATGCGTGGATCTACACCGTGAAAAGCAACGGCCACAGGAATGCGCTGCTCTACACGCTCAGGATTCCCGACAGCTTCGCCGACGATGCGGTCAACGTCTTCGAGGCGCCGCCCGGCGCCACGCTGGAGGCGGACACGGACTACATGGTCTGGCTGGAGGGAACCGGCAACAGCTCGGACGATTTCGTATTGAACCAGACCGATTCCGATGCCGAGGACGCGGGCAAGGCCGCCGGATGGAGCATCGAGGATGCCTTTCGGGAAGGCAACACCCTGTCCGTCGACGGTAGGTCGTTGCTGATCGCCGTCAACGGCAGCGCGATTCCCGTGGCCAACACCGCCCCCACGGCCGCGGACAAAACGGTGACGACGGCGGAGGACACGGCCTACACGTTCGAGGCGGACGACTTCGGCTTCGAGGACGACGACGCCGGCGACACCCTCGCCAGCGTGAAGATCACGGTCCTGGCGACCGATGGCGAGCTGCGGCTCGACGGCACGGCCGTGCAGGCAAACGACGTGATCTCGAAGTCCGACATCGACGGCGACAAGCTGACCTTCGTCCCGGACGTGAACGAAAACGGCGCCTCCTACGCGACCTTCAAGTTCAGGGTGAACGACGGCACGGTGGACAGCGCCGCGGAATACACCATGACCGTGGACGTGACGGCGGTGGACGACGCCCCCGCGGACGCGCTCGTCAGCAACCTGGACCAGGCCGACGACACCGATGTCGACCTCTCCGTGAACCCCGCGCAGCAGTTCACCACCGGCTCGAACGCCAGCGGCTACACGCTGACCGGCGTCGACATCAGGGTCGAGGCCCGTCATGCCAATACGTTCTCGATGTCGGTGTGCTCGGTGGACGCCAGCGGCTATCCCACGAGTACGTGCACAGCGCTCACGGCGCCGGGGGACTTCACGGTGCGCGACCTCCGCTTCACCGCGCCGGCGAACACCGTGCTCGCGGCCGACACGATGTACGCCGTGGTCCTGGACATCGTCACGAGCGCCGTGCTGGATGCAACGACCTCCGACGGCGAGGACACCGGGAGCGCGGCGGGATGGAGCCTCGCCGACGCCTATTTCTCGAACAGCGGCGGCACCTGGTCGACGTCCGCAGGCGGAAAGGAACTGCGCATCGCCGTCCGGGGCGCCGCCAGGTCCGCCACCAACACCGACGCCTCCGGCGCGCCGGCGATCACGGGCACCCCGCAGGCGGGCCAGGCGCTGACGGCGGCGATCGGCACCATCGCGGATGTGGACGGGCTGCCGACCACCTTCCCGGACGACTACACGTTCCAGTGGGTGCGGGTGGACGGCGGCACCGGGACCGACATCTCCGGCGCGACGTCGGCCACCTACACGCTGACCGGCGAGGACGTGGGCAAGACGATCAGGGTCAAGGTGAGCTTCACCGACGACGGCGGCAATTCCGAGGGCCCGCTCACGAGCGTCGAGACCGCCGCGGTGCTCGCCGCCGCGGAGGACTGCACGACCGACCGCGCCGGCGCCGACTGGTGCACGACGCTGACGGTGGGGACTCGTAACCAGAACCCCTTTGTGCTCTACGGGTACGACGGAGAAGGCAGCAACCAGTTTGGCGCGCTGGGCGACGCAACCATCGAGTACGGCGGGACGAGCTTCGCGGTCGAAGAGCTTCGGCTCAATGTGAACAGCGTTTTTCCTTCAAACTCGGAGGTCCAGGTCGAGCTCGACGCCTTCCTGTCACGGGACACGGTGTTCGACCTGGGCGGGCAGGAGTTCACCGCCGACGCTTCGTCCGAACAGAGCACTGCGGGGCGTTATCGATGGGCCCTCCCCACCGGCCTGTCCTGGATCGAGGGCCAGAAGGTGACGGTGAGCGCGACCCTC
>JAJEBS010000046.1 GCA_022822425.1 Gemmatimonadota bacterium | reverse complement strand
CACCCGCGTGGGGTTCTTCTCCGTGGGCATCTTCAGGCCCTTCAGCGGGTTCCTGTCGAGAAGCAGGCGGCCTCGCTCGTCCTTCGACCTCGCGGCCCAGTTGAACACGGCGATCAGGAACTTCAGGTCGTGCTCGATGGTCCGGTCGGATACCGGCTTGCCGCTCGGTCCGACCTTGCCCGCACGCCTCGCCCGGATGAACCGGTCCCAGTCGCGTTGCGACAGCGTGGAGGGCTTGCGGTCCCGCCCGAAGAACCGGAGGAACGTCCTCGTCGCGGCCCGGTCGGACCGCTGGGAGGTCGCCGCCTTGGTGGGCGTCACCTCTTCCCGGTAGATGTCAAAAAGCGTCCCCAGCGTGAGCGGTTCGGCCTCGGCGTCCTTCTTGCCGTTCGGCTCCGGTTTCGCGAACCCGGCGGCGAACTCGTCCGCCTGCCTCTTGGCCCGTTTCCAGTCACGGTGCTTCAGCGACCGGGTCAGCCTTCTGCCGTTCTCCCGCCACTCGATCTGGTACAAGCCGGTCTTGGGATCGGGGAACACCCTCACCCGGTTCCGGCCCCATTCTCCGGCGCCGTAGGAGCGCCGGCTTCGTTTCGTGCGTACCATCGTTCGATTCCTCTCTCGATTCGATGGACTGCACGATCTGCGCGCACGAAAGCTCGCGACGGCGGGGGTTTTCCGCCAGTCGCGGTCGGGACCGATGCAGGTCGGCCTGCCTGGGGAGATACGCAAGCGCGCCGAGGGCGCGATCTTGGCTTGTGGGGCGGCCGAGGGCGCGTCGCGTTGCGTCGCCTGTGCCAGCAGGGTTAACGGCGGGCCTGATGTCCTCCTACGGGAGTGAGAGAGGCGGGGGCTCTGGTGACAAGTCGCGTTGGCACCCGTTAGCTTTCCGGTCGATTCAGCCTGAATTCTCCCCCCGCAGCAAGTGAGAGAGGTAGATGCCTCGCACTTCGGCGTTCGTGCTGGTGGCGCTATTGGCAACTTCCGGCTGCATGACGGAGCCGGAAGACGTTCCCCTTTCCGGGACATGGACCGGAAACGCCACAGAGGACGGCGTCACGATTTCGTTCGTCTGGGAGCTTCGAGAGAGTGGGGGCGTGATCGCCGGGGTCGCTTCGTTCACCTTGGATCCCGTGACATTTACTGGAGACGTAACCGGCTCCTACACTCACCCGGATGTCAGAATGACGTTGGTCGTACACTTCGAGCCTTCGGAAACCTTGGATTTTCGATGGGTGGGAACGCGGACGAGCGACGACCTATTGAGCGGCGTCCTACACGACTCGGACGGCGGACAGTTCTCGATGACCTTGCGCCGTGGGTGAAGTTTGACGGCGTCTCTTCCTAGAGGCGTGGCGATTCCGGTCGAACCTAAAGCTGGGGCGGTTTCGAGCGCTTCCAAAGAGCCGATCCCGTTCTGTTGCGACGGCAGCCGCCGGGCTGCTCCGCGGCGCAGCGCAAGACCTGCCTCCGCACCTCTTTCCCAGCAAGGGGCACGGCTGTACGGTGCGGCCGTACGGTGCGTTGGGTATCCAGGAGCCGGGCGGGTGGGCGGCGCTTCCGATTATCGCGTCGTTACCTGGGGCATAGACCCACCGCACGCCTACCGTGCTGATCCTTCGCGGATGGGTCTGCCCCACGGCTCAGAAGGGTGAGAACGACCGAAGCGTCGTCGCTCCAGTGGGCCGCTAGGTGAAGGGGAGTGCAAGCTTCGTCGTCGTAGGTGCTCCCGCTCGGATTAGCGCCAGCGTTTAGCAGAACCGACACGAGCGCGGGGTCGACTTGCCTAACGGCCAAGTGCAAGGGACCTCGCCACCGACGTTTGCCAGCCGGTCGGCCAACGGGTCCTCCGCCGCCTCGAAAGCGGCGCTCGACACCCTTCCCGGAGGGACTGCTGGTACGCTAGCGACCCAACGGGGGCGGGGGCGGGGGTGCGCAAGCACACCCGGCCTCGAACCCGTACCGAGCCCTCGGCGAGGCGGGTCGCTAGCGTCACGGCCCGAGCGCCCCGGACGCCACGGGCGGACGGGGCGCCGAGGCCGCAAGACGTTGCCGCGCCAGCGGATGAACGGGAAGACCGGTGCGCATCGCCGGAGGCCCGAAGTGCGCATCGGACCCCTATTTCGTTTGCGCGCTCAGGTACGGCTCTAAGTCGGGGCGCGGGTTGCCGTCCAACCCGACTCCGGCGAACTGCAACCCCTCGCCCGGCGCCGCGGCCATGCAAAGCCCCGCGACCGATCTGCCTCCGAGGACGGAGGCGGGAATCGTGCCGACTCTGCAGCCAACCCGGTCCGGCGACCCACAGGAGAACACTACGGCTTCCGGTCGCGGTCGAGTTTCGGCGGCGCTCAATGCACGCCGTCGCCGTTGGGGGTCACAGGGGCACAGCCCCCCGCGAACAATCGGCGATCCTCCCGGTCGCGTGGTCTGGCGGTCGGTGTCATCACGGCTTGGCGGGACGTTGACTCTCGGAGTAGGTGTTCTTGAAGAACGCCTTGAGCCCAGTACCCATCCTGGCGTATACATACTTCGCGCCTGTGAAGACGTAGGCCCTGTCGGGCTTGGATGCGGCGAGTTCCTTCATGGTTGATAGCTGCCACGCTATCTTGAGCGCCGCGTGATCACCGGGAAGTAGGATTCGCGGAACACAGGGTGGCTGGTTCCTAGGCATGGCGCGATTGTCGCCGGGGATGCGTGGCTGGCGAATCCTGAAGCCAACGTGCTCGATTGTGACTCTACGGTCTCCTGTGTTCGTAACGGACCATATGATGGCCTGCGGCTCCGGATCACCTTCGAGACTGTAGATTTGGACCTTTACCTTGAGTCGTACCCGGCCCGCCCTCGAAGCAAGCCAGAGTGATACGATCACGGCAGAAATCGTACCGACCGCGCCTAACCACGCTGCCACCATTGACCAGAATTGGACTTGGGAACCTTCCATCTGGTGTTCCTCCGTGAGAACGCTGGAAGGAAGGGCTGCCGATGGTCGTCCGCGACCCTTGACCCTCCAAGTAGCAGACCACCCTCAAAGCGCTAATCGAGGGGAGGGATCGGCGAACACCCTCACCCGGTTCCGGCTCCATTCTCCGGCGCCGTAGGAGCGCCGACTTCCTTTCGTGCGTGCCATCGTTCGATACCTCCGATTGATGGACTGCACGATCTGCGCGAACGAAACTTCGCGTGGCCGGGGGTTTTCCGCCAGTCGCGGCCCGGCACCGCTGGCCTTCCCCGAGGGCGCAATCATGGCCCGCAGATTTGCGGGTTTCCGTGGAGCTAGATTTGTTTTCGTGTTACGAAAACCTCTGGCCGGGGGGCTTCCCCCGGACCCCCGAACGACATTCCGCGCGCCACAAGGAGGCCACCCGACAGATTGTCCGTCCCCGCAGGCCCGAGGCCGAACGTCGGAGTCGCACGATCTGCGTGCGCGTCACGACCGAGGAGGCCGCGACGATCGCCGAGCGGGCCGGTGCGGCCCGCATGACGAAGGGCGCCTACATGCGCCGGAGGGCGCTGGGGAAACCGGTCCGCGAGGCGGCCGTTCACCGTCTCGGTGCCAGGGAGCGGGTCGAACTCCACCGGATCGGCGTGAACCTCAACCAGCTCGCACGCGCCCTGAACTCCGGGGCTTCGGCACCGGCCGGGACGCTGGAGGCGGTGGAGCGGGTGGGCGAGCTCGCGGTCGGTCTCATGACCGGCGAGGCGCTGGACCGATGATCCCGAAGATCAACGGACTGGGCCGCTCGTTCGCCGGAGTCGCGGCGTACTGCCTGCACGACGCCCCGGAGCCGGACGACCGGAGTCCGGAGACCTCGGAGCGGGTCGCGTGGACCGACACCCGGAACCTGCCGACGGTACGGGCGGAGCGGGCCGCGCGGCTGATGGCCGCGACCGCGAAGGCGGCTCCCGACCTCAAGCGGCTGGCTGGCGGGGCGCGGAAGCTGGCGAAGCCGGTCCTGCACTACTTGCTCAGCTGGGCGCAGGACGAGACGCCCACCCGGCAGGAGATGAGCCGGGCGGTGGACGGGAGCTTGGAGGCGCTGGGGCTGGAGGGCCACGAGGCGCTGATCGCCGCGCACGACGATACCCGGCACCCCCACGTCCACGTGGTCGCCAACCGGGTCGATCCCGAGACCGGGAAGGCGGCGAAGCTGGGGAACGGCAAGCTCCGACTGTCAGGCTGGGCCGAGGGCTACGAGCGGGAGCAGGGCCGGATCCGGTGCGAGAGGCGGGTCCAAGAACAACGAGCGGCGGCGGGCGGGCGAGGAGGTGCTTCGCCCCATATGGGACCGGTCGCTTCACTGGGCGCGCTTCCGCCGCGAGGGCGGATCGCTTGCCGTCTGAATCCCGGCAGGAAATCACCTAAAGTCTTACAGGACTGCACGATCTGCGTCTCCTGCCGCTGTACTGGACCCTGCTGGACCGTGCCGCGAAAGCGGGAAAACCGGCTTTGAATGGCGGGACTCCCGCAGCCGCGCCGCCACTTTGCCAGAGGTCCTGGAAGCCGACCTCGTTCACGTCCCGAAGAGCTTGGTGGTCCGGGCGTATCAGCGGGCCGAGCCGGGCTGTGGCCAGGATGCACGAGGGCACCTCCGCAAATCATCGGCGAAATCTCGCCGATACGGCCCAATTTCTCGGCCACACATCGGCTTCCGACCGCTGACGATACGACCGGAGGAGTCACCTGAGGCCGATCTCTAGGGGGGCGTGAAGAAACTCACTCCACGCAATTCTACCACCGGGTGATGAGCAGGTGGTCGTCCTGGCTGGCCAAGCACTCTATGACCAGATCGCTGGGTAGGCCGCCTTCGGGCCAGAAGCGCTGTACTACCGCGTCCGCGCTCGACGCGATGACGAACACGAACTCGTCATAGACCGTCCCGTAATGGTGGTCCGTCAGTTGTTCCGCCTGAACCCGGAACAGCTTTCGACTCTGTGGTTCTGACATTGAGCCTCCGAATCTCCCCTTTACCGGAACCAAGTTCGTGTTTGGGTCATGGGTTCGGCGCTTGGCGGGGGGAGCGACAAACTGCTTTGAGGCGAAAAGTCGCGTCCGCCTCGTAAGAAACCGACGCACTCCCCAATACGCTTGTTCCCCTCGCGGTAGCCCAGAAAGTGCAGGATCCCCGTGCCGATCAAAACGCCACCCAGCCAAGGTCCGATCGCCTTCTTTTCGCCGAACGAGGGATCGCCGGGTCTGGCCGTTGGGTCTGCCGATACCACCAGCGGCTCGAAGAAGTGTGCCACCCCGCCCAAGACTTCAACCGTACCGAAAGCTGCATCCAGTGCTGGGACGTTGGAGGCGGTGTGGCACCACTGCCCGGCGCGTCCCCGGAAACCAGAAGCGGTGTCAGGCGGACCTTTTACGAGCAGGAACGAGCACCCGGAAGTCGCCAGACCAGCGACAACGCAGAAGAGCATGGGAACGAATCTGTTCACGAACAAGTCTTCCTTGGATTGTTGGAAGAGTGATGGCTTGAACTCCTGCACGGTGCCCGAGCAAAGGCTGACGCGCAAGGCGCGCGGCGACCCTTCGGACCTTCGGATTACAAGGAAACCGCTATTCCTGACCCGTCGGCCAAGCGAAGCCAGGCAGGGGAGTGGTGGCGGCCGTGGATGTACTCGATCACTGCCAAAGGCCGATATGATACCCAGCGTGTGGAAGACCGATTCCGCATACGTCCCGAGCCATCCTCCAGTGTCTCCTCATCCAGCGCAGGTCGCGAGCGCGTCACGTCGTGCACGACCGGGCCTTGCTGGGTTGGGAAGGGGGCTCGACCCCGGCGGAGGGACGGGCGGAGTCCGTCCCGGAAGCCGGGGGGACCGGCGCCGAAGCGGTGGCAACGCCAACCACGCGGTCGCCGGTCACGACGAGGACTCGCCCGCGAAATCGACGGCCTCGACCGGCGGTGATCGGGGGTTGGCGGGAGACATCCGGCACTTGGCCGCCGGGAACGTTCGGCCAAGCGGAAGCGGGCGAACGCCCTAACCGCGAACGCTGGCGGAGCGGCGGTTTTCCTGGGGGATCGAAGGGGGGCAGCGCCACCCCTCGCCAGCCCTGCGGTTATACCGGGGGTATGCGGATCATCCGAGCCCCGAATCACGGCAGGAGATCACGTAAGTAAAACTGGGACTGCACGATCTGCCACTCTTGCCGTTGCACTGGACCTTGCTGGACCGCGCCGCAAAAGCGGGAAACCGGACCTGAATGGCGGGACTTCCGCTCGCGCCACCTCTTCGCCGAAAGTCTCGGGAGCCGACTCTCTCTTACCCACGTCCCCCCAAAGCCTAGTCGTCCGGGCGGATCGGGGTCGGACTTGCCGGAGCGCCGCACCAGTCTCCGGGGTGGGCCACCTATTTCATAGCTCACCTTCTCCATGCTTCCGGATCCGGAAGCCCGCGGCTGAATAGCACCTCAAGACGAGGAGTCGCCGCGCGAGCCGCGTCTGCAGCCACTCCGGTTTCAAACGGCGGATCCCGCAGGATGCCGCGCACCTGCCCGGTGCGTGGGTCACGCAGGATGGCCATGGGGATGTCGCTCTCTCCGTCCAGCGTGACGCCGCCCCCGGGCCCGGAAAGCGTGATGGTCGCGAGGCTGCCTCCCCAACCGGGCCGCACTGGCAGCGCGAAGGCGAAGCCGGAACTCCCGTCTCCGTCGGCCGTCTCCGGCATCGTGAAGCTGAGCGAGAAGCTCTCTCGGCCGCTCGCGTCCCGTCCGGTGACGGTGTAGTCGCCCGCCGAGTCGGGCAGCGCGGGCGGAGCGTCCGCGACGAAGGCGGGGTTGAGGAAGGGCGCGCCGGTCGCGTCGACGCCTCCCCAGAGCAGCAGGGACGTGACCGGGGCCGCCGCGCGCGCCGCGGCAGCCACGCCCTCATCGACCAGGCGATACCTCAGCGCGTTGGTGAAGTGGTAGTCGCTGACCCAGGCCGGAACACAGTAGCTCATATGGTCGCTCCTCGTCGGCGGCACCAGGCGGCCGCGAAGGATGTCATACCCCGAGGCGCCGATCCTTCCGTGCGGATCGGGGAACAACGGATCGGGGCCTCCCGCACCCCCGCACGGGGCGTGCGCGAGGGACATGTTGTGGCCCAGCTCGTGGGCGATGGTGCTGGAATTCGGCCCAGAGAAGTTCGACCGGCCGGACCCGTATGCGACGCCGCCCGCGCCGGTAACCGCGCCCGACATCATCCCCATGTAGTGGCCGCCGCCGCCCTCCAGCACACGGATCGCTTCGGTCTGAACCAGCAGGTTGGAGGCGTTGTTGCTCGTGCTCGCCACTGGTGCGTGCGCCGTCACGTCGATGTCGGCGACCGGAAGGAGCACATGGGTGTCCTCGAGCAGGGGGTGGCCCTCCGGGTCGGCCTCCATGCCCTCCGCCAGCCCGATGACCGCCGAATCCGGATCGGAGTTCCACAGGAACGGGATCACCGTGAGGTCAAGAGACGGCATCTCCCGCACCTCGACGGCCAGACGGCCCTCCGCCGGGATCCGCCCGGGCACGCCGAGGCTCGCGTCGAGCAGGCCATCGGGGTCGATTTCGACGACCATCTCGAGGCCCGGCCGCACGATCCGGCCCGGGATCTCCGCGTTCGCCGACTTCGACAGGTCGCCCTCGTCGATCTCCGTGGGGATCGGCGTCGAGCTGCCGGGGATGTCCGCCACGTGCCGCTCGGTCCCGTTCAGGTAGAAGCGTGCCCGCACTGCGGGAATCCCCTCGGTCGTCTCCATAGACGCCGTGACGAAGACGCGCAGCAGCGCCTCCTCGCCCGCCACCAGCGGAACGGGGTGCGCGCGCGACTGCACCGCCTGCACGAGGTATGCCGCCGGAGGCTCCCCACACACCGCGATCCGCCGTCTGGGAATGGTCGCGAGCCATTCCTCGAACGCCGGCTCCCGCGGCACGCAGAGGTTCGTGCCGCTAGCGACGAGCAACTCGAGCGCCAGATGCCTCAGGCCCGCCGGCATGGCTCCGGCCAATCCAGCGTTGTGCGACAGCTCCAGCCTTCTCAGGCTCGCCAGTCCGCCGAACGTCGGCGGGACTAGGCCCGTAAGGACGTTTCCGTAGAGCTGCAGCCACCGCAGGTTGGCGAGGTTCCCCAGCTCCGGCGGAATCGCGCCCGAAAGGTCGTTTCCGTCGAGCTGCAGCCACCGCAGGTTGGCGAGGTTCCCCAGCTCCGGCGGAATCGCGCCCGTAAGGACGTTGAAGGAGAGGTCCAGCT
>JAJEBS010000066.1 GCA_022822425.1 Gemmatimonadota bacterium | reverse complement strand
CGCTGGAGGTACCTGGTCCCCGCCGAGTGAAGGGCTGACCCAGTAGCTAGACATAACCGCTGATACACTGGGCTGTGCGGCGCTGGTCGCCGACGTACACAGACAGCCAAAAGCCCCGGCCAACCTTTTCCACAAGGACCGGGGCTGAGGGCGAAGGTTTCAACCTTGACGAGATTCAGGGTACACATGCTTGTACCCCACCGCAACCCCCAGCGTGAGCCCATCCCTGAACCCCATCCCGAGGACGGAGAAGAGCCTCAGGCGATCAAGTCAGCGTAGCGCAGCCGCTTACCCACCATGCCGCGCGTGACCACGGCCATCTGAGCGACGGTGTCCAGGTCGCGGATGTTATGGCGGCCCGCGAACTCCGCCACGTAGCGCCCGAGGTGCTTGGCGCTGAAGTGGTGGAACGTGCCCATATACCCGCGCTTCAGCATGCTCCAGAACGACTCGATGCCGTTCGTGTGCGCCTGCTCGATGACGTAGGTCCCTGCGCTGTGCTGGACCGCCTTTGTGCCTGTACTCCCCGTCGAGCGGTGCATAGCCGCTGTGCCCGTCTGAGTAGAACTGAGCGCCCGGCTTCACGTGCTCACGGACGAAACCCCTCAGGGTCTCCCCGTCAGTCCTCTCGACAGCCTTCGCGCGGACCTGGCCGGTCGTGCGGTCCTTCGCGCCCACGACGGCGGCCTTGTCAGGGACGCCACCCCGAGCACGGGATCGCTGGGACTCATGCTTGTTCGCTTCCTTCCCGCCGAAAAAAGACTCGTCAACCTCCGCAGGCCCGTTGAGCATGTCGCCATCGATGGCGAAGGCTTCTCGGATGCGCTGCTGCATGAACCACGCGCTCTTCTGCGTGATCCCCAGGTCGCGGTGGAGCTTCATGCTCGACGTGCCCTTGAGGCCGGTCACGTCGAGGTAGATGGCGTAGACCCACTTCAGGAGCGGGATGGGCGAGCCCTCCATGACCGTGCCGGTCTTCACGCTGAAGTACGAGCGGCAGTCGCGGCAGCGGTAGGGCATCTTCTTGTGCTTGGCATCGTGGGTGTTGAGGCTCCCGCAGCGCGGGCAGGGACGATCGCCCGTGGGCCACATCAGCCGCTCGAACCACGTGCGAGCGGCAGCTTCGTCGGGGAAAAGCTGCGTCAGTTCGAGAAGGGTGACGCCCTTGCGGTGAGACCTGCCTGGCTGTGCCATACAGGGACTCTACCCGGTTTCATCGCTCCTGTCAACCCTAGTATATAATCCCCAACAGAGCGAGGGGCCGGTCCACACGCTGAGAAGCCGGAGTCATGGCTCAGGCCAACCGGATGCGCGGGGCGCCGCATTCCCGTGTTCGCGAGCTTCGAGCGGGCGGACGCGCGGTCGCTCCCCCGCGGGCGACACGCGCCTGAGGGCGCCACGATAGCCGCTTCGCAGTCCCAGGCGAAGGAGGCCTTCCCGGCCCCGACGGGGGGGCCATCAGCGCCCGCGGAGTGGTTGCCTGCCGACGGTGGTGGAGTGGAAGGATGCTCACAACGCCGAGTGATCGCTGGCGGGCGGACTCGGCCCTGCTACGCTGGATCTGGTGGCGGTCAAGTTGCACCCGATGTCTTGCCACGAGATGGAGGTGCACCGTGCAACGTCGGAACAACCCGAACGGCAACGGCGAGCCGGGCGGGGCCGAGGGCATCTTCCGGCTCACGGTCGCGGGCGGGGAAGTGGCGTTCCTCTTCCACCGCGTCGTCGTCCCCTTCACGCTGCTGCTGCGGCTGCTGATGGGCTGGATCTTTCTGTGGGCCGGGTTCGACAAGGCCATCAACGGCTTCTCCGCCGAGGGCTTCCTGACCCATGCCACGAGCGGGCCCCTGCATGGCTGGTTCACCGACCTGGGCGCCAGCGCCACGGCCCTGTCCGTGATCGAACCGCTGGTGACCTACGGCCAGATCCTGATGGGCTTCGCCATCTTCTTCGGTGCGGCGACGAGGTCGGCGCTCTTCTTCGCCGGCATCATGATGTTCCTCTTCTACCTCTCGCAGTTCCCGCCGGAGCACGACCTGTTTGTCGACTACTACATCGTCTACATCGTCGTGTACCTGGTCCTCGGCGCGCTTGGCGCCGGGAGAATCCTCGGCGTCGACGCGCTTGTCGAACGGATGGCGTGGGTGCGAGACCGTCCCTGGCTGCGCTACCTGCTCGGCTAGGCCCACGGGGCCTTCCCCGGGGTGGACTCGATCGAGGGGGCGAGGAGTTTCTGCAGCCGCGAGGTGGTTGGAGCCTTGCGGGACATCCTGCCGTGCTGTCCAGCCTCCTGCTGCGTAAGCCGCCGGTAAAGTCCCGACCGAAGGGGGCGTGCTAGCTTGGCCGCCATGACCGCACTCGAAGTCATAACCCTCAGCGGCTTCCTGGCCGCGGCGTGGTGCGTTGCGGCCCTCGGCCTCGTCGGCATCCACTAGATCGCGCGCGGGAGATCGCGCGCGAGGCAAGCCGGCCAACGGCCCCGACCGCCCCGGCCAGGTCCGCCTCCCCAGGCCATTACCCCGGCAGACGGCGGGCGAGGCCCTGCACCCACGCAAGTGGGGATTCCGCTACTCCCCATGGGCCCCCGTTCCGGCGGTACCGGCCCGCTCATCCAGGAGTGCCCTTGGAAGGGCCTCCTGGGAGGGTGGGCGGAAGCCCGCTCGTGTCCTTCCCCTTCAGGGGAGTGTTCGGCACCTTGACGGCACGGAGCTTCGATACCAACGACTCCCGCCCTGTGTCGGTCTCCCGTGTGCGGCCCTCCCCGAGCACGTCGCCCGTCTACTTATGCACAGTTCTGGTGAGCTAACTCGGCGGGCGTCCCAGGCAATCGGATGACGATGCCGGAGGGATTCTCGGTGCCAAGGTCGACCAGCGGGGGCGGTCCAGCGACGGAGACGCCGCCGTCGCGGTCGTAAGCGCCCAGGTAGCACCAGTCGTGACGTTCGGCGTAGAGGAGAACCTCGTAGAGGCCATTCGGAACGACGACGCTGAACATTCCCTGAGAGGCGGTCGTGTTCCCCGCGAGCACCCCGTCTGCCGGTCGATGCAGCCGGACATGGACGCCTTCGACTGGCTCGCCCGCTGGCCCGAGGATTGTCCCGGTCATTCGTCGGCAGAGTTCGGGCGGGGGTCCCGGTAGCTGGATGGCGATGTCGGTTACGCCGGCGGCAGTCACAGCGATCCGGGGGGTCGTTCCATAGACGGGCGGGCCGTCGTTCGTGCTGTACGCGCCCAGGTTGCACCAGTCGTAGTCCTCCGCGTAGAGCAGGACTTCGTAGGTCGATGCCCAGGCAGAGCTCCCAGGCGCGCCGGCCTCGTTGCCGAACTGGTCGATGAGCAGGTCCCGCCGCATGGCCGCGACGGCGCTCATGGTGAGCAGTCCGAAGCGAAGCAGCCCCTCGCGCACGTCGCGCGGGAGCGGCAGCAGGCCGATGGGGTGGGGGGCGAGGAGGCGGCCGCGTCGTCGGGAACCGTGACCGGCTCCGGCCCCCTGCCCGTGCGCGCCGCGACGAAGGCCGGGAACTTCGCCCCGGCCACGCCGATCCGCGGCGACAGGTCGCCGGGGAGGGCCTCCCCCAGGCGCGCACGAGCGCGGCCTCATCGCCGTGCAGTGCCTCGAGGTCTGACCGTCAACGGCCCTGGGACGCACACGACGGCGCTCAGCGCCGGTCGTGTGCCGGGCATCGAGACGCCGGTAGAGAGGGGGTTACAGGGACCTTGAGCGGGCGGTCGACGCCCCGCGTTCACCCAGCTGGCGGCGCGGAGCCGCCCCCCGGACCGCTAGACCTCGCGATGCCCAACCCGCACGCTCCAGACGTTGACGGCCGCGGGGTGCTCCTCCCGGAGGAGCGCCCCCGCCTCGAGGACGCTGCCGGCGACAGCCCAGCTTCCGCTGTCCACGTCGATGGCCACGATCTCTCCGTGATGGGACAGCTCGACCTGGGACCGGATGTCCCGCTCGTAGATCTCGTCTCCGAGACGGGCGGTCTCCTCGGCGGGGCGGCGCCTGGGCATCTTGCTGTTCTCCTGGGCTCGTGCCGGCGATCAGGTTTCCACATCGTACGCAACTGCGAGGGAATGCTATCCGCATGGCGGTTTCCGCCATGTGAGGCAAGTGCGCAAACAGTTGAGGTCTTGTGACTTTCACGTAAGTTCTGCCACAATTGACAATCGATTACGGCGGCGATCCGTTCTTGATCGCCTGGGCAAGCGAGGTGGCACGGTGGAACCAGCGGCAGGTCAACAACAGCGAGTCGAAGAGTTGGAGGAGCGGCTCTCGCGTTTGAGTGCGGCCAGCCTGCGGATCAACGAGGACCTCGACTTCGAGACGACGCTGCAGAATGTGCTCGACTCCGCCCGGGAGCTGACCGGCGCACGGTACGGGGTGTTCGCGTCGATGGACCACCGCGGCACCCTCGATGCCGTGCTCAGTTCGGGCACGACTGAGGACGAGCACGATCAGCTAGTCCACTTGCCCGGCGGCCAGGCGATCTTCCGGCACCTGATGGGCATCCCCACCCCGATGCGGTTGGACGATTACGGCGCCTACGCGGCGGCGGCCGGGTTGAGCGGGTTTCTGCCGATGACGGTCCGGGCGGGGATGTTCACGCCGGTCAAGCACCGGGGTCAGTCGGTGGGGTTCATCTGTCTGGGTCACGACGAGCCGGAGCGGAAGTTCAGCACCGAAGACGAAGAGACGCTGGTCACGTTCTCGGCTCAGGCCGCCCTGGTGATCGTCAACGCGCGGCAGTACCAGGACGAACGCCGCGCCAGGGACGACCTGGAGACCTTGATCAACATCTCGCCCGTGGGCGTGGCGGTGATGGACGCCGCCACGGGGGCGCCCAGGTCGCTCAACCGCGAAGCGGCGAGGATCGCCGACGCCCTGCGCGAAGCCGACCAGAGCGTGGAAGACATGCTGAACCAGGCGACGATCCGCACACAGCACGGTCAGGAGTTGACCACGGAGGAGTGCACGCTGGCCGAACGGCTGGGCCAGGGCGGCAAGGTCCGAGGCGAGGAGTTTTCCGTCTCGGCGCCGAACGGGCGCAGCGTCTCGATCCTGGTCAACGCCGACCCGATTCGCCGCGACGGTGGGAAGGTGGAATCGATCATCGTCACGCTGCAGGACCTGGCCGACGTCAAGGAACTGGACCGGCTGCGGGCCAACTTCCTGGCCATGGTCAGCCACGAACTGCGAGCCCCGCTGACCTCGATCAAGGGCTCCGCCAGCACCGTGTTGAGTTCCGATGACGAACGTGATCCGGCCGTGTTGCGCCAGTTTTTCCGGATCATCGACGAACAGGCGGATCACATGGACCGGCTGGTCGCGGATCTACTCGATGTGGCGCGGATCGAGTCCGGCGAGCTGGCGGTCAGCCCCAAGCCGGTCGAGGTGGGCTTGCTGGTCGACCGGGCGCGACGGGTCTTCGACCGCAGCGCCAGCCACACGCTCGAGATCGACCTCGATCCGAACTTGCCCCGCGTGCTGGTCGACGAACGGCGGGTGCTGCAGGTCCTGGGCAACCTGTTGGCCAACGCCGAACGCCATGCGCCGGCATCGACGCCGATCCGCATCCGGGCCGACAGAGACGGCGTCTACGTGTCATTTTCGGTTTCGAACGAGGGCGACGGCATCCCGGTGGAAGCGCTGGCCAGCCTGTTCCAGAAGTTCTCTCGGGGGCGCTCGGAGGAGCAGGGTGGGGACACGGGGCTCGGCCTGGCGATCTGCAAGGGGATCGTGGAGGCGCACGGTGGCCGCATCTGGGCCGAGAGCGAAGGCCCGGACGGCGGGGCGCTGTTCACGTTCACCTTGCCGTCGGTCGACGACACCCATAGGGCTGCGCTGGTGGAAATTGATCCCGGCGAACGCGAACGCGCTGCGGACGAGCGGGATCGCCTCCGGGTTCTGGCGGTGGACGACGACCCGCGGGCGCTGCGCTACATCCGCGACAGTCTCAGCAGAACGGGGTTCAAGCCGGTCGTGACCGGCGATCCGGAAGAGGCCCTGCACCTGATGCAGGAGGAGCGGCCGCACCTGGCGTTGCTCGATCTGATGCTGCCCGGAACCGACGGGGTCGAGCTGATGGAGCGCCTGCTCGACATCGCCGACGTGCCGGTCATCTTCGTC
>JAJEBS010000204.1 GCA_022822425.1 Gemmatimonadota bacterium | reverse complement strand
GGCGCTGGTTCAGCCCGGTGTCATTGGATTCGGGAGGAACCCGCTTTTCTTGTCTCAGGAGGGGGCTTTGCGGGCGAAAGACGCCGGCGGGAAATTCGGTGAGGGACCGGCTGGTGCGGGCCGTCGGGTGCGTCTAGTCGGCCTGGCCGAGGTTGCCCGGGGGTGCGCTGCGCTGAATGAGCTCCCGGAGTGCCGTCATCGCCTCATCGTGGCGGCGAAGGTCCGCATCTCGCCAGGTCTTGAGCTCTTCGGTCGCGGCCTTGCGGTCTTCGGCACGCTGGTCTGACGAGCGGCGCATCTCCAGGAGGCCGCGCCAGATGAGGAAGCAGGTGGCCGCGGCGCCGAGGCCGGTGACGAGAGCGATCGCGACCGTCGCCCAGGCTGTGATGAGAGCGGGATTTTCCATCAGGAACCTTTCGCAGGTGCGGGGCCGTTGATCGGTGGGAATCCGTGGTTGGCAGAAAGTCTGTGGTTGGTGTTCATGTCGTCGCCTCCGGGATTGAAGCGAAAACGGTCCTGACCCGCTCGCGAAGCATATCACAAGAGGAATGAGACATAGGTATCGGCTTTGCCGGAGTGAAGGGAGCTGAGTCAGGCGGCGGCGGAGTGGAGGTGAGGTCGGACGTTGACGGCGACGAGTGCCTTGGCGACGTCGGGGCAGACGGAGTTTCCGCACATCCGGATCTGGGCTTCCTTGGTGAGGGGCTTGCCGTTGAACTCGAATGAGATGCGGTAGCTGTCCGGAAATCCCTGCGCGTTGTAGAGCTCGCGGGGCGTGAGCATGCGCATGCCGATATCGGTGAGCTGGTAGTCGGCGGCGCCGATGGAGACGAGGCCCGCGCGCGCCCTTGCGGTTGCCTCGGCCGGGGGATCGCGAAGGTCGGGGCCGGTTCCGCAATATTTGGCGAGGAAGGCGGCCACCAGCGCCTTGTGCTGGCCTTGGGCGAGGATGGTGTTGACGGGCTCGCGAAGACTTCCGGAGCCTCCGTTGGTGTTGCTCTGGTGGAAGTTGGTGAGGCAGGCGGAGACGAGAGTGGTCTTGCCTCCGCCCCGGGGCATGACGGTGGGCATGGGCCGGTCGACGGGCTGTCCGGTGCTGGCTCCGAATTCGCGGGTGAGGAGGGAGGTGACGAGAGCCTGGTTGGAGCCCCGGGAGACGATGGTGCTGACAGGTTCTCCGCAGGAGTGGCCGGTCATTCCAGTGTTGTGCTGGGCCATGTGCGCGGCGACGAACGCGAACTCGCCGCGCTTCGCGGTGGTGACGGTGCGCAGCGGTTCGGTGATGGCGTGGGTGCGGTGGTCGCCGTTATGGGTGACGGGGATGATGAAGGGGTGGGCGGCGTCGAGGACGTAGCGTTTCACGCCTCTGGCGATGCGGGCCAGGGTCTTGTGGGCGAGCGGTCGACGGACGCCGGCTTTGCGGGCCTGTTCGCGGGAGAGGAAGATGGAGTGGACGGGCATGGTCCAGTCCATGCAGTCGGCAGCGACGCGGAAGGGGCGGCGGCCGGGGCCGTGGGTGGGTTCCGGCCAGACGATGGGGAGGCCGTCGCGGCGCGCGACGAGGAAGAAGCGGGTGCGGAAGGTGGGAGCGCCGTAGTCGCAGCCGCGAAGGTTGCGCCACTCGAAGGCGTAGCCGGCGTCGGAGAGGGCCGAGAGCCAGGAACGGAAGGTTTCGCCGGCGCGGGACTTGTCGGGACGGCCGTCGGGGAGGAGCGGGCCCCATCCCATGAACTCCTGGACGTTCTCGAGCATGATGATGCGGGGGCGCGCGAGGCGGGCCCAGTGGATGACGACCCATGCGAGGTCGCGGCTGCGCTGGTGTTCGGGCCGGATGGGGGCGGAGCCCTTGGCGACGCTGAAATGCGTGCAGTCGGGACTGAACCAGGCGAGCAGTATCGGGGCCAGGCGGGCGATTGCAGCGGGATCGACGGCCCAGATGTCCTGGAGGTAGTGGACGGTCGCGGGGTGGTTGATGCGGTGCATGGCGATGGCTTCGGCATCGTGGTTGGCGGCGAAATCGACGGGGCGGCCGAGCGCCTTCTCGATACCGAGCGACGTGCCTCCGCCGCAGGCGAAGTTGTCGACGGTGAGCATGGGGAACTCTCTGGTGGATCGGGTCAGGCCGGCTTCGGCGAAACCGAGGCGGCCGGTGACGTTGATGCGGTCGGGAAGCGTGGCGGCCGGCGGCGAGGAGCGGGGGCGCTCAGTCGTCCTCGGGGAACATGATTGTGATGGCGGGCCGGCTGTCGTCGCCGGCGCCGATCGCCACGATGGGGAAGTGCTTGCGCGGCGGCCGGTTGCTGTCGTGCAGGTCCTTGCGGATGTCGCGCACCAGCACGCACATGGTCACGCGGTCGCGGTCTGAGGCGCGGAGCGCGTAGTGGCGCGCCATGGAGACGACGTCCCAGAGGCGTCCGCGTTCGTCCTGGAAGCCGAGGTAGCCTTCGGGAACGGCGACAAGGCGGTTCCAGACGGCGCGGGTAACGGCGACGGGAATGTTGAAGCCCGCCTCTCGCGCGGTCTCGGAGACGTCGACGAGGATGCCGTCCTCGATTGCCTGGGCGCGGGTGTAGGCCGGGACGACGGGACCGGATGCGGTGGCGCTGCCGGGTTCGGGCATGGTCGGGCTCCTGTGCGGGAAAGAGCGGGAGGCGGTCGGTCCTTCTGGTCAGATCAGCCCGGCTTCGGCGAAGCTCAGGTGGGCGGAGTTGGTGATGATGATGTGGTCGAGGAGCTTGATGCCGAGGCAGGCGGCGCCGGTCTTGATCTCTTTGGTGAGAGCGACGTCGCAGGGGGATGGTTCCGCGACCTGGCTGGGGTGGTTATGCACGAGCACGAGGGCCGTGGCGTTGAGCTCCAGGGTTCGCATGACGATGTCGCGGGGATGCGCCCGGACATTGTTGACGGTGCCTGTGCGGTGAAGCTCGAAGGCGATCGGGCGGTTTCGGATGTCGAGATAGAGGATGTGCAGTTCCTCGTGCGGCTTGTGCGCGATGAGCGACCGGCAGTGCTCGACCATGTCCTTGTAGTTGTTGAGCATCGGGTTGACGGTGTGCCAAACCATAGCGAATTTCGCACTATAGGAACACCCTGTTGATCGAAGCGATGCTTTCCTCGTAAGTAGGTTTACCATATGTGATTACGAGGATCGATGCAAGCGCCTTGTGCCACGATCCTGCTTGTAGGAGATTTGGACGAAGATGGCCTTTCTGTAACGTATTGGGGATTTTATAGTGACTTCGGCTTATGGTCGCCTGAAAGCATAACAGGAAACGAATGGGAGAACGTCATCCAATATAAAGATGGGTGCCACATGGATGTATCGTTCTTGTGGTTGACGCTTGGGAGGCGTAGGTCGCGCCTGTGTTTCGGGAGGGGAGAGGCGTGATGGCGGCGGATGACGGCAGGAAGAGAGCGCGCTCGGTGATGGCCACCGACAGCGACTGGCGCCTGGTCCGAAGCCGGGCTGACAGGGCGGACATGTCGGCCTCGGAGTACCTCATCTCGCGCGCGCTCGCGCCTGAGGAACCGGCGGCGGAGATCGCGGAAGACCTCCCCCTGGCGGTGAAGCGCCGCGCGCTGGTGGACCTGCGCCTTCTCGTGCTGGCCGAGCGCATGCGGTTCGAGGACGAGGGCCGGGGCGCCGTCTGGCAGCGTCTGGTGGAGGAAGCCGAGGCGTCGGTGGCGGCCGACGGGCAGGAGGGCTGAGGTGGCGGCGGCCCGGCAATACTGCATCACCTGCCCGCGGTCAGACTGGCGGGCGATGCAGGACCTGGCGGAGGAAGCGGGGATGAAGACCTCGCCCTTCATCCTGAGGGAGGT
>JAJEBS010000215.1 GCA_022822425.1 Gemmatimonadota bacterium | reverse complement strand
AAATAGGGATCCCGGCTCGGTTCACGCCGGATGTAGGCCACTCCTGTCGCGCATACTCATAGATTGCTATATTCGGATTTCCACGCGACATGGACGCCATCGAGAACCCGTTCGCACCCGGAGCCGGCAGTCCACCGCCGGAACTGGCCGGGCGTGAGGAGCTCCGCGAGCGGGTTCGGATCACTCTGGGGAGGATCCGGGCAGGCCGGCCGGCGCGGAGCGTCCTCATGGTCGGTCTGCGCGGAGTCGGAAAGACCGTCCTCCTGTCTCGCATGGAGATGGAGGCGCGGAGGGCCGGGCTCACGACCCTGTCGGTCGAGACCTCGGAAACGCGCTCCCTGCCCGCCCTGCTCGCCCCGCAGATCCGTCTCGCGCTGCTGGACCTCTCGCGGGACGACCGCGCCCGGGATCTGGCCCGACGAGCGCTCCGAGGACTCGCGGGCTTCGCCCAGGCGCTGAGAGTGGAGTATCAGGACATCCGGGTCCGCCTGGACCTCGACCCGGAGCCCGGACTGGCGGACAACGGCGACCTGGAGGAAGACCTCGCCGCCCTCCTGCTCGCCACGGGAGACGCCGCGCGGACGGCGGGAACCGCGCTCGCGCTGTTCGTCGACGAACTGCAACATGCGAAGGAAGAGGAGCTCGCGAGTCTCATCATCGCACTCCACCGGGCTGCCCAGAGAGAGGCGCCGGTGACGCTCATCGGGGCGGGGCTTCCGTAGCTCCGGGGGCGAACCGGACGGGCCAGATCGTACGCGGAGCGGCTGTTCGACTTCCGGTTCGTGGGACCCCTGCCAGCGCACGCGGCGCGGCTCGCGATCGAGAAGCCCGTGATGGCGGAAGGCGCGAGGATCAGCGCGGAAGCACTGGACCGCATCCTCGAGGAAACCGGCGGCTATCCGTACTTCCTTCAGGAATGGGGCAAGCAGGCCTGGGACGCGGCCACCGCATCGCCGATCGGCGTGGATGACGTGTGGCGCGCCTCCTCGCGGGCGCGCACGGCGCTCGACGAGGGCTTCTTCCGCGTTCGAGTGGACCGACTGACGCCATCCGAACTGAAATATCTTCGGGCCATGGCCGAACTCGGGGATAGGCCGCACCGGTCGGGCGACATCGCAGGCGTCCTCGGCAGGAAGGTCACATCGGTGGGACCGACGCGCAGCAAGCTGATCGCCAAGGGCATGGTCTGGAATCCGAGCCACGGGGACACGGCGTTCACGGTCCCGCTGTTCGCGGACTTCATGAAACGGTTCGCGCCGGAGTTCGTCGCATGACGCGAGCGAGCGCGATGGGTTTGCCTGCGAGCGGCTGACGGCGGGGGGCGGGGACGCCTCCCGCCGCCGAGCGGGAGCGGCGTCAGAAGACGACGCGGACTCCGAGCTGCGCCTGGCGCTGGGCGCCGACGAGGGCGGCGCCGAGGCCGAACTCGGGGTTCGGGGCGCCGTCTTCGAGCGTGGGCTCCTGCTGATCGGAGCCGGACACCCGGAAGGTGCTGGCGTTCAGGACATTGAACACCTCGAACAGGGCCTCGAGCTGCGCCGGGCCGATGTCGAAGCGCTTCGTGATCCGCAGATCGAGGTTCGTCCACGCCTCGTTCCGTTCGCCGTTCCCATCCACGAGGACGCCACCCACGACCGCGCGGGTCTGCGCGCCGGTGGGACCGACGGAGAAGCCCGGGTGGTTGTGGAAGCCGACCTGGGGATCGAGCGCGGTCCAGGGGGAGCCCGACTGCATCGTCAGGATGCCGCTCGCGAGGATGTCGAACGGGAGAGTGAAGACGCCGCTGGCGACGAACCGGTGGGGGATGTCCCGGCTGGAGAGCCCCCAGTCGTAGTCCGGATCCGAGGGATCCGTCAGGGTGAGGCTCCCGGAGGAACGTTCGTTGTCGTCGTTCGACCGGTCGCGGGACCAGGTGTAGTGGGCCTGGAACTGCATCCCGTCACGGAACCGGCGCCGGACCGCGGCGGTGAGGGCGGTGTAGTCGGATCGGGCGACCGAGTCCCGAACCAGGATCGTGCCGTAAGCGGCGTTGATCCGATCGCCGGAATACACCGGGCGGCCAAAACGGTCCCGGGTAGGCGCCGGGACGTTCGCATCCACGTTCGACGCGAGGAAGTCGGCGCGCGCATGGACGAAGTCGAGGGACGCCGCCAGGTCCGGCGTCAGCTCCCGCTCGAGGCCGAGGTTGAATCGGGCCGTCCGCGGGTCTTCGAAATCCGGGTGGACGTAACTGAGCGACGGGATCAGACCGGTAGGCGGATTCGAGTTGTCGATGGCGCCGCCGATCGGCACGTATCCGGTATCGCCGGGGGACACGATGGCGTTTCCGTAGCGCGGGAAGACACCCGTGTCGCTGTAAGCCGAGAAGAAAAGGAGCGTGGGAGTGCGCCCGTAGAAGACGCCGCCGCCGCCGCGAAGCACGGTCTGCGGATCGAGGGACCACGAGAAGCCGGCGCGGGGGGAGAAGTTGTCGAGGTCGTCGGGGATGGATGTGCCCTCCGGCAGGACGTGTTCGATCGAACCGGGGTTGAAGGTGGCGTCCCAGCGGACCCCGAAGTTGAGAGTGAGACGCGGATTCGGACTCCACGAGTCCTGGGCGTAGATCCCGAGTGTCTGCTGCGTGACATCGAAGTTGGGGTTGCTGACGTCCCCGAAGAAGATGCGGGCGCGGGCGGCGCTGCCGGCGAGGAAGTCCTCCACCGTGTCGAAGTCGTAGCGGCCGTCGGCATTGCCGGCGAAGTACTCGCTCAGCATGTCGTGGTTCAGACTGAAGCCCAACCGAATCTCGTGGCCTCCGGTGAGGAACGAGTACTTCTCCTGGATCTCGAACTTGCCCTCATCCACCTCGATCGGGAGCCACCACGGCTTGCCGAAGGCGCCGTACGAGGGCGAGAAGATCCGGAAGTTCGCCTGGAGGGCGCTGCCCGGGAGATTCGCCAGCCGATCCAGGCTGTCGTCGGCGTACTGGACACGGAACTCGTTGACGCCGTGGTCCCCGACAGCCGAGACGACCGATCCGACGACCGAGTGCGTGCGCTCCAGCTTCTTCGACTCCTCGGAGACGAAGTCCGAAGTCCGGGCGTAGTCGGTGAAGTTGTAGCGGAGAGTGAGGGAATGCCGGTCGTTCACACGGTGGTTCAGCTTGCCGAACAGGATCAGGTTGTCCGTCTCTCGCGTGAACTGGCCGGTGGCGGTCCGCCCCCGTTCCGGGTCCGACCCGGCGACTCCGTCGTCATTCGGGGTGAATCCGGCGAGCAGGTCGGGGTAGAGCGACAGGACGGCGTCGTACTGGCCGCGGCCGCGGATGTCGCGCAGGAACGGCTGGGAGCGGGCCGTCTGGTCGTAGGAGACGAAGAAGTGAGTGCGGTCGCGGACGACCGGGCCGCCGAAGGAACTGCCCCAGTTGTAGCGCTCGAACTCGTCCACTTCGTAGCGGTCGTCATCCGCCGGAACGCCCCGGTGGGCGTCGAGGGGAGACTGCGGCAGGCGCGCGACCATGCCGTGGTCGCGGAAGAAGAGGAACCCGGAACCGGAGAAGTCGTTCGTCCCGGCGCGAGTCACGACGTTGATCGTCCCGCCTCCGGAGCGCCCGGTCTCGGCCGAGTAGCCGCTGGTGACGACCTGGAACTCCTTGACCGACTCCTGCGCGACAACCAGGCCGCCGTTCTCGGTGGCCTCGCCGCCCCGGCCGTAGCCGAAGAACGCGCTCTTGGCGTCCGTCCCGTCAATCGTGAGCCCGGAGTTGATGCCGCGCTGCCCGCTGAGCGAGATGCCGCCCCGCTGGGGCTCGACCTTCACGGTCGGCTTCAGCAGCGCGAACTGCACGAAGTCGCGCCCCTGGATCGGCAGGGTCGAGATCTCCGTCTGGTCCACGTAGCCCGCCGCTCCGCCTCGCCCGACTTCGACGAGCGGGGCCGCTGCAGTGACGAGAACCGTTTCCTCGACGGCGGAGAGCCCGAGAGTCAGGTCCACCTCGAGGATCTGCCCCACGAAGACCTGGATGTTCTCCCGACGCGCCGTGCTGAAGCCGGCCAGACTCGCGGTCAGGTCGTAGTGGCCACTCGGAACCGAGCGCAGGGCGAAGAAGCCCCGGTCGCCGGTGACCGCGGTCGTGCGGACGCCGCGCTCGATGTCGGTCAGTTCGACGGTGACCCCGGGGAGCGCGGCGCCGGTGTCGTCGGTGATGAAGCCCTGAACCGTCGCGAGCGACTGAGCCAGGGCGGTGGAGGAGAGAGCCAGCGCCAGCAGCAGGCCGGCGCCGAGAGACCTTCGGATGGACAAGGGGTCACCCCGCAGGAAAAGTAGAGCGATGGGGGCGCTAACCCGAGCCTGGTCGGGACGGGAGCGCCACGGTCGCGGGAATCCTCTACCGGTGACGCGAACTTTTCAAGGAATTCCCGCGGACTCTCCAGTGACAGACACCGAGGCTACGGACGACCCACCTCCAGACTGCCGCAACCACAGGGTGAGAATAGCGTATGTGTTACCATCTACTCCCCTGCCGATTCACATTTGGTAACGCATACGATACTCTGACTCTTGCCGATCCGCCGCACGTTTCGACACGGGGTCCGGGCTCCGGCCACCCGCGATCCCCGGCTCCGGGCGGCGCTCCTCGCCGAAGGGCTCGACGCCTTCCTCGCCGGAGATCTGCCCGGGATGCGATCCGGGCTGCGCCGCTATGTGAACGCCACGATCGGGTTCGCCCGGCTCTCGGAAGCGACCGGCATCCACGAGAAGAGCCTCATGCGGATGCTGGGGCCGAAGGGCAACCCGAGGGCGGAGCACCTGACCCGCGTCGTGGCGGCGCTCGCCGAGCACGAGGGCTGGGCCCTCACGGCGCGGATCAGCGACCCGGAGTAGGGCGGGTCAGGCCTCGAAGCCTGCAGCGGGTCGCTCCTCGCGCCCGGCGCCGGGGCAACCGACGCACTCCGGCGCATCCGCCTCCCCGCAGCGGCGCAGATCGCACCGCCGCCGAAGCAGCGTCCCGAGTCCGAGGAGGAACACGGATCCGACCACGACGACCGCGGTCAGAAGCAGAACCCCGAGCGTCTCCAGCATCCGGCCCATCCTACCCGCCGCTGCCGCCCCAACGGTGATGAGGACAGCATCCTCGCCCCCGACCGCCCGATACCGGGAGCGGGCCAGCCGCTCCTGGTGGCAGGCTTGAGCCCGCAGCGGATGTCTGATTCCCACCTGGACGCGACATTCGCTGATGACCTCACTCAGCCAGATCGCAATCGTGCGGGCTCGACCAGCCAGACGCAGGTCGGTGCGGTGGTGCGGCGGCGGAAACAGGGGGTCGCGGCCCCGAGTCGCGCGTGACAGGTCGATTGGGTCCGCCGATCGGATGTCCCTTTCAGGCTCGACAACTCATCTCACGAACCGTGTCCAGAACTCGTTCCACTCCTTCACGGAACGCAATGACGGTCTGAGGTGCTCGCGCAGTCCGAATCATCGGAGGATCAGGGCGGCGAGGAGACGCCAGCCTCAGGCGCGCTTGGAATGCCAAGCGTTCGGGTATCACCGGAGACCGAATCGAGGAATGTGCGAATGCGACAGCGGAGCTGACTCTCGTCTCGGAGCTGGCACTCCCAGATGACGAGGACTCGCCAGCCTGCCTCGGCCAGAGCCTCCTGGTGTCTCCCGTCTCGCTCGCGGTTTCCCCGAAGCTTCGGCAGCCAGTACTCCCGCCGAGTCTTCGGGATCCTCGATCCCCTCGGACAGTCGTGCTGATGCCAGAAGCACCCGTGAACGAAGATCACGGCCCGCCTAGCCGAGAAGACGAGATCCGGAGCGCCGGGTAAGGCGCGCACATGCAGTCGGTAGCGGTAACCCATGGAATGGGTCAGGCGGCGCACCGTCATTTCAGGCCCCGTATCTCGACTGCGCACGGCGCGCATCGTTCTCGTGCGGGCGGCATCCGACCCCGGCATCTACTTGACCTCGATCCGCAAGCTGGGATCTGTTTCGACTTCTCCCACGATCTGGTTATAGCACTTGACGAACTTCCGCAGCAGACTGCGCCGATTCTCGCTTCTGAATTCGGTCCATTCGTAGATGTTGAGCCCCAGAAACTGCTCGATGTCGAACACGTCGAGTCGGCCAGCCAAGCCCGCCTGGTCCGAGAGCCCGAGCGCGACCGGCATCCTGCTGGAGAGCGTCACAAGAACGGGATGCCGCCCAGCTTCGAGATTGGCCCGGCACTCACGGATCACGGACTCGCTCGGCGCAGCCGTGACATGCACGACCGTGTCACCGACCTCGAAGTCTCCCCTGCGCGCCGTCGCGGCATCCGCCGTGGAATAGCTGTGATGCACCAGACGCCCCCGGCCCATCGCGCGCTCAAGCTTGGCGCCGACGAGGTGCTGCAAGACCGCGCCGACATCCGTTCTCCCGGGAGCCTTCTGCTGCTTCCGTTCGGCTTGGAGTACGAGATCCTGAACCACGCTGCGTAAGCTGGACCTGGCGTCAAGCCGCAACTTGAATGGCTTTCCCGCGAGGAAAAGCCTTACCCGCCCAATCCAGAATTCCTCCACCCGATCCAGGTCAACCGGGGCTTCGCGATCAAGGCGGTTGAGAAGGCGCACATAGGCCTTCATGTTGCGGGGGCTGTTCCGGCTCGTGCGTCCACCCTCCTTGGCGAGCACGGCCTGAATGTCGTGCCGCGCCAGGATGTTCTGGACGGCGCGCACGCCGAGACCCCGGACCTGGCCGCCTCCATCCGTGACGAGGTCGGACGGATCCAGGGGCAGGCCTTCGGAGCGCGCCTTGTCGGTGACGAACAAGAAGACAGAGAGCGCGCCTTTGCCCTTTCGGCCCTTCTCTTCGGCAAAGCCATGGATCGGAACCTCCCAATGCTCAGCCACGCCTTCCCTCAGGCTGCTGCGCGAGCTGCTGTCCGGCGGGAGGCCACGAGGGGTTCCAGGATGTGCTTGCCGATGTGCCGCACGACGGGCACCGCGACTCCATCTCCGGCGAGGTGGTAGCCGTCTCGATAGTTCTTCGGCATTCGGTAGTCGTCCGGAAGCCCCATGAGACGCGCCGCCTCGCGAGCGGAGAGCAGGCGTGACCGGATCCGCTCGCCATTCACAGTCATGATGATCTGCCGACTGGAGCCGCCGCTCCCAGTCCGCAGGCACCCCGCAAGGCCGTCGAACCGGATCTCGGCTCGCTGCCGTCGGACGCCTTTCTCCATTCGGGTTCTCCGATAGACGGCCCCGACGGTCAGGCGCCTCTCGCCCTGCGCCCGAGTGACCTTGGCCCGATTCAGGGGGGTCATGAGACCGAGCAGCCTCCGGGTCTCGGCGACCGAATGCCAAGCCACGCCGTTGGGGTCGTCATCAAGGATGTCCAGCAGCTCGGCGGTTCGTGGCGACGGCAACGGAAGGCTCCACCAGATCCAGGCCGACTTCGCGTGCGTGGGGAGCCCGCAGGCGGCGCGCTCGAGGCTGCGAGTGGACCAGGACGGGTCGGGGGAAGACCGAACAACCGCCGTCGGAATCGGAAGATCCCGGTTCGCGGCGATCACGAAGAGCCGGGGGCGAGACTGTGGAAGGAAGTGGACCGCATCCACGACGAGAGCGCCGAAACGATAGCCGGTGCGGGCCACCACATCTCCAATCGCAGCGAAGTCCTTTCCACCGTGCGAGGTCAAGGCGCCCGCCACATTCTCCAGGACGACGACGGACGGCGCACGCCGTTCCTCGCGGAGAGCCTCCATGAGCCCCCAGAAAGACCAGAACGTGCCGGACCGCTTGCCGCCAAGCCCGGCCCCGGTCCCGGCAACCGACAAGTCCTGGCAGGGGAACGAGGCCCACGCCAGGTCGGCGACTCCAGGCAGGTCAGAAGTCGTGAGGCGACCCACGTCGCCCTGCTTCAGCTCTGCACGCCCCCAGTTGCGCCCATACGTCTCGCACTTCTTCGCGTCGATGTCATTCGCGAAGAGACAGGTCCACGCCGAGCCGAGGCCGAGCCGCGCCATGCCACCTCCGGCGAAGAACTCATAGAAACCGGCCATCCCGGACACCTCCTTGGCCTGGCGCCGCAGCGGGGTCGCCTGCGGGGGTCGTTCAGCAAGGTTGACGGGAATTGTGCCGCGGGACTGCGACATGACGTGTCCCTCAGAGGGGGGCAGGCCGGATCGCGCATCCGCGAGCATTCTTGAGGTCCATGGTAGCGGGCGGGAGGGAAGTCCCGTGGCAAGAGCAGGCTCGTCACTCACAGCGCCTGCCGCCGCCTCACGGAGTCCAGGCCCGGATCGCCGGTTCCCGAAGAGGATCCAGGGCCGGCCGACGACCAGGAACAGCGCGGCGAGCACGAGGCCGCGGAGGAGAGCGAGCCCATCGTCCGGGCTGAAATGCGCCTCGGAAAACGGGACATCGGACCCCGGCTTCCGTCATGTCGGGATGGAGGCATTCCACCCATGAACGAGACCGCCACCCATGCCACAACGACCGGGACCGCGCCATCCGACTCTCGGGAGCGAACCTATACTGACCCGAATGAGGCTCGGTCCCCGGCGATGAAGCCAGCCGCAGCGGCGCGAGCGGCGGGCTCCGCCGAACCGATCGTCCGAATCGAGCGCCTCCTCATCGCTCTCCTCGCCGCTGTGTTCGCGCTCCTAGCCGCCGTGGTGACAGCGGGCGCCGTGGGCTACACCGCCCTCAGCGGGCAGATGCTCGAGGGCCAGCAGAATCTGCGCGAGGAGATCGGGAGCCTCCGGGAAGAGATCGGAACCCTCCGGGAGGAGATCGGGACTCTCCGGGAGGAGATGGACGGTCTCCGGTTGGAGATGCATGGAGAGCTCCGCCATGTCTCGGATCGCCTGACGCGCATCGAGACGTTCCTGCAGGTGCACCACGGGCCGCTGCCACCTCCCTGATTCTCCGTGGCCGAGTCGAAGGCCGTCCCGGCACTCTCGCGACCGATCGAACCGGAGTCTCCTCCGCGGGCCCTTTCACGCCTTGGCGCGTCCAGCTCGCCCAGGAGCCCTGCGCCGCTCGCCGGAACCTGTCGGGCGCCGGACGCCGCTGCGCCAGCTCGGCCCGCTCCGGCGTCGAGGAGCGACGGGCCATGATGCGCGGACCGCCCACGACTGGTCCCGAGGCGCTCGACCGCGCCCGCGGCGCGATGGTCGGACTCGCTGTCGGCAATCTCTTCGGCATCTGCTTCGAGGGCTGGTCCCGGGACCGGATCCGGCGTCGATATCCGGAGGGCATCCGCGAAGTGACTGCCCTGCCGGGGTATCCCGACGATGACGACATCGCGCAGGCCAACGTGCTCGCAGAGGCAGCCGCCGCCGGGCCGCTGTGTCTGGACAACCTGGGCCGGCGCTTCTGGGACTGGGCCGAGACCAACGGCGCCGGTATGGGGGGACTGACGGGGCGAGTGCTGAGCCGGTACGGTGGAAGGTATCCGCAGCGGCTCCTGCGCAACCGGCGCACCGGGTGCGCTCGCGAACCCGCTGGCGTGTCGATCGAGGGGGCTTCACGAACTGCCTGGGCAAGAGCGGGGCAGTTCGGCAACGCCGGAAACGGTGCCCTGATGCGCTGCGCGCCGATCGCGATTCGGTGGTTCCGTGATCCGGTCGCCCTGGCGCGCAACAGCTACGTCAGCGCGGTGCCGACCCACTGGGACCGGCGCTGCGGCTGGTCGTGCGTCGTGCTGAACTTCGCCATCGCGGGTGCGTTGCGCGGCGAGTGGTTGTCTGCCGATGAGTTGCTCGAAGCCAGCATCAAGGGGGTGAGGGGCTCCCTCGCGGAGCTCGAGCGCTACGGAGTCGAGGACCGCATTCCCGCTTCGGTGCGCCACACGGTGGAGCAGGCATGGTGCAGTGAAGTCGAAGATCTGCACCTGGACGGGCGAAACAGGGGATACACGCTCCTGACCCTGAAGGCGGCTCTGGCGTCGTACTGGAGGGCGACGGGCTTCGAAGGGGGACTGCGGGACATCGTCGAGGCCGGCGGCGACACGGACACGAATGGCGCAGTCGTCGGA
>JAJEBS010000327.1 GCA_022822425.1 Gemmatimonadota bacterium | reverse complement strand
CTTCGGGACCACCCCCGAGTTCTGGATCCATCTTCAGACCCGTTACGATCTCGATGTCGCAGAACGGACGATCCGGCCCGCGATCGAGCGCGAAATCGAACCGCGGGCGGCCTGACGAACTCACCGCACCCCGGGTTGACGACCCCGCGTCCGCTTGCGCCGACCTCGCCCCCGGACCAGCTTTTCGACATCACGTCGGACAGCTTCCGTGCACACAGGCAGGTGACGCGGTCATGAACACTCAGCAGACGCCGGCGCCCCTTGCGGCGCTGTCATTCCTGCTCCTCCTCGCAGCGTGCTCACTCGCCCCTGCGCCCTCGCTGCCGGAGCCGGTCGCCGAACTTCCCGACAGTTTCGAGGGCAGCGGGGAGTCGGGCGCGTACGAGGCGAGGGAGTGGTGGACCACCTTCCAGGATCCGGCGCTCAACACCGTCATCGACTCGGTGCTGGCCGCCAACTTCGACCTGGCCGAAGCCGTGGCCCGGGTACAGCAGGCGCGGGCCCAGGCCGGGATCGCGCGCGCCTCCCTGCTTCCGGCCATCCAGGCCAGCGCGAACGTCAGCGACACGGACAACCCGTCCAACGCCGGCTTCGGCCAGCAGTTCCGCGAAATCGCGGGCGACCGCCTGCCCGGCTTCGAGTTCCCCGAACGCCTCGGCATCGAGACCTGGTCGCTGGGCGTCGACTTCGCGTACGAACTGGATTTCTGGGGACGCGCCCGCAACGATTCGCGGGCCGCCGGGCAGGAGTACCTGGCGTCGGAGTCGGACTACCACGCGGCCCGCATCGGCGTGCTGTCCGAGACCATCACGACCTACTTCGAGATCACCGACCTGCGCAGGCGCGAAGCCCTCGCCCGCGAGACGATCGACGTTCTCCTGGAACGGGAAGAGCTCGCGGAGACCCGCTACGACCGCGGGCTGGTCACTTCCTTCGAACTCTACCAGGTTCGCCAGGAACTTCGGAACACGCAGGCCGCCCTTCCCCAGCTGGAGAGCCAGCTGGTCAACGCCGAAGGGCGTCTGGCCGTGCTGGTGGGCGGCTTCCGCGAGAAGCTCGACGCGATCCTTCCCGATTCGCTGGCGCCGCTGCCGTCGAGCGATCCCGTCTCCGCGGGGGTGCCGGCCGACCTCCTTGTTCAGCGGCCGGACGTGCGCTCCGCGGGTCTGCGGCTCGAGGCCGCCCGCTTCACCATCGGCGCGCGCCGGGCCGAAATGCTCCCTTCCCTGTCGTTCTCGGGCACGATCGGGGTGCAGTCCGCGGATGCCGACGGGCTTTTCAACGTCGACCAGTGGTTCCGCAATCTGCTCGGCAACCTCACCGCCCCCATCTTCCAGGGGGGTCGCATCCGCAGCAACATCGCCGTCGCGCACGCCCGCTTCGGCCAGGCGGCCGCCGCGTACGGCCGCACCGTGGTGACGGCGGTGCACGAGGTGGAGGCGGCGCTGGCCGCGCTCGGCAACGAGGGGCGGCGCCACGACTTCCTCGCATCGCAGCGGGAGGAGGCCTTCGCATCGGTCGAGCTGCAGTCGCGCCGCTACGCCGCCGGAGTGGGCGGCTATGTCGACTATCTCGACGCCGTGCGGGCGCTCCTCAACGTCGAGTCGACGCTCGCCGGCGCGCGCCGCGATCTGGCCCTGGCGCGCCTGGCGGTACACCGTTCGCTGGGCGGTGACTGGACGGTTCCGCCCGAGGAACTCGAGGGCCCGCGCATGGTGCCCGCCAGCGAATCCGAAGAACAGGCCGACACGCCAACCCGGGGGACGGACCAATGAGCCGCCGCCGCAGTTTTCTGATCGCCTCAGGCATCCTCGGGGGCGCCGTCGTCCTGGCGGCCGTCATGATCGCCCTGCGTCCCGACCCGCCGCTGCGCGAGCCGGGCTCGCAGGCGCCGTTCGTCACGACCGCCCCTGCCACCGGCCGGGAGGGCGCCATCCCGGTCTACAGCGCAGGCACGGTGCGGCCGCGCGCCGAGATCGATGTCGCCGCCCAGATCAACGGCAAGGTCGAATCGGTCGCACCTGCCTTCCTGAGCGGCGGGCGCGTGAGTGCGGGCGAAGTCCTCTTCCGCATCGACCAGGCGGACTACCTGAACCGCGTGCAGCAGGCGCGCGCCAACGTCGCCGCCCAGCTGGTCGCCCTCCTGCAGGCCGAGGAGGAGGCCCGCATCGCGCGCGCCGAGTACGAGGGGTTCCTGCGCAGGCGGGGAGGCAGCGCCCCTCCGGGCGAAGCGAGCCCGCTTACGCTCAGGGAGCCGCAACTGGCCGCCGCCCGGGCCGCGTTGGCACGGGACAGCGCGGCTCTGGCCGACGCCGAACTGGCGCTCTCGCGGACGGAGGTACGCGCGCCCTTCAGCGGCATCGTACGGACCGAGATGGTGGACGTCGGGCAGTTCGTCGCCGCCGGGCAGGGCGTGGGCCGGCTCTACGCCGACGACGCGGTGGAGGTGGTGGTTCCGCTGTCGGACGCCGATGCCGCCCTCATCCCGGACCTGTGGACGCTGGATGCGGGTGACGGCGATGCCAGCGTCGAGGCCACGGTGATCGCGGAGTACGGGGAGCGCGCCTACGCGTGGTCGGGTTACGTGGACCGCGCCGAGGCCGCTCTGGACGAGCAGACACGCACGATCGACGTGGTGGTGCGCGTCCCCGCCCCGTTCGCGGGCGGCCGCGCCACGACCCTCGGGGAAGGCGGTGCCGAGGCGTCATCGGACGACGGCCCCGGCGGTCCACCCCTCCTGGTCGGCCAGTTCGTGGAGGTGCAGATCGAAGGAGCCGCACCCGAACGGTATTTCACCGTGCCGCGTGCCGCGCTCCGGACCGGCAACGAAGTCTGGGCGCTGCGCCAGGACACACTGGTCACCATCGTCCCGGTGGGCGTCCTGCAGCGCGCCGACGAGCTCGTGTACGTCACCGGCCCGCTCGCGGCCGGACAGGCGGTCGTGCTGAGCGGCCTGCAGTTCGCCACCGAGGGCATGATAGTCCGGACGGGCGCCGACGGACCCGGATGAACCACCCCGACGAGCCTCCGCCGGGCGAGCACTCGTCGAACGACCCCTCGCGGGAGGCGCGGGGCCCCATCGCCTACATGGCACGCAACGGGGTCGCCGCCAACCTGCTCATGTTGTTCATTCTGGCCACGGGCTTCTTTTCCCTGGGCGGCCTCGTCCAGGAGGTCTTCCCGGAGATTTCCCTGGACCAGGTGGTCATTTCGGTTCCCTATCCCGGCGCTACGCCCGATGAGGTCGAAGAGTCGATCCTGCGCAAGATCGAGGAGCAGATCGAGGCCGTCGACGACATCAAGGAGGTCCGTTCGACGGCGGCCGAAGGGCGAGGCTCCGTGGCGGTCGAACTCGAACTTGGCGCGGATGTCGGACGGGCGCTCGACGACATCAAGGCGCAGGTCGACCGGATCCAGACGTTTCCCGCGGGAGCCGAGCGCCCCGAGGTCAGCGAGCTGACCAACCGGCAGAGCGTCATTCGCCTTGTGCTGTTCGGCGATGTCGGCGAGCGCACGCTCAAGGAGCTGGCCTACCGCACCGAAGACCGGCTGTCGGAACTGCCGGTGGTCTCCTACGTCGAGACGACCGGCATCCGCGACTACGAGATCTCCGTGGAGGTGCCGCTGCATCAGCTGCGGGCGCTGGGCCTGACCCTCGCGGACGTCGCCAACGCAGTTCGGGGCGGTTCGCTGGACCTGTCCGCGGGAAGCATCGACACCCGGGACGAGGAAGTGCGCATCCGCACCACCGGACAGAACTACACCCAGCACGACTTCGAAGAGATCATCGTCCTCAGCCGGTCCGACGGCACCGTCGTGCGCCTCGGAGACATCGCCGAGGTGCGCGACGGCTTCCGCGACGTGGCCCTGATCGCCCGCCACGAGGGCCTGCCCGCGGTCTACGTGGAGGTCTTTCGGACCTCCGACGAGAAGGTGCTCGACATCGTCGAGGCCGTGGAGGAGAGCCTGGAGGAGGAGGTCATCCCCGCGCTGCCGGCCGGGGTGGGACTCAAGGTGTGGAACAACTCGGCACAGATCTTCGAGAGCCGCCTCGGGCTGCTGGTGAAGAACGGCCTGATCGGCCTGGCGCTCGTCCTCCTCTCCCTCACGCTCTTCCTGGATCTGCGGCTCGCGTTCTGGGTGGCGGTGGGCATCGCCGTGTCCTTCGTCGGTACCTTCGCCGTGATGAACTGGCTGGGCGTGTCGATCAACATGATGACGCTGTTCGCCTTCATCCTCGCCGTGGGCATCGTCGTCGACGACGCCGTGGTGGTGGGCGAGAACATCTACGCCGAACGGGAGAGGGGCTGGCGCGGGGTGGACGCGTCCATCCGCGGGACCCGTCGCATTACGGGCCCCGTCATCTTCGCCGTCCTCACCACCGTGGTGGCGTTCTGCCCGCTGTTCTTCATCCCGAGCGTAATGGGGAGTCTCATGACCATGCTCCCCATCATCGTGATCTCCGTCCTCCTGTTCTCGCTCCTGGAATCGCTGCTGGTGCTGCCGAACCATCTCTCCCACCTGCCGCACGGCGCACTCCGGCATCAATCCCGCGACCACCTGGTCGCCCGCATCCAGCGAGGCGTCGAACGGGCGCTGAAGCGCTTTGTGCGGGGCCCTCTCGACCGGTCCCTGCGCACCGCCACCGCTCAGCCCGGTCTGGTCATTACGAGCGGGATCGCGCTCATCATCCTCTCGGTCGCCATGGTGCCCGCAGGAATCATCCGAGTGAACTTCCTGCCCGCGGTGGAGGCGGACCTGGTCACGGCTACGCTGGAGATGCCGGAAGGCACGCCGGCGGAGCGGACCTCCGAGATGGCCGACTTCGTGGCGGAGGCGGGATACCGGGCCATAGCGCGTCTGTCCCCGGATGGAGACGGATCGCTCCTCGAAGGCGTCAACCTGACGGTGGGCCAGGAAGCCCGCCAAATGGGGTTCATGGGCGCCGGGCCCGAAGCCGATCCGCGCGCCAACCTCGCAGTGGTGGAGTTCAAGCTCGTGACCGCGGAACTCCGCGATGTCTCCGCGGCCGGCTTCCAGCAGGCATGGCGGGAGGAGCTGGGGCCCCTGCCCGAAGCCAGGGCGCTCACCATCACCGCGGAGTTGCTCGACTTCGGCTTTCCAGTTCATGTCGAGCTTGCCCACCCGGATCCCGGGCGCCTGACATCGGTCGCCGACACCCTGATGGAGCGGCTGCGGGCGTTCGAGGGCGTGTTCGATGTACGGGCGGACCAGGATCAGGGGCTCAAGGAAATCCAGCTCGAGCTGCGGCCCGAGGCCCGCACCATGGGGCTGACCCTGGACATCCTGGCCCGCCAGGTGCGCTCGGCCTTCTTCGGCAACGAGGCGGTGCGCGTGCAACGGGGCCGCGAGGAAGTGCGCGTCTACGTCCGCCTGCCGGAAGAGGAACGCAACACCATCGCGGACGTGGAGGAGTACCTGGTGCGCACGCCCACGGGAGGCGAGGTGCCGCTGGGCCGAGTCGCCTCGGTGCGCCTGGGAAGCTCGCCCACCACGATCCGGCGGACGGACGGGGAACGGGTCATCGCGGTCACCGCCGACGTCGACCGGGAAGTCATCACGGGAGGTGAGGTGACGGAGCAGCTTGCCGCGACCGTGCTCCCGGAGCTGTCGGCCGGCGCACCGGGCCTTTCCTACAGCTTCGGGGGCGAACAGCAGGAACAGGTGGAGTCGTTCGGCGCCCTCGCGAGCGGATTCACCCTTGCCCTGCTGGCCATCTACGCCCTGCTCGCGATCCCCTTCGGCTCCTACACCAAGCCCCTGATCGTCATGGCCGCCATCCCCTTCGGGATCATCGGCGCGATCGCGGGCCATCTGCTTCTGGGACTGCCCATGAGCATGATGTCGATGTTCGGCGTGATCGGACTGAGCGGCGTCGTGGTGAACGATTCCCTGGTCATGATCGATTTCATCAACGATCGGCTGCGGCGCGGCATGCCCGGCAGGGAGGCGATCATCGACGGCGCCAAGGCGCGCTTCCGCCCGATCCTGCTTACGTCCGTGACCACCTTCCTGGGGGTGGCGCCGCTGGTCTTCGAGCGCAGCCTGCAGGCGCAGTTCCTGGTTCCGATGGCGGCTTCGCTGGGATTCGGAATCCTGTTCGCGACGGCGGTGCTGATGATGATCGTGCCCGCTCTGACCATGGTGCACCACCGCCTCACGGAGAGGGACCCGGTCGCTTCCCCTGCCGCCTAGGGCGCCCCTGCCGCTCTCTCGAACTCCGCCGTGAACAGCGCCCGCGTTTCCGGGTCCAGGCGGACATCGGAGGGTTCCGCGTCGACCGGGATCACGAAACTGTGGGAGGCCGCGTCCACTTCGACGGTGACCACCCGGGCCGGAAGCCGATTGCGTCCCATGTAGACTCCGATGTCGAGGGGCATGCGGAAGAGCCCCGTCTCCTGCACCTGGCGCAGGTCGACGCGCACCACGCCGGCGTCGGCGTCGTATGCCCATGACCCCTCGAAGAACGGATTGCCCCCGTGCCGGAGCCACTGGTCGAAGAAGGCCTGCAGGTCGTCGCCGGAGGCCTCCTCCATGGCCCGCATGAGATCGTCGGTGGAGGCCGTGCCGTTCAGGTGACGGGCATAATAAGTGCGGATGCCCCTCTGGAAGGCCTCGTCACCGATCCGCCCCCTGAGCATGTGGAGCACCCAGGCGCCCTTCTGGTAGGTGGCCACGCTGGTCACCCGCGACATGTCCTCGAGGTCGTCATGGACGATGCGATAGTCGGGATTTTGCTCGTACCAGAACCGCACGCGCTCCGCCGCCTGCCGGAGGCCGGCGACGAAGTCGTCCCTCCCGTACGCGTGCTCACGGAAGAGCAGCGTGAAGTAGGTCGCGAACCCCTCGCTCAGCCATACGTCGTCCCACTCGGACTCGGTGACCGCGTTGCCGAACCACTGGTGTGCGATCTCGTGGATGACGACGTTGCGCCAGCGCACCGGCCTGTCCCCCGTAACTGCGTTCTCGCTGTACATGAGGGCGGTCGCTGCCTCCATGCCCCCGCCGGTGGCCGGGGAGGTGATGTTCGCAAGCTTCTCGTAGGCGAAGGGGCCGACGTAGTCGTCGAAGAAGGCGAGGACACGGAGGGTGGGGACGGCGAAGTCGTGGAAGCCGGCGTCACGGTCGCGCGCGTACACCCAGGTCTGCACCGGCTTCCCGTCGAACACGCCCAGGTTCTGCACGGCGAAGCGCGCCACGCCGACCACGAACAGCCACGGAGAGATGGGCGCCGACTGCCGCCAATGGGTGCGGCGCATGGCTCCGTCAAGGTCCGTCTCCTCCACCAGGACGCCGTTGGACACCACCTGGTAGTGGGCGGGGGCGATGACGACGAACTCGCACGCGGCCTTCTCCGCCACATGGTCCACCGTAGGCAGCCAGTTGCGCGCGCGGTTGGGCCAGTTGTCGCTGAAGAAGGTGCGCTCGCCGTACTTGTTGGGTCCGATGCGGAGGCCGGACGCGGGGGCGCCCCGGTAGCTCACCGTGACCGAGTCCCGCTCGCCGGTGCGGCCGCCCGGCGTCAGCCGCACCGTGAGGAGGTCGTTCTCGTGGCGGTATTCGAGAGGACGCCCCGCGGCCCCGACGCCGGTTACCTCCATTCCCTGACCGTCGGGCCTCAACCCGATCAGGTCGAGCGGAAGCTCCACGACTCCGTCCGCCGTGAAACGAAACCTCACCGTGGCACGTCCGGTGATCCGGTCGGTGTCATCGCGGAGGGTCAGTTCGAAGCGGTACGCCTCGATGTCGATCCCGGGGCGAGGTCGCTCGACCACGATCCCGTCGTGGGACCGGTCCACGAACCGGGGAGCGGGCGTCGTCCCGAGCAGAAGGAGTGCGGGTATCCACGGTAACGCGAGGAAGCGGCGGCGCATTGGACCTCCAGTGCGGGTTTGACGCGGCGTGCTCAGTGTTGCATATATTGGTCTATCCAGCTTGGGAGACAATACAGCCGCTCAGGTCGAGCCGCCCTTGAGACGCGGCAGGTGTGTGTTGTGTGCAACAGCCGGACGCCGGAAAGTCCGGCAGCTGTTTGTGCCATACAGGGCCGGATAATTCAGCATGACCCATCGCCGTAGACAGGGGGGAGACGCGGAATCCGCGTCGGAGGTTGTCTGCGTGTTTTGCGGCCAACCGGTGCCGGTTCGGCGCGGCGGAACAACCTGCCGCGCCAAGTGCGCGCGAGCCTACCGGGACCGTGAAGCGCGCCGGGAACG
>JAJEBS010000269.1 GCA_022822425.1 Gemmatimonadota bacterium | reverse complement strand
CTCCGCCGTGGACTACAGTCCCTTCCAGGGGATGCGGGTGAGCGGATTCCCGACCTGGACGCTCTCCCGGGGCGAGATCATCGTGGATCGCGGGGAGCCGGTCGCGGAGCGGGGCAGGGGACGCCTCGCCGAACGGCAGCGCATCGATCCGGCGGCGTTGCCGTGAACCTGCGCGAGTCGCTGCATCCCTCCGGCCCGTGAAACCTGAGTCGGATCGGAGACCGGCCCCGTGAACGCCCATCGAATCCGCGCGGCCTTCCCGATCCTCCAGCGCCGCAACTACCTGAATTCCTGTTCGCTGGGCGCCCTGTCGACCCGGGCCGAGGACCGCCTGCGGGACTTCCTCGACCGCTGGCACGACATGGGCGCCTCGGCGTGGTACGAGCACTGGTGGGGGATGCTTGCGGAGCTGCGCCGGCGCGTCGCGGACCTCTTCGCGGCCCCCGCGGGGACGGTCGCGCTCATGCCCTCCACCTCCGCGTGTCTGTCGGTCATCTCCGAGAGCGTGGACTGGTCGAAGCGCAACCGCATCGTCACGACCGAGCTCGACTTCCCCACGCTCCTGTACCAGTGGAAGGTGCGTCCCGGGGTGGAGATGGTGGTGCTGGAGAGTCCGGATGGCGTCCGGGTCGACCCCCAGCAGTTCGAGGACGCCGTCGACGAGCGCACCCTGGCCATCGCCACTAGCCACGTCTTCTTCACCACCGGCGCCATCCTCGACCTGGAGTCGATCGCGGAGATCGCGCACCGGGCGGGCGCGTATTGCCTCATCGACGGGTACCAGGGCGCTGGCCAGATCCCGGTGGACCTCCCGGCGACCGGCGTGGACTTCTATACCGCCGGACCGCTCAAGTGGCTCTGCGGAGGTCCGGGGCTCGCGTATATGTACGTGCGCGAAGACCTGATCCCGACCCTCGAGCCCAGGATCACGAGCTGGTTCGCCACCGAGGACCAGTTCCGCTTCAACCCTGGCGAATTCCGCTATCATGCTGATGCGCGCCGCTTCGAACTCGGGACTCCAGCGCTCGCCACGGTCCACACGGCGCTCGGTGGCCAGGACATCATCGAGGAACTGGGCATCGAGGCGATTCGGGCGCGGAACGTCACGCTGACGGAGCGCCTGATCGAGGGTTGTGAGGCCGCCGGCTTCGCCCCCCGAGTCGCGGGAGACCCGGATGAGCGCTCGGCCATCGTCCCGGTGCGGCATTCAGCGCCTGCTGACGCGGTCAAACAGCTCGCCGACCGCGGAATCATCGTGGACAGCCGCCCGGGCGTGGTTCGGGCGAGCCCGCACTTCTACAACACGGCAGCCGAAGTGGACGAATTCGTGGAAACCCTGCGAACTACCCCAGCAGGTCGCTCCGCACCTCGTCGATGATGCCGTAGAAGCAACACCACTCGCCCTCGATCACCGCCGGACGCGAGCGCAGCCCGAACACCACGCCCTCCTCCGGGGCCACGACCTCAGCCCGCTCATCGCCGTAGAGATCGAAGACCCGCCCCAGCGGCGTCCCCGCCGGAATGGGCGTCTCGAAGGGCACGTCCGGTTCCGCGACCCACATTCCGGAGGCCGGAGCCAGCAGCGCCTGCTGATGTCCCATGCGCCAGCTGGACGCGTAATGCGCCTCGCCCTCGATCATCCCGTAGTGGCACATCACGTTGCGGTAGCTGCCCGCCAGGTCCTCGGCCACCGCGTGGAAGTCCGAAGTGAGGGTGCGGCAGTTGCCTCCCAGCTCGATGGTGATCCCGGCCTTGCCCAGCTCCGCGATCTTCGAGGAAGGATTGGCGCCGCCCACCCCGCTGCGAAACACGAGGTCCCATTGCGGCCCCATCGCGGCCGCGAGCTCGAAGCTGGGCGGGTTGTCGGAGGCGAAGATCATGTGCGCGAGGTAGGAGTGCTCTCCCCCGGAATGCACCGCGATCTGAAGGTCGCAGGCGTCCTTCATGGCCTGCCAGTGCGCCCATGCCGCCCGCTCGGTCGGGTAGCCTCCCGCCCGGCCGGGGTAGATGCGGTTCATGTCGTAGGAGAAGGTGTCCAGCGGATCGCCGCGCTTGCCTGCCTCGAACGCGGGCACGTTCATCGCGGGAACCCCGACAACGGTCCCGCGCACGTCGGCGGCGTCGAGCGTCGCGAACAGCTTGAAGATCGAGAGCGCCCCCTCGGGCTCGTCCCCGTGGGTGGCGCCGTTGATCCAGAGGGTCGGGCCGTCGGATGCGCCCCGGCATATCAGGATGGGAATCTCGCGCGCGACTGCGGCCACGTCGCATCCCACCGGAATCGCGCCCCGGACCACCTTCCCGGGAGGGGCCTCTGCGCTCCCGATCGTCAGTACCTCGTTGCTCATGTTTGCTTCCTGCATGCTGCCTGT
This sequence comes from Gemmatimonadota bacterium, assembly GCA_022822425.1. Classification (GTDB taxonomy): domain Bacteria; phylum Gemmatimonadota; class Gemmatimonadetes; order Longimicrobiales; family Gaopeijiaceae; genus BD2-11. The sequence goes on along the minus strand of JAJEBS010000269.1, from coordinate 29,393 downwards.
TCGCTCCTGTCCTATCTCGCCAATTCGACGCCCGCCGGCTCCAGCGAAAACGGCACCCGCAGCTCTTCGGCGAGCGCCCGCAGCCGCACCACCGTCTTCGGGTCCATCGGGATGCCGTGCTTCAGTCGATGCCGCGCGCGCTCCTGTTCCGCCTGCCCGGGGAGCTTAACCGGCTTGTCCGGATCGATGGGCGGTGCGCCGAGCACATCCGCGATCAGCCTCTCCAGCCTCTCACCGAATTCCTCCGCCGACATGAACGCCTCGATGTCGACGGCGATCATGGTATGGGCCACGTCGTAGTTCTCGTCGTCCTGGAATACCTGCGCCCCGAACAGCGACCCCGTCAGCACGCCCGTGAGAATGTCGGTCACGAGGCTCATGCCGTAGCCCTTGTAGTCGCCGATGGGGAGCAGGGGGCCACTCATGGCCGAGTCGGGATCGGTGCTGCGCGTGCCCTCGGGCGTGAGCGCCCAGTGGTCCGGCATGGGCAGGCGGGCCCGCCTCAGCCAGCGCATCATCCCCTTGCCCGACTGCGTCAGCGCCATGTCCAGGATGATGGGGTCGCGGCCGCCGGCCCGGGGAACCGCCATACCCCAGGGATTCGTGCCCAGGACGGGCCGGGTCGCGCCCCATGGTGCCATCTCCGCGCCCGCGTTCGTCATCGAAATCCCGATCAGCCCCGCGTCCGCGGCCCGCCTGGCGTGAAAGCCGGCGATCCCGAAGTGGTTGCTGTGCCGCACGCCGACCATCGCAACCCCTACCTGCCGCGCCATCTTCACCGCCCGGTCCATGGCCCTGCGCGCGGCGACATATCCGAGTCCCCTGTTTGCATCGAGAAGCGCTGCGGCCGCCCGCTCCCGCACCCAGGTCATGCGCGCAGAGGGCACAATCCCCCCGTTTCGCATGCGCCGCGCGTAGCGAAAGAGCTTCTCCAACCCCTGGTGCTGCCCCGGATGCCACCAGAGCGACGCCGTCACGACCCCGTCGGCGTTGATGCGGGCCTCCTCCGCGCTCGCCCCCAGCGCCCGCAGCACGTCTTCGGCGAATCCGCGCACCGAGGGCTCGCGAAACCGCTCGATGGCGACCCGTTCGTCCAGGTGGTAGGTAATGGGAGGCTCCTGTTCTACTTCTTCACACGCGCGGACAGCCGAGGCAACGACGCCGCCAACGTTGGCTCATGGACGCATCTACTCCCCGAACCCCCAGCTGTGCGCGTGAGGCTGGATCAGCTCCGCCGTCATCCCGGGAAGCTGATCGGGGTAGACGAAGGCCTCGTAGCCGTCGTTGGCGTCGAAGATGGTGTCCTGGAAGAAGGGGATCCCGCGCTCGCGCAGCCCCGCGACGTCCCCGTCGATGTCCGCCGTCTGCAGCGCGATGTGGTCCAACCCTTCGCCCCGCGACCGCAGGAACCGGTTCACGCGCGACTCCGGGTCCCAGTTCTGCACGAGGTGCAGCCAGCACTGGTTGGGGAAGAGGATGCGGGCGTCGAGCTGTTTTCCCTTGCCCTGATCGTTGCGGTAGTCCTGCGCCACGAGCCCGAAATAGCGCTCGAAGCGGTCGCACGCGTCGGCCAGGTCGTGCACGCACAGCCCGATGTGCTGCAGGCGGAAGAGCTCCATCGCGTCGCTCACGGGCTCGCCCACGGCCTCCGGCGGATAGTACCAGCTCCTGTCGTGCGACTGGATAAGCTCGATGGTGAGGCCAGGCAGTTTGTCGGGATAGACGAAGGCCTCGTAGCCGTCGTTGGCGTCGAGGATCCGGTCCTCCCACACGCCCACACCGATTTCCCGGAGATGCGCCACGTCGGCCTCGATGTCGTCCGTCTCCAGGCAGATGTGCTCCAGCCCCTCGCCCTTCTCCCGCAGGAACCGGTTTACGCGCGACTCCGGATTCCAGTTCTGGACCAGGTGGAGCCAGCATTCGTTGCCGAGCAGGATGCGGGCGTCGAGTTGCATGCCCTTGCCCTGGTCGTCGCGGAAATCGCGCGCCTTGAGCCCGAGGACGCGCTCGAAGCGCGCGCAGGCATCCTCGAGGTCGCGCACGACCATGCCGATGTGCTGAACACGTAGAATCATCGCCCGGCCCCCACAGGGTCATTGCGGTATACGCGGCCGGCCCGCATCACGAAGACCACCCGCCCGAGGGCCCCGATGTCCGCCGAGGGATCGCCGGACACCGCGATCAGGTCCGCCTCGTAGCCGGCCTCCACGGCGCCCAGCGATCCCGCGAGCCCGATCGATTCCGCCGCCAGGCTGGTCGCCGATACGACCGCCGCCATGGGATCCTGGCCCCCCTCGTCGACCCGGTAGACCAGCTCCCGCCAGTTGTTGCCGTGCGCCCCCGCCACCGCGTCGGTCCCGAACACGATGTCGAGACCCTCGACGCTCAGGGCCTCCTGGAAGGTGGCCAGCGCCACCGGCACGGCCGCGCGCATCTGTTCGAAGCCCTCCTCGGTGTAGTTGCCGATGCCCAGGTACCGCTCCGCGTTGGTGAAGTAGTTGTCGAAGATGACATGGATGTGCGGGTCGTAGTAGAGCCCGCGCTCGGCCAGCAGCTCGAGGGTGGCCCGGTCCAGCAGCGCCCCGTGCTCGATCTGCGAGCATCCCGCCAGCGCCGCCCGACTCGCGCTCTCGGGGCCGTGGGCGTGCACCACCGTGCGCAGCCCGTGTTCGCTCGCCCGGCCGCAGGCGGCGTCCAGCTGCTCCTGGCTGAGGGTCGGTCCGCCCCCCACCCGGATGCTCTCCGACGCGAAGATCTTGATCACGTCCGCGCCCGCGGCTGCCATCTCGTCCACATGGGTGCGCATCGCGGCCGGCCCGCCGGTGCCCGCGTTGATCGCCCTGATCGAGGTGAGCACGCGCGGCCCCGGGAGGATGCCGCCCGCGATCGCGTCGCGGACCGGGACGTCCTCCGCTCCGCCGACGCTCTGGATTGTGGTGACGCCGCTGCGGAGCATCTTCCACGCGTTCTCGCCCGCGTAGAGGGCCTGCTCCTCGGGGCCGTCGGTGGACTCGGCGGTGTGCAGCCGCCCGGTCTCGCGGTCGAAGTGCCATCCCAGGTGGACATGGGTGTCGATCAGGCCGGGCAGCAGGGTCGTGCCGGACAGGTCGTAGACCGCGGCTCCGGCCGTGCTCCCCACTTCGACGACCGCCTCGACGCGGCCGTCGCGCACCACCACCTCGCGCCCGCTCATGGATCCGCCGCGCCCGTCCAGTACGCGGTCGGGGCGCAGCACGATCGCTCCTTCCGCCAGTGCCTCGCTCGATGCCCCGCCGCCGGTCACCCCGCTCCCCGGCTCCCCGGCCGCGTCACCCGGGCCGCCCTCCGGCGCGCCTCCTCCGCAACCCGCCAACAGCCAGACGAGCGCCCCGATGCACCATCCTCGCGCCCGCCCGCCGGCGCCGCGCCGAATCGTGGTCATCGATCGCCGCACCGGTCGCGTCCGGTCGCCCTCGAGGCGCTGGCCTGATTTCATCGCTCGTTACTCCTCATCGCAGGCGTCCCACTCGCCCGCGCGATCCGGGGTTCCGCGCCCGCCGGGCTCGATCCGCCTCCCCCACGGGTTCCAACCACTGCCGCTTGCCACCATCTTTCGCCCGGCAAGATGCAACGTTACCCGAAGGGGCGCGAGTCAGGGGACGGCACCGGTGACAACCCGCAATCCCATCCGCAGCAGCAGAGCCAATGCGGCCAGCGTCAGTGCCGGTGCGACCGGGAAGAAGAAGAAGATCTCCGGCGCCAGCCTCAGGCACGCCTTCCACGAGATCATCTGGCCGCGGCGCCGGCTGGTTCTGTTCGGCCTGGTGCTGATCCTGATGAACCGTCTGGCCGGACTCGTCCTCCCCATCGCCACGCGTCCTCTCATCGACGATGTGATCGCCACCGGTGACCTGCCCGGGCTGTTTCGGCTCCTCGGGGCGGTGGCGCTGGCCGTGGTCGTGCAGGCGGCCACCTCGTACACGCTGACCATGAGGCTGAGCGTGGAGGCGCAGCGTCTCATCGCCGATCTGCGCACGCAGGTGCAGCGGCACGTCCTGAGCCTCCCTGTGCGCGTCTTCGACAACACCCGCTCGGGTGATCTGGTCTCGCGCATCATGGAGGATGTGCGGGGCGTCCGGAATCTGGTCGGAACCGGTCTGGTGCAACTCGTCGGCGGGGTGATCACCGCCGTGGTGGGGTTCGCGTATCTGCTGAGCATCTCCCCCATGATGACGCTGATCACGCTGGGCCCGCTCGTCGCATTCGCCTTCATCTCCACCAACGCCTTCCGCACGCTGCGGCCCGCGTTTCGCGAACGCGGCAAGATCCGCGCGGAAGTCACGGGTCGCCTCACCGAGTCGCTCGGCGGCATCCGCGTCATCAAGGGCTTCCACGCGGTGAAGGCGGAAGGGACGATCTTCCGCGATGGCGTCCTGCGTATCTTCCGCAACATCAGGAAGACGCTCACCACCTCCAGCCTGGTCACCAGCGCGGGCACGTTCTTCATGGGGATGGCGGGAGTGCTGGTCATGGGGTATGGCGGCTGGCTGATCGTTCAGGGCCAGCTGACGGTGGGCGAGTTGTTCTCGTTCACCTTCCTCCTGGGCTTTCTGATCGCTCCCGTGATCCAGATGGCCAACATAGGCACCCAGATGACGGAGGCCTTCGCCGGGCTCGACCGCACCGCCGAACTGCTCTCCTGGGCGACGGAGGACGACGACCCGAAGCGGGTTGTCGAGATGCCGCCCATAAGGGGCCGGCTGCGCTTCGAGGACGTCCACTTCCGCTACGAGGAGGACAAGCCCGTGCTCCGGGGCATCAGCTTCGACGTCGAACCCGGAACGGTTGTGGCGCTGGTGGGAAGCTCCGGCTCGGGGAAGTCGACCATGGCCAGCCTGGCCGCCTCCTTCCTGACGCCCGATGAAGGCCGCGTGCTCGTAGACGACGTCGACCTGAGCGAGGTGCGGCTGCCGAGCTACCGCAAACAGCTGGGACTGGTGCTCCAGGACGACTTCCTCTTCGATGGCACCATCAGCGAGAACCTGCGCTTCGCGCGCCCCGGCGCCAGCGCAGATGACGTGCTGCACGCTGCCCGGCAGGCGTTCGTCACCGAGTTCAGCGACCGCTTCCCGGACGGGCTCGACACCCTCATCGGCGAAAGGGGGGTCAAGCTCTCGGGCGGCCAGCGCCAGCGGGTCACCATCGCCCGCGCGATTCTCGCCAACCCGCGTCTCCTTTTCCTGGACGAGGCGACCTCCAGCCTGGACACGGAGAGCGAAGCGCTCATCCAGACTTCCCTTGCCCAACTCCTGCGGGGACGCACCACGCTGGTGATCGCGCACAGGCTTTCGACCATCCGGCGTGCCGATCTCATCCTGGTTCTGGAGGAGGGCCGCATCGTCGAACGTGGCCGGCACGAGGATCTGGTCGCGCGCCGGGGCCGCTACCACGAGCTCTACACGGTCCAGGCGAGGATCTGAGATGGGTATGAGGCTTGCATTTCCGCTGCACTACCTGAAAACTGGTGTTAGCCCCGACGGCTGTGAGAAGCATGTGGAAGGAGGCATTATGTCGCTTCCAAAAGGCGTTTTGTCGTTTCCCCGGGAACCTGTCCGTATCTCCTGGGTGTGCAATCCAAACATCGCGATCCCGAAGTTGCCGTTTTTGCGGCAAGTCGGATTCGCCATACAGGCACGGGTCGTCCCGTTTCCATTCATCAGGAGGGTCTTCCGAATGAGCTTGCCCGCAAGTAACTCGAATCGATTCCTCAGGCTGGCCGCGCTCCTGCTGTTGTGCGCGGCGCTCCCCGCAGCGACGCACGCCCAGGGCTCCCTCGAAGGCACGGTTCGCGACGCCGGCACCAACCAGGGAGTCGTCGGCGCGCAGGTCTTCATCTCCGCGCTCAACATCGGCAGCCTCACCGGCAACGACGGCTCCTTCAGCATCGGCGGTATTCCCGCCGGGTCGCACATCGTCGAGATCCAGCTGATCGGTTACGCCGCCGAGCGGCAGGAAGTGACCATCTCGGACGGGCAGGCGACGCAACTGGACGTGATCCTGAGCGAGGAGGCCATCGCGCTCGGAGGCATCGTCGCCATCGGCACGCGGGCGAGGCCGCGCACGGTGACCGAGTCCGCGGTCCCCATCGACGTGATCCCCAACGCGGAGATCGTCAACCAGGGCGACAACGACTTCGCCAACCTGCTCCGCAACGTGGTGCCGTCGTTCAACGTGAACATCCAGCCCATCAGCGACGCGGCCACCTTCGCCCGTCCGGCCAACCTGCGCGGCCTCGCGCCAGACCACACGCTGATTCTGCTGAACGGCAAGCGGCGCCACCGCACGGCGGTCATCACCTGGTACGGCAACGGCCTCGCCGACGGATCCCAGGGCCCGGACATCGCGATGATTCCGGGGTTGGCGCTGGAGCAGGCCGAGGTGCTGCGCGACGGCGCGGCGGCCCAGTACGGCTCCGACGCCATCGCGGGGGTGATGAACTTCATCCTCAAGAACGACCGTTCCGGCGGCGCCATCGAGATCAAGACGGGCGGGAATCTGATGTCGCGGACCGGGGCGCGCTTCGAGGACGGCACGATCCCCGGCGACGGGGAGATGTACAGCATCGCGGGCAACTTCGGCCTGCCGCTGGGGGAAAACGGCTTCCTCAACCTGACCGGCGAATACGGTAACTCCAACCCCACCGACCGCAGCACGCAGCGCCGGGACGCGATAGGGTTGGTCGTCCACGAGGGCAACACGAGCGTGCGCACGCCCGCGCAGATCTGGGGCTCCCCCCAGGTCAGCGACGAACTCAAGATCTGGGCGAACACCGGCTACCTGTTCAGCGACGCCCTCTCGTTCTACGGGCACGGCAACTACGTGAGCAAGCAGGTGGAGGGCGGGTTCTACTTCCGGAACCCCGGCACCCGCAGCGGCGTGTTCGCCACCTCCGGCTGCCCGCGCTATTTCGGCGACCAGCCGTGCGATCCGGAATGGGAGCGGTCCATCCTCCTGGTCGGAGACCTGCTCGAGGCCCAGGGCGGCATGATGGGCGCGGCCGGGTGCCCCAGGGTGCTGGTCGACCCCGCCAGCGGGACCATCAGGGACCGTGAGGCGTTCAACCAGGTCATGGCCGATCCCAACTGCTTCACCTTCCGCAAGATCTTCCCCGGCGGCTTCACACCGCAGTTCGGCGCCTACGTGCTGGACGGCTCAGCGGTGGCGGGCCTCAGGGGCACCAGCGGCCGCCTGGACTGGGACGGCAGCGTGGCCTGGGGCAAGTCCAACATGGACTTCTACATGTACAACACGGTCAACGCCTCGCTGGGGCCGGACCAGCCGTGCAGCACCGAGGGCGCCTCGGTCGCGGTGCCGGACCAGCCCTGCACGCCGTACTTCCGCCCCGGCATCTACGACCAGCAGGAAGTCAACCTGAACTTCGACGTCTCCTACGCGGTGAACGAGCGCGTGAACCTCGCGGGCGGCGCGGAATGGAGGAACGAGCGTTTCGAGATCGTCCCGGGCGACCAGGCCTCCTGGACCGAGGGACCGCTCGCCAGCCAGGGCTTCACTCCGGGATCGAACGGGTTCACCGGCTTCGGTCCGCTGACGGAGGGTGTGTGGAACCGCAGTAACGTGGCGACCTACGGCGACCTGGAGATCCGGGAGCCGGAGGGTGCGTGGACCTTCGGCGTGGCGGCCCGCTACGAGAACTTCTCGGACTTCGGCAGCACGCTGAACGGCAAGATCTCCGCCCGCACCAGAGTCTCTGAGGGCTTCGCCCTTCGCGCCAGCGCGAGCACGGGGTTCCGCGCGCCCACGCCCGGACAGTCCAACGCGTTCAACATCTCCACGATCTACGACCCGGTCATCATGGACCTGACCAACAACGGCACCATCCCCTCCACCTCCGATCTGGCCGTGGAGTACGGGGGCGAACCGCTGGTGCCGGAGACCTCGGTCAACCTGGCCGTGGGCGCGGTGGTCGAGAGCGGCAACTTCAACATGTCGTTCGACGCCTATCAGATCAGCATGTCCGACCGGCTCACCTTCACCCAGGACTTCAGCCTCAGTCCCATGGACATCGAACGGCTGCTCGCCGAGGGCATCATCCGGCCCGGCGGCGTGCTCGCCAGATTCCGCTTCTTCATCAACGACTTCTCGACGCGCAGCCAGGGCATCGACTGGGTGGCCGCGTACCGGGTGGCGGGCGGCGACGGTTCCGGCACCACCTTCAGCACCGCCTGGAACGTCAACCGCACCACCGTCACCGAGTTCAATCCGCAGACGCTTAGCGGGGGCCGCATCCGCATTCTGGAAGAGGGACTGCCCAACCTGCGCGCCAACGTGTCGGTGAACCACGACTTCGCCAGCGGCATGCGCCTCCTGGTACGGGCCAGCCACTGGGGCGGCTACTACGACGGCGAGCAGCCCTACTACGTGTCGGATCCCGGCAACACGATCGACTACCCGTCCCGCGTCCTCTTCGACGTGGAGGGGGCCTACTCCCTCAGCGACAACTGGATGCTGACGGTGGGATCCCAGAACGTCCTCAACACGAAGCCGCAGGAATACCCGGGCGCGGCGGACGGCGTCGGCAACCGGTTCGGCCAGTTCACGCCCTACGGCTTCAACGGGGCCTTCGTCTACACCAAGCTGGGGTACACGTGGTAACGCGCAGCTGATCCGCCATCGGCGGAAGCAGCATCACAAGGCCCCGGAAGGTTGCACGGCGACCTTCCGGGGCCGTTCTTTTGTTGGGACGGCGCACGGGCGTCGATTCACACGCACTCCCCGACGGATCCGTCCCTGGATGAGCCGGAAGCGATCGATGACCCTGGCCGAGTTCCCATCCGGGCCATTGCTGGCCGGCGCCTTGCTGGCCGCGACAGGCTGCGTCTCGTCTTCCGCGCTGGAGCTGTATCAGGCCGCCGACGCCCCGTGCTACGATCGCTCCCTTGAGCCCCAGACCGCGGTCGTCGACGCCCACCTCCATTTCCGTCCCTTCGGGGGCGCGGAGATCCCCTTCGACGAGATCGTCGGGTACCTGCGGGAGACGGGCGTGCTGTTCGCGAACGTCTACGGGATCGGTCAGACGCTCCCGGACTTCTCGTCCTGCACGTACTATCTGGACTGTCCCGGCACGCCGTTGCTGCCGTCGCTCGACAACGATCTCGCCAATGCCGCCGGTTACGAGGCGAGTCCGCCATCGGACGTGCATCTGACGCTGTCGATGACCTTCCCCGACCTTGCGCGCCCCGCCACCATCCTCCCCGAAATGCGCCGCCTGGACGAGGAATACCCGGGGGTCTTCTCGTGGATGGGCGAGGTTAACCTGGTGAAGCAGGCCGTGTTCGCGAACGGCCGCGGCGCGGTTCCGGAGGAGGTGCTGGACGACTGGGCGCCGTTCATGGCGGCGCTCCGCGAGCGGGACATGCCGCTGGCGATCCACTCGGACCTGGGCAACGACGAGGATCCGACCCTCTATCTTCCGCTGATGGAGGCAGTGCTGCGCCTGTACCCCGACAATGACATCGTGTGGGTGCACATGGGGCTGTCGCGGGAGCTGACGCGGATGGCTCCGGCCGAACACATCGCGATCGTGACGTCGATGCTCGACCGTCATCCCCGCCTGATGCTGGACATCTCGTGGCGCGTCCTGGACGACGCCTACTTCTCGGATGCGGAGGCGAGGGCGGCATACGTTCCGTTCCTCAACCGGTATTCGGAGCGCGTTCTTCCGGGGACCGACTTCCTGGCCTCGAGAGACAAGAGCTTCGCGGTCTACCGCACCGAGCTGGAGGTCACCAGCCGGATCCTGCGCCACCTCGACGACACCGCCTTCCGCAACATCGCGCTCGGGCAGAACTACTTTCGCCTGCTGGGCCTGGACTACACGGCGCCGAGGGTCTGCGAGGGGGCCTGAGGGCGCCACGGAACATCGGCGGCAGCGCCCGGCGGGATGGCCCCTACAACCGTGCCCGAATCTCCCACAGGTCGGGGAACACGGGCTTGTTGAGCGTCGTGGCCAGATACCGGGATCCCGCGGATCCCCCGGTTCCCGGTTTATGGCCGATGGTCCGCTGCACCATCTTCATGTGGCGGTAGCGCCATTCCTGCAGCCCCTCGTCCAGGTCCACGAGGCGCTCGCACACCTGGGCGTTGCGGGCGTCCCCGCGATAGACGCGGACCAGGACCTCCTGCGTGGCCTCGTCCGTCACCACCGGCCACGTCACATCCCGCTCCAGGCTTGTGCGCGGAAGGTCGTATCCCTCCGCGGCCAGGTAGCGGAGGAAGCAGTCCCACAACGTGGGCGCGCTCCAGCGGCGCTCGAGATCCAGCCGCGCGCGGCTCCCCGGTTCGAAACGCTTCATGGCGGCCCGGTGCTTCCAGCCCAGACAGAACTCGAGGGCTCGGAACTGGTCGGACTGGAAGCCGCTGGCAGTGTCGAGATGGTCACGGAAGGTCAGGAACTCGACCGGGCTCATGGTCTCGAGGATGTCGAGCTGCGCCACCAGCACCTTGAGGATGGTGAGGATCCGCTTGAGCGTATGCTGGGCCCGGGGCGCGTCCCCGTCCACCAGCAGGCGACAGCAGTAGTCCATCTCGTGGAGGAGCACCTTGAACCACAGCTCGTAGACCTGGTGGATGACGATGAACAGCATCTCGTCGTGTTCAACGTCATCCCTTGGCTTCTGGAGCCGGAGGAGCTCATCCAGCCTCAGGTAGCGCTCGTAGTTGACGGCTTCCGGGTTGCGGGTCACTCGCCCAGCCTCGGGGGTTCTTCCAGGTAGCCTTCCTCGATCAGGATGGCCTCGATCTCGTGCCACACGGCGAGCCGGCTGTCGTGGGCGCCGTCATGTTCCAGCGCCACCTCGGAGATGCGCCCTTCCCACTCGTTGACGAGATAGAGCGCGTCCAGGACCTCGTCGTCCTCTTCCGACTCCGCGGCGCCGTGCGCCTCCAGAACCAGAAGCACGTCCGCGGGGGTGACGTGATAGGCAAAGCTCAGGTCGCACCTCCCGCGGATCGTGCCTCCGGCAGGCCCTCAGTGGGCCGCCGTGATCGTGGCCCTCAGCAGACGCTCCAGATTGCGGATATGCACTTCCAGCTCCGCCTGCAGCTCCTCGTACCGGACCTGCGCGTCCCGTCCGGGCATCTGGTCGGCGCGGTTGAGCATCGAGTAAAGGTAGTTCATCTGGCTGAGCAGCATGCGCTCGGGATAACGGATCCCGTCGTCGCTCTCGTTCACCAGGGCGCTCTCGATCTCCTGAAGCTGTTCCAGGGTTTCCTGCATCTCATCCCGGTCCTCGAGGCCGGGGGTGACCTCAGCGATCTTCGCAGCGGCCATGCGCGCCTGGCTGAGCGCGTCGCGCACCTGCATGGCCAGTGCGAACTGCTCGCGCAGGTGGTCCATGGTGACGCCGTCGGCGGCCACGCGCGGATCCATGAGCACCTCGGCGCTCGCGGTGGCGCTCCAGCCGCCCACGTTCAGGCGCACCTGGTAGGTGCCCGGCAGGGCTACCGGCCCACCCCGGCCGGCGCGCGCGGGACTGGCGTCCCAGGGGCCCGGATAGCGGAAGTCCCAGTTGAAGCGGTGCATGCCGGCCGAGTTGGGCATTCTGGGGGTACCGACGCGCTCGAGGGTGGGCGCGCGCATGCCCGGTTCGGCCGGAGGCACCATCTGCTCGCCCATGGCGTCGCTCGAGAAGGAGCGTACGAGATTGCCCTCGGCGTCCAGGATGTCGAGCGTGACCTCGTCCGCGCCGTTCGCCAGGTAGTAGTCGATCACCACTCCGGGGCGCGGATACTCGGGCGCCGCGGGATCGAAGCCCCCGCCGAAGCCGGAGCTGAAGGCCCGGTATGCGGGGCGCGGCGCGAAGAGATGGGCATCCGCGGCGGCGACCTCCGCACTCAACTCGTGGAGGGGGCCCAGGTTGTCGAGGATCCAGAATCCCCGTCCCATCGTGGACAGAACCAGGTCGCCCAGGTGCACCTTCATGTCGGTGATGGGCGTCGTGGGCATGTTCAGCTTGAACGACTGCCAGCTGCCGCCGTCGTCGAAGGAGATGAACATCCCGAACTCGGTGCCGGCGTAGAGGAGTCCCTCGCGGCCCGGATCCTCGCGCACCACGCGCACCGGGTGGTCGTCCGGAATGCCGTTGTCGCCGGTGGTGATGCGGGTCCAGGACTGGCCGTAGTCCTCGGTGCGGTAGGCATACGGCTCGAAGTCGCCGAGCTGGTAGCGCAGGATGGTGGCGTAGGCCTTTGCCGGGTCGTGAGGCGACACGTCGATGTTCTGCACCCGCCCGCGTCCCGGCATGTCGGGGGTGACGTCGGTCCAGTTCGCACCTCCGTCGCGCGTAACGTGGATTGGGCCGTCATTGGCGCCCGTCCAGATGACGTCGGCGTCGTGGGGCGATTCCTGGATGTCGTAGAGGACGCTGTAGTGCTCCTCTCCGGTGATGTCGCGCGTAATCGGCGCCCCGGAGGCCATCTGGGTCTCGGGCTCGAAGGCCGTCAGGTCTGGGGAGATGGTCTCCCAGGTCATTCCCTCGTCGGTGGTGCGGTGCACGTACTGGGAGGTGTGGTAGACGACGTCGGGGTCGTTGGGGGAGACGTGGATGGGCGCCACCCGCTGGAAGCGGTAGGGGAGGTCGGCCGGGTTGCGGCCGTACAGGTCCCATGCGCCCACGTAGTACTGCTTCTCCTGGTCGGTGCTCCAGCTGTAGCGGCCGAAACGGCCCTTGCAGTTGGCGTAGACGATGTCCGGATTGCCGGGCTTGGGCACCACCGGTCCGGTCTCGCAGCCGCCGACGGCGCGCCAGTGGGCCGTGTGGCCCCCGGGCATCCCGTAGGGCAGCCGGCTGGGCACGGCGATCGTCGAATTGTCCTGCTGGCCGGCGTACAGCCAGTACGGGAAGCGGTCGTCGATGTCGACCTGGTAGAGCTCGGCCGTGGGCTGGTTGTTCTGGGTGGACCAGGTGAGGCCGCCGTCGCGGGTGACGTTGGCGCCGCCGTCGTTGGACTGGACGAACAGGTCGGGGTCGTCCGGGTTGATCCACATGTCGTGGTTGTCGCCGTGCGGAGTGGGGCGGCGCTGCCAGTCCGCCCCGCCGTTGGTGGACTTGTAGAACCCCTCGTTGTTGACGTAGACGATGTCCGCGTTGGTGGGGTCGGCGTCCACACCGGTGTAGTAGAACGGCCGGTTGAGGATCGGGTTGTAGCTCGACACCTGACGCCAGGTGGCTCCCCGGTCGTCGGAGCGATAGAGGCCGTCCTCGGGCTCCGGCGCCTCGATGAGCGCGTACACCCGGTCCGGATCTGCGGGCGACACCGCAAGGTCGCTCTTGCCGAAGAGCCCGCCCGGCAGGCCCTGCTCCAGCTGGGTCCAGCTGGCGCCGCCGTCCGAGGACTTGTAGATGCCGCCCTCGTACGCCCCGCTGATGATGGTCCAGGGCTTGCGCTCGCCGCGGTACATGCCGGCGTAGATCTCGTCCGGGTTGTCGGGCGCCAGCTCGAGATCGACGGCGCCGGTCGAGTCGGAGACGAAGAGCACCAGCTCCCAGTTCGCGCCGCCGTCGCGGCTGCGGTAGACCCCGCGCTCCGGGTTGGGTTTGAAGGTGTTCCCCATCGCCGCAACGTAGACCAGTTCGGGATCGTCGGGATGCACCTCGACGGCGCCGATCTGGCCTGCTTCAGGCAGCCCGATGAAGCGCCAGCTGTCTCCGGCGTCGTCGGACCGGTAGATGCCCTTGCCGGTGATCACGTTGCTGCGGATGCCGTCCGAACCGGTTCCGGCGTAGATGATGTTCGGGTCGGAGGGGGCCACCCGGATCGCGCCCATCGAGCCGGTGGCCAGATAGCCGTCGGAGATGGGCCGCCACGTCTGTCCGTAGTCCCCGGTCTTCCAGATTCCACCGCCGACCGCTCCCATGTAGAAGGTCTCGGGGTGGCTGGGATGCCCCGCGACAGTGGTGACGCGCCCGCCGCGGGCGGGTCCCACGGTGCGGTAGCGCATTCCGTCGAAGAGGGAAGCGGAGACCGACGCACTCGCTGCGGATCCGTTGGACTGCGCCCCGGCCGGCGCCGGCGCGAATGCGAGTGGGAGGAGCGACAGGGCGAGCAGGAGGGTGGTGACGTTCTTCATGTGAGCCCCTTTGGGATGATTCGGTGACAACCTGGTTAATCTAAAGCGATGGGCCGGGCTCCGCTTCCCCGCGGGAGCGGATCGTCCCGAATATGCATGCGTTCGGTCGACATGCGGTATTGGGCCCCCCGGCGACCCGTTTTCCCGATGGTTCCGGCTCCTATCTGCGCCCGGCGCCCCGCTCCGACACGATGCGCTCGACCCGTTCCGCCAGCCGCGCATCCCCCAGCGACTTCGCTACGCGCTCGAAGCCGGGGGTCGCGCCGCCCCAGCGGAGTTCCTCGAGGTCGTCGAACAGCGAGGCGTCGTCCCGGAGCGTGGCCAGATCCCGGAACAGCAGCGCGTCGCGCCATCCGGCGCGGAGGTTCTCCTGCAACCTCGCGGCGCCCCGTACGGCGACGGCCCACGGGAGACTCCGGATGGGGATAGCCTCCAGATGACCGTAGTGCCCGAGCACCGTCGATGTGGACTTGGCGCCCCAGCCGGGGATGCCCGGGAATCCGTCCGCGCTGTCGCCCACCAGCGCCAGGTAGTCGGGGATGGAGGCGGGCCGCACTCCGAACCGCTCGACCACGCCCTCTTCGTCGCGCAGGGTGCGCTGGCGCCGGTCGAACTGGACGATGCGGGTCCCCGAGACGCACTGGCTGAGGTCTTTGTCGGGCGTGCAGATGAAGACCCGCTCCACCGCCGGGTCCGCGCCCGCCAGCCGGGCCGCCGAGGCCAGGCCGTCGTCGGCCTCCACCTCGACCATCGGCCACACCGCGATCCCCATCGCCGCCAGGGCGCCCTCCAGGGGATGGAACTGTGCGTGGAGCGCGGGATCGATGCCCGCCGAACTCTTGTAGCCCGGCCACAGGTCGTTGCGGAAGGACTCGATGACGTGGTCGGTGGCCACCCCGATATGGGTGGCACCCGCCTCCAGCATGCCCAGCAGGGAGTGCAGCACGCCAACGAGAGCGCCCACCTCGCGGCCCGCCCGGTCTTCCCGCGACGGGACCGCATAGAAGTGTCGGAACAGCTCGTAGGTGCCGTCGATGAGGTGGACGTTCACGGGCGGGCGGATGTCGGGGGTGTTCGGTGCATGAACGGGTCGGCTGCGGTCCGGGCCCGCGATGAGCGGGATCCCCGCTCGGGACGGTTCTTCCGGTGGGCCGCACCTGCGGAGTCGCCCGGACGCTGCGATGCCGAAGCCGGAACCATGCGGGCAGGAGGGTCCGGCGCGCAAACCTCGCGCGAGCGAGAGACCGCACGCGTACATCGAACAACGGGCCGGCGCCCGTTTGACACGCCATTCCGCCCGCAGCCTTATTGACGGAGCAACTCTGGTGGCGCAGCGTCCTGATGTGCGCGGCAACCCCCGATGTACGGCATCGCTCGGTAAGTAGAGGAGGTATCGACATGCATGCTCCCGCCCCCCGGACCATTCTCTCCGTTTCATGCCTGGCTATCGCCGGCCTGGTTCTTCCCGCCGGGATGCACGCCCAGGTGCCGCCGCAGCGCACCACCGCCTTCGTCAATGCGAACGTGGTGCCGATGGACCGCGAGGGCGTCCTCGCCGACTACACGGTCATCGTCTCCAGCGGCCGGATCGTGGAGATGGGCCCGTCCGCATCGCTCGATCCGCCCGCCGACGCCATGGTTATCGACGCCGACGGCAAGTACCTCATGCCCGGCCTCGCCGAGATGCACGGACACATGCCCGGCGGCGACATCGAGGAAACGGTGATGTTCCTCTACGTGGCCAACGGCGTCACCACCGTGCGCGGCATGCTGGGGCAGGACGGCCATCTGTCATTGCGCGCCAGGGCCAACGCCGGGGAGATCATCGCGCCGACGCTCTACATGGCCGGCCCCAGCTTCAACGACGGGAGCGTGAACTCCCCGGCGGACGCGGAGGCACAGGTGCGTCGCCAGAAGCGCGAAGGATGGGATCTGCTGAAGATCCATCCGGGGCCCACGCTCGACGAATACAACGCCATGGCGACCACCGCCCAGGAGGTGGGGATCCGCTTCGCCGGACATGTGCCGGCAGATGTGGGGCTGGAGCACGCCATCCTCATGGGCCAGGAGACCTTCGACCACCTCGACGGCTACATCGAGTTCCTGGACGCCTTCGAGGGCGAGGTCGACGAGGACCGGCTCGAATACCTCGTGCAGCTGACCCGCGACGCGGGCGCCTGGGTTGTCCCCACCATGGTCCTCTGGGAGGTCGGCATCATCGGCCGGGGCGACGCCGCCGAAATGGCGCGCTACCCGGAGATGCGCTACTGGCCCGGATTCCAGGTGGAGGGTTGGGAAGGCCGACAGCGGGCGGCGGCGTCCCGGACCAGCCCCGAACGGGCGGCGCAGTGGGCGGCGAACCGCAATCGGGTGCTGGAGGCGCTGTCGGATGGCGGCGCGGGCATTCTCCTGGGCACCGATTCGCCCCAGATTTTCAGCGTGCCGGGCTTCTCGATCCACCGCGAGATGAAGGCGATGGCCGACGCCGGCATGTCCGCCTGGGAGATCCTGGTGAGCGGGACCCGCAACGTGGGTGAGTACTTCCAGGGGCGGGACTCGTTCGGCACGGTGGCGGTCGGGCGGCGCGCGGATCTCCTGCTGCTGAACGCGAATCCGCTGTCCGATGTGGCCAACGTCGCCGACCGCGCGGGCGTCATGTTCCGGGGCCGCTGGCTGCCGGAAGAGGAAATTCAGAGAAGGCTGGAGGAGATCGCGAATGAGATGGGGAACTGAGGCGCGGGAGCGATCCGCAGGGGCTGCTCCTCCCGGGTGCGCTCGCAGTATCGCAGCATTGACAAGGACTTACGCCACTGTCTCACTGCTCGCAACGTTTTTCGTTGCGCGCCCGGCCATCGCCCAGAGCGTCGATGCCGACGCCTGGAACGCGGCCATCTCCCGCTTCGAGCAGAGGATGGAGGCGCAGGTGGCGGCCGACGATGTCGGCGGGGTCAGCGCAGCCGTTGCGAGGGGCAGCGACGTCGTATGGGCCCGCGCCTTCGGATGGGCCGACCGCGACCGCCGCATCCCGGCCGGGGTGGGCTCCATCTACAGGGTGGGCTCCATCTCCAAGACCGTGACCGCGGTGGTGATGATGCGGGCGGTGGAGCGGGGCTACATCGACCTCGACCAGCCGCTGAGCGACATATTTCCGGCAACCGCCCGCTTCCCCGGGGCGATGGGAGGCGCTCCCGCCCCGACCGTGCGCCAGTTCGCCAGCCATACCTCCGGACTGGTGCGCGAGCCCGACTGGGACATCGCCGCCTCCGGCCCCATCGAGATCTGGCAGGAGCGGATCGTCGAATCGATTCCGCTGAGCCGCTTCCAGAACGCGCCGGGCGCGGAGTACTCCTATTCCAACATCGGCTACGGCACGCTGGGGCTGGCCGTGGCCAGGGCCGTGGGACGGCCGTTCATGGAGTTCGTCGAAGAGGACGTCTTCAAGCCGCTGGGCATGACCAGCTCCACTTTCGTCATCGGCCCCGAACTGGCGCCCCGGCTGACCGTCGGCTACGTGAACCGCGGGGACGGCAACCCGGACCCGGAGCAGCCGACGCGCGAGCATGCCGGCCGCGGCTACAAGGTGCCCAACGGAGGGGTGTACTCCACCGTCCTCGACCTGGCCCGCTTCATGGGCGCGCTGCAGGGGCGCGCCTCGCCCGCGATCCTCTCCGACGAGAGTGTTGCGGAGATGAGCCGGGTCCACACCCCCGAGGATCCCGACAACGGCTATGGGCTGGGCGTGATGATCCGCGCCGCGGACGACGGAGCCCGGCTCGTCGGGCACTCCGGATCCGTCGCCGGCTACAACGCCTACATGCTCTTCGAGCCCGAGTCGGGGCTGGGCGTCGTTCTGCTGCGCAACTACAACCAGGGCGAGGCCAGCCTGGGCGCCTCGGGCCAGGAGCTGCTCGTCGAGTTGCTGGCCGCGATGAGATGAGGTAGTCCGGTCCGGAGCGGTAGCCGGTCGGTGCCGCTCAGCCGCGCGCGTCGAACAGCCGCATCTGACCGGCCCGCTCGGGCCGGCGGAAGGCATCGGTAGCGAGGTCGTACGATCGCCGCTTCAGCCCGAGCTTTTGGCAGCTGACCCGGAACAGGTTCCCCAGATGCTCGGCGAAGGGCCCTCTCCCGCGCCCCCGCCGTCCGAAGCGAGAGTCGTAGAGTCTGCCTCCGTGCACCTCCCTCAGGCGCCCGAGCACCTTGTTACGCCGATCGGGGAAGTGCTGCTCCAGCCATTCGGCGAACAGGTCCTTCACCGCGAACGGCAGGCGCAGCAACATCATGCCGGCGCAAGACGCTCCCGCCTCGCGGGCCGCCGCCAGGATCTCCGGCAGCTCATGGTCGTTCAGCCCGGGGATCAGCGGAGCGACGTTCACCCCCACCGGGATCCCCGCATCCGCCAGCGCCCGCACCGCCGCCAGCCGCCGAGCGGGAACCGACGTTCTGGGTTCCATCACCCGGCGGAGGTCGTTGCGCAGCGTTGTGATCGACAGCGTGACCATCACCGTCCGATGCTCCGCCATGCGGGACAGGATGTCGATGTCCCTAACCACCAGGTGGTTCTTCGTGACGATGGACACAGGATGCCGGCATTCGAGGAGCACCTCCAGGCAGGCACGCGTGATCCCCAGCCGCCGCTCCACCGGCTGGTAGGGATCGGTGACGCCGCTCAGCGCCAGCGTCTGAGGCTGCCAGGAGCGTCCGGCCAGCGCCTCCTTCAACAGCTCGGGGGCATCGGGCTTCACCATGATCCGGCTCTCGAAGTCGAGCCCCGCGGAGAAGCCCAGGTACTCGTGCGTCGGTCTCGCGTAACAGTAGCTGCATCCGTGCTCGCATCCCCGATAGGGGTTCAGGCTGACCGAGAAGCCCAGGTCCGGGCTGGAGTTGCGGGCGATGACGCTCCGGGACCGGTCGGTGAAGAAACGGGTTTTCCGGACCTGCTCCTCTCTCCCGGCGCGCTCCTCCTCCGGCTCTAGGTGAAACCGCTCGAAGCGGTTCGGCAGATCGTGCGAGGCTCCGCGGCCTCGGAGGGGCAGTCGCATGGGGGTTGGTTTGTCCGTCATGGCCAGCCCCGGAGAGGTGTCGGCAGCCCCGGAGGGAGAGGGATGAAACTCGATATTCGGTATTTATTCGGTAACAGGAAGCGCGGAGATGCGCAAGGTTGGCGCCGGGCCGCCGGGGGGCAGGTGTCGCAACCCCGGCGCTGGCCGTATGGTGGACGTTTGGAAGCCGCACTCTCCCGGAGAGCCGTGCACGCGCGCGGGCAGAACGCCAGGAAGGAATCGATCCCATGAAAAAACCGCGTCCATGCGAAGCGCTCGCCGAGGGCATGAAGAGCGGAGGACTGCAGCGCGGGGCCATGACGATCCGGAGGGACCGCCGGCCGAAGCGACGCGCGGTGGTCTGGATCGGTGTGGGTTGCCTCCTGCTTTCGGCGGTTTCGTGGACGGCGGCGCCCACCGGCCTCGAAGCCCAGCGGGTCACCCTGCCCGACAGCACCGAAGTGACTGCCGTCGTAGCGGGACGCCTCATAGACGGCCTGGACGGCGGCGTGCGCGAGAACGTCACCATCCTGGTGCGCGGCACCCGTCTGGAGGCTGTGGGGGAGGAGCTCGACGTGCCGCCGGGCGCGACGCTCATCGATCTCTCCGACCACACGGTGATGCCCGGGTTCATCGACCTTCACACCCACATCACCAGCGACCCCGGGGACGGAGGCGGCAGCCTGCGTCGCTGGCCCGGACACCTGGCCATCGCCGGCGTCATGAACGCCAGAATCACGCTCGAAGCGGGCTTCACCACCATCCGCAATGTGGGAAGCGACGACTTCGCCGATGTGGCGCTGCGCGACGCCATCAACGCGGGCATGGTGCCGGGGCCGCGCATGTACACAGCCGTGCACTCACTCGGGATCACCGGAGGACACTGCGACAGCAACGGCTACCGGCCGGACATCTTCGAGGAGCCCGGAATCGAGGACGGCATCGCCCAGGGCATAGAGCGCGTGCGCGAGGCGGTGAACTACCAGATCAAGTATGGCGCCGACGTCATCAAGTTCTGCGCCACCGGCGGCGTGCTCTCGGAGGGCGACGCGGTGGGCGTCCAGCAATACACCGACGAGGAGATGGTCGTCCTGGTCCGGACCGCCAACATGGCCGAGCGCACGGTGGCGGCCCACGCACACGGCCTGGAGGGCATCAAGGCCGCGGTGCGGGCCGGCGTCACCTCCATCGAGCACGGCTCCATGCTGGACGACGAGACCGTGCGGCTCATGGCGGAGCACGGGACGTACCTCGTTCCCACCATGATGGCGTTCGAGGATGTTCGCGAGCGGGCGCTGGCAGGCACGCTCGGAGGACTGCCGGGCCGGAAGGCGCTCGAGATCTACCCGTACTTCCGCGAGTCCATTGAGCTGGCGATGCGCCAGGGCGTGAAGATCGGCTTCGGCACCGACGCCGGCGTCTTCCCGCACGGGGAGAACGCGGGAGAGTTCCGCCTGCTGGTGGACGCGGGCATGTCGCCGGCGGATGCGATCCTCGCAGCGACCCGCGAGGCCGCCATCGTGCTCGAGCGCACGGAGGAACTGGGAAGCGTGGAGGCCGGCAAAGTCGCGGATCTGGTGGCGGTGCGCGGAGATCCGCTGGCCGACATCGGTCTCCTGCAGAGCATCGACTTCGTCATGAAGGATGGCGTGGTCTACAAGCAGGACGGACGCGGAGCGAGACGCCCCGCCACGGAATAGCAGCGCGGGACCGTCGTCCTCCTGGCCGGCGGGCCCCGCATGACGCTTACCCTCTCACGGGAGATGAGGGAAATGACGACGAATCGACGCGATTTCCTCAAGATGTCGGCTGTGGCTGGCGGCGGCCTCGGGCTCGGGCTCGCGTACCCGGCCTCGATGAACGGGCATGGGCCCGAAGCGATCCGGCTGCCGCGCAGGGCTTCCCGCATCCTCCTTCTCGGGGGCACCGGGTTCATCGGCCCCTGGCAGGTCGACCGCATTCTGTCTCGCGGCCACGAGCTCACCCTGTTCAATCGTGGACGCAGCCAGCCGCGCATGTTCCAGGACCGGTTCACGGGACTGGAAAACCTGATCGGCGACCGCGACGGGGACCTGTCGTCCCTTGAAGGAAACCGCACCTGGGACGTGGTCATCGACAACTCCGGCTACACGCCCGACCAGGTTCGCGCCACGGCCCGCCTGCTGGTGGACCGGACCGATCAGTACCTCTTCATTTCCACCCAGGCCGCCTACATGTCCAGGGTGGAGATCGGAATCGATGAATCCGCCCCGGTGGGACAGGCGGACCTGCCGATGGAGGAGTGGGAAGGCTACGGGCCGATGAAGGCACTGGCGGAGCAGGAGCTGCAGGCCGCGCTCGGCGATCGCTGCACGATCGTACGCCCCGGACTGGTCGCAGGTCCCGGTGACCGGAGCGACCGCTTCACGTACTGGTGCGCGCGCATGGACCGGGGGGGAGAGGTGCTCGCTCCCAACACCCCCATGGACCCCGTCCAGTACATCGACGTACGCGATCTGGCCGAGTTCATGGTGCATCTGCTGGAGCAGGAGACGAGAGGCGTCTACAATGTCATCGGGCCGGAGGGGGATCTGCACATGGCGGAGTTCCTCCACGGGCTGAAGGCGGCGACCTCGACGCCCTCCACCCTGACGTTCGTGTCCTACGATTTCCTCCAGGAGCACGGGGTCCGGCCGTGGAGCGATCTCCCCGTCTGGCAACCACCTGTGGGACCAACCACAGGCTTCGCGCGCATGAGCCGCGATGCCGCCATGGCCGCCGGCCTGCGCTACAGGCCGTTGGCGGTCAGCGCGGGGGAGACCCTGGAGTGGTGGAAAGAGCTTCCCGAGGAGGATCGCGCGACCATGCGGGCGGGGCTGATGCCCGAGCGCGAAGCGGAGGTACTTGCGGCCTGGCACCGGCGGTAGGGTTGGCAGCCCGGGGACGACGCTCACTCCGGGACTTCGCCGCACGCACCTGCCCGCTCGGGCCAATTCATGCACCGCCGGCCGAGGCGGGCGACCGGCCTGATATTGCTTGCGTGGCATCGGGTCGTCGGTTACGGTGCCGATGCATGTATCCCGGTCGTTTTCCGACCGCAGTCCCGCAATCCCGGAGGCATTGATGGCCCGGTTCGTCAAGCTGTTCGTCCTCGCCCTGCTTTCTGCACCCATTGCGCTCGCGGCCCAGCAGGCGCCTCGACCCGGGAGCGGTGGAAACCCGATCGATCCCGACACGCCGCGTCCCATCGACGCGCTCGAGTCGGTGTGGATCGAGGAACTCACCTTCATGGAGGTGCGCGACGCGATCCGCTCCGGAAAGACCACCGTCATCGTGCCCACGGGCGGGGTGGAGGAGAACGGCCCCTACCTGGCGGGCGGCAAGCACAACTACATCCTGCAGCAGACGGCGGAGGCGGTTGCGCGCAAGCTGGGCAACGCGCTGATCGCCCCCATCATCAAGTACGTCCCCGAGGGGGAGATCGACCTGGAACCCGGCACCATCCGCTATCCGGGCACCATCGGGGTCAGGGTCGAGACCTTCAAGGCCGTGCTCACCGACGTTTCGACCGCCCTGCGGGCCAACGGGTTCCGCCACATCGTCCTGATCGGCGACAGCGGAGGCAACCAGCAGCCGCAGCTCGAGGTCGCGGAGGCGCTTTCCTCAAAATGGACCGACGGCAAGACCAGCGTCCATCACGTGCCCGAGTACTACAACTGGGTGGACCGCCAGCAATGGCTGCGCGAAAGGGGCATCAACGAGGTGATGCAGGACCCCGGGCTGCACGACGAGTTCAGCGCCACCTCCATCATGATGCTCACCGATCCCACCACCGTTCGCATGGAGCAGCGCATCCGCGCGGGACATTTCTCCATCAACGGCGTCGACCTGGCGCCCATACCCCGCACCCTGGCCCTCGGAAGCGAACTCGTGGACTGGATCGCGGACCTCACCGTGGAGGCCATCCACGAGGCGACCGGGGAGACGGACGGAAGCTGATGTTCGCCGGCTCGGCATGGCCCGGGCCGGTACCCGAAGAAACGCGTTCGTCGATCAATCGGGCTGGAATACCACACCTCTAAGGAGATCTTCATGGAGTCGCGCACCGTCACTCGAATCTTCGCAACCGGCATCGCCCTGATGCTCTCCGCGTACGCGTCGCCGCTGGAGGCGCAGGAGCTCCACTCGGGGGAATTCCGGGCCGGAGAGTCCGCGATCGTACAACACAATCTCATGGTGCCGATGCGGGACGGGACGCTCCTCTCGACGGACGTGTATCGTCCGGCCGCGCCGGGACGCCATCCAGCGCTGCTGATCCGCGACCCCTACGACAACGGGTCCGACGCCGCCTCCTGGGAGGAAGGCCTGCGCTGGGCGGAACGCGGATACGTCTACGTCCACCAGAACGTGCGCGGCCGCTTCGACTCCGAGGGGAGCTGGTATCCCTATCTGGCGGAAGCCAACGACAGCCACGACACCCAGAACTGGATTGGCCGCCAGGAGTGGTCGGACGGGCAGATCGGCACCCACGGCAACTCCTATCTTGCCACCACGCAGTGGAAGGGAGCGGAGTTCAGGTCGCCCTATCTCAAGGCGATGGCCCCCCGGGTGACCCCGTTCAACTACTACTTCGACACAGCGTATCCGGGCGGCGCGCTCGCGCTGGGCTCCCGCATCGGCTGGGCTTCGGGGATGGGCGGTCGCACCGGCCAGGCGGGCAACCCCGACTGGGACCAGGTGCTCTGGACCATGCCGCTGCTGGAGATGGGCGCGGCGACGGGGCAGGACAATCCCTGGTGGCGCGACTTCGTGATGCACCCGACCTACGATTCGTACTGGGAGGTGCTCGACTCCGAAGCACGCCTGGAGGAGTTCGCGGCGGCCTCCCTCAACATCGGCGGGTGGTACGACGTCTTCCTGGACGGCACCCTGGTCAGCTACACGGGCATGGTCGAGAAGGGACGCACAGAGTACGCACGCGAGAACCAGAAGCTGCTCATCGGCCCCTGGCCCCACGCCAGCGTGCCGAACTTCGTCTACGACGGCATCGATTTCGGACCTGAAGCCACCGTCGACTTCGACAGCCTGCACGTGAAGTGGTTCGACGCGCTGCTGAAGGGCGTGGACAACGGATATCTCGACGAGCCACCGGTGCGGATCTTCATCATGGGCGAGAACGTCTGGCGCTCCGAGAACGAGTGGCCCATCGCCCGCACGCAGTACACGAACTACTACTTCCACAGCGGGGGCAACGCGAACGGCTCCGCCGGCGACGGCACGCTCAGCACGGGGATGCCCGGGGCGTCCGACCCGGTCGACGAGTTCGTGTTCGACCCGATGAACCCGGTCCCCACCCGCGGCGGCAACCTCATGTTCGGGCCTACGCCCCCCGGCCCCTTCGACCGCGCGGACATCGCGGAGCGGGACGACATCCTGGTGTTCACCACGCCGCCTCTCGAGGAGGCCGTTGAAGTCACGGGCCCGATCACGGCCACCCTGTACGCATCGAGTTCCGCGACCGACACCGACTTCACCGCGATGCTCGTGGACGTCCACCC
This sequence comes from Gemmatimonadota bacterium, assembly GCA_022822425.1. Taxonomy (GTDB): domain Bacteria; phylum Gemmatimonadota; class Gemmatimonadetes; order Longimicrobiales; family Gaopeijiaceae; genus BD2-11. The sequence continues at coordinate 4,689 of JAJEBS010000269.1, read as the reverse complement.
GGACGGAAAGGAAATCAACATCGCGGACGGCATCCTGCGCGCACGGTATCACAACAGCCCCGACTTCACGGACTACGAGCTGCTGGAACCCGGGACCGTGTACGAGTTCAACATCGACCTGTGGGCGACCAGCAACCTCTTCCGTGAAGGCCACCGGATCCGGGTCGAGATCTCGAGCAGCAACTTCCCCAAGTACGACCGCAACCCCAACACCGGCGGCCCGGTCCACCTCGAAACGGAGGTCCGGACCGCCAATCAGACGGTCTACCACAACGCCCGGTATCCGTCGCACATCACGCTGCCCGTCATTCCCCGGTAGGAGTACGGGCGGCAACCACAAGGCGCCCGCGTGATTCACGGACCCATGGCTCAAAGGACGGGGTCCCGCGGCGAAAACGAGACTCGCAAGGAGGCAGTCATGTCAGGGTTTCGACTTCCATTGTTCGCGCTCGCGGGTGCGGGACTTCTCACCGGATGCGCCACGGAGTCCGGGCCACTGGCGACGATGGCCGCCGAAGGAGCCAATCCGATCACGGGCGAGGGGCTATCCAATCCGAACCCGACGCGCATCGGTAGCTGGGCGACGCTCCCCGAGGGACGGCAATGGGGATCCACCGCGGGCGTGGACATCGACCCGACGGACGGGCACGTCTGGGGGTATGAGCGCTGTGCGGCGGGCTCCGCGGGAGGACCCGGGATCAACTGCGACAACAACCCGGTGGACCCCATCTTCAAGTTCGACAGGAACACGGGAGAGATCCTCGCCAACTTCGGTGCGGGAATCTTCGTCACTCCGCACGGCATCGACGTCGACGAGGACGGGAACGTCTGGGTGACCGACTTCGCCGGAAACGAGGCGGGCACCAAGGGTCACCAGGTGCACAAGTTCAGCCAGACCGGAGAGCTGCTCATGAGCCTGGGCGTCGCGGGACAGCCCGGAGACGCTCCCGGCCAACTCAACCAGCCCACGGACGTCATCGTCGCGCCCGACGGCAGCATCTTCGTCGCGGATGGTCACGCTGGTCAGGGACTGACGACCGACGCCCAGATGGAGGTGGCGCGGGACGCCGGGCTGACGGGCCGAATCGTCAAGTTCTCGCCCGAGGGCGACTACCTGATGGAGTGGGGGGAGATCGGCACGGAGCACGGACAGTTCCGTACCCCTCACGCCCTGGCATTCGATGGTCAGGGTCGACTCTGGGTCGCGGACCGGGGCAACCACCGCCTCGAGATCTATGACCAGAACGGGAACTACCTGGAGTCGCGCTATCAATACGGCCGCATCAGCGACGTCTTCATTACCGAGGACCAGATGGTGTACGCCATCGACTCCGAGTCCAACCGTCTCCGGCACATCAACTGGAAGAACGGGGTCCGGATCGGGCCAGTCGACCGGGACGCGCTCGTGGGCTTCATTCCGGGCTGGGACTCCGATAGCCGGCCGAATCACGGCGTGGCGGGGGAAGGCGTGGCGGTGGGCGCGGACGGCAACGTCTACGTGGCCGAAGGACCGGCCTCGCTCTTCGACGCGGGCTCGGCCTTCACCAGGTACGCGGTGGCGGCCGGCATGTAGGGTCGGCGACGCCGCGGGAGCACGGCGCGGGGAGCGCAGAACCGCGGGAGCGCGGCGCTTGCCAGCGGGAAGCCTCGGAGCATACCTTGACGCGGCGTTGTGCTTGGGTGGCGTGTGCCCCGGCAGTGCCCGCGCGTCCCGCGCAACCGTCTGCAGGCGGAGGTGTTTGTGAGAGTTCTCCTTCCGGGAATCTCGCTCCTGGGTCTGGCCCTGTTCGTGGGCCATGAGGGAGGGCGTGCGCCGACGTCCCATTCCTCGGTCCGGCATGCCGCCACGGCGCTCGCGACGAGCCTGGGTCCGGACGCGGCAAGCCGGCCGGCCGCCCCTCGCATCGCGCCCCCGTCCGAAGCGCTCAACGCCGTCCTCCGGCAGTACTGCCAGGTCTGTCACAACGACGCCATGATGACCGGCAACATGTCGGTCCAGGGCTTCGACGTGAGCGCCCCCTGGGAGGACTGGGAGACGGCGGAACGCATGATCGCCAAGCTGCGCACGGGGATGATGCCGCCGCCCGGCATCCCCCGCCCGCGGGGAGACACGCTGCTCGCGCTGGTCGAGACCCTCGAGCAAACGGTCGACGACTACGCGGCCGCCAACCCCAACCCGGGCAACCGCAGTTTCCAGCGGCTCAACCGGGCCGAGTACGAGAAGGCCGTTCAGGACCTGTTCGGCATCGCCGTCGACGCCAGCCAGTGGCTTCCCCCGGATCTCTACCTGGGGAACTTCGACCACATGGCGGTCTCGCAGCCGCTGTCGCCCACGCTCCTCAATTCGTACCTGAACGCCGCCAACGACGTCAGCCGCCTGGTGCTGGGTCATCCGGGCGCGACCTCGGATTCCAAGACCTACCTCGTCTCGACCTACCAGTCCCAGCACGAATGGGACCATGTGGAAGGCGCGCCCTACGGCACCCGCGGCGGGATCGTGGTGGACCACCATTTTCCCGCCGACGGCGAGTACGTCTTCGAGATGTCGTTCTGGGCGGGGGACCATGAGCGCTTCGCGGAGATGGACATCTCCATCGACGGGCAACGCGTCGCTCTCATCCCCGTCGAAGAGCTCCGCCGGGACGCGGACTTCGGCCCCAACTGGAACCAGTTCACGGATCCCATCTTCATCAGCGCGGGCCAGCATCGGGTCGCGGCGGCGTTCATCAGGAAGCAGGACGGGCCCTACGCCGACCTGCAGGAGCCCTTCGGCTGGTCCAACGCGGGGGTCCGGTTCCGCATCGGGACCGGCTTCGTCGTTCTGACCCACCTGAGAGACCTGACCATCCGCGGGCCGCTGGATCCGCAGGGCGTCTCCGAGACCCCGAGCCGGCAGCGGGTCTTCACCTGCCGGCCCACCTCGCCGGAGGCCGAACGATCCTGCGCCCGTGAGATCGCCGCGAGGCTCGCCCGGCAGGCCTATCGCCGGCCGCTCACCGACTCCGATCTCGCGGGCCTGATGTCGTTCTACGACGTGGGGGCCGCCGACGGGGGGTTCGAGACCGGCGTGCGCACGGTCCTGGAGGCCATTCTGGCGAGCCCGCACTTCGTGTTCCGGATCGAGGAAGCCCCGGAGAACGTGCCCGAGGCGGGCGGCAGCTACCGGGTCAGCGACCTCGCCCTCGCCTCCAGGCTGTCGTATTTCCTCTGGGGAACGCAGCCGGACGACGAACTGGTGTCGCTCGCGAGCCGGGACGGGCTCTCGGATCCGCGCGTCCTGGAGCAGCAGGTCCGCCGCATGCTGGCCGACCCGCGCTCCGAGAGCCTCGCCACCCGTTTCGCCACGCAGTGGCTGAGGCTTCAGGATCTCGAAAGGGTGCAGCCGGACGCCTTCTGGTTCCCGCACTTCAACGAGCAGCTCAAGGCCGCCATGCGGCGCGAGACCGAACTGTTCTTCGATCACCTGGTCCGCGAGGACCGCAGCTTGCTGGAACTCTACGGCGCCGACTACAGCTTCATGAACCAGCGCCTGGCGGAGCACTACGGCGTGCAGGGCGTGGTCGGGGAGAACTTCCGTCGCGTGGAATATCCCGAGGGGATGCTGCGCCAGGGGTTGCTGGGGCACGGCAGCGTACTGATGTCCACGTCGATGGGTACGCGGACGTCGCCGGTGCTGCGCGGCAAGTGGGTGATGGAGGTGCTGCTGGACGCGCCGCCGCCGCCGCCTCCCCCCGATGTGCCCGCTCTGGAGGAGACCGAGGACGAAGGAGAGGGGCGGCTGCTCACCACGCGCGAGCGCCTGGAGATCCATCGGCGCAACCCGGTGTGCGCCGCCTGCCATCAATTCATGGACCCGATCGGGGTGGCGCTGGAGAACTTCGGGGTGACCGGGGAATGGCGGATTCGCGAGAGCGGATCCCCGCTCGACGCCCAGGGCCAGCTCTACGACGGCACGCAGCTCACCAACTCGGTTCAGCTCTCGGACGCTCTCCTGGAGCGCCCGATTCCGCTGGTGCGCACCTTCACGATGAACCTGATGGCCTACGCCCTCGGACGCCGCGTCGAGTACTACGACGGGCCGACCATACGCGCCATCGCGCGAGAGGCGGAGAGCAACGACTACAGAATCTCTTCCTTCGTCCTCGGCGTCGTGACGAGCGATGCCTTCCGCAGCAGGCAGGACATCGGGGCTGCGGCCACGGACGGGGTCGAGGGCCGATAGGACGACGAGACAACATGCCCCGGGGCTCGAGCCCCGGGGCGCCACGATGAGCAGAGGGAGCACGACGATGACGACCAGCTTCATCACGGGCGCGCACATTCCCCGCCGCACCTTCGTTCGCGGGATGGGAGCCGCGGTGGCGCTGCCCCTCCTGGACGCGATGATGCCGGCCGGACCGGGTCGCTGGGGACGCGCGGCGGCCGCGCTCGAGGATCGCACCCGCCTGGTGTGCATCGAGGAGGTGCACGGGGTGCCGGGGTGCAGCGAGTGGGGCGCGAGCCAGCATCTGTTCGCACCCGAGAAGATCGGGCGAAACTTCCGCATGACGGATGCGAACGTGCTGAAGCCGCTCGAACGCTTTCAGGACTACCTCACCATCATCAGCAACACCGACATCCGCATGGCGGAGGCCTACGAGCCCAACGAGATCGGCGGCGACCATTTCCGGTCGACGGCGGTCTTCCTGA
>JAJEBS010000098.1 GCA_022822425.1 Gemmatimonadota bacterium | reverse complement strand
GCGTCGGCGAAGAAGTCGTCGTTCAACACGGCGATCTCGCCAGCCTGTTCCATCAGCTTGAGGATGGGCCACAGGTCGGGATGGTCGCGGAGTGCGGCGGGGAGGTCGCGGACGGAGGGCGGAGAAAGGCCTGCAGCCCGGTACTGCTCCGCCAGGCCCGACCGCACGCCTTCCTGTTCCGCGGTGAGGGAGGGCGTGAAGCCGGGTTCGCGCACCAGGTCGCGCCGGACCTCCAGTTCGCCCTCCTCGGCCAGGTGTGCGAGCAGGGCATCGGCCAGTTCCGCGCCCGCGCCACGGGGCAGAGCGTCGCGCGCCTCGGCGAGGGGCATGCCGGGACGGAGTGGCCGGGTTCGGTGGTAGCGGGCGACCTGGCCGCGGAGCAGACGGCGGCCCTCGTCGGCCACGGTGCCGGAATAGAGCGCCCGGCCGGTCGCGAAGCCCGCCTCGTCCTCGCCGGAGGCAGGCGTCCCCGGGGGATCACCCGTCCGGATGGGCAGTTCCTCATCCGGGACGCCCGCCCATCCCGCCAGGTCGAGCACCGCCCGGCGGCGACGGTCCGGGTCCGGTCCCGCAATCGCCTCGAGCAGTTCGCCTTCCCCGCCCCGCAGCCGCGTCCGCGGCGGTGGTGAGGGCTCGACCAGGATGCCGCCGCCGATGGTGGTCATCGGCGAATAGGAGCGCAGGACCACGTGGTCGCGCGCCCGCGCCACCAGGGGCGCCTCCAGCCGCAGCTGCGCCCAGGCCGCCTCCCCCGCCACCATCTCGGCGCAGTCGAGCAGGAAGACGCGGGCCATCACCTCCGACGTTCCCAGGTGCACCCTCACCCGCTGGCCGCGCTCGATGCCCCAGGCGGTGTCGGGAAGCAGTTCGATGCGCGCGGTGACGCGGTCGGCGGCCACCCACGGGTCGGCGCCCACCACCACCTGTCCCCGCCCCACCGCCTCCCTGCCCACGCGGCCGCCGGCGAGCGCGACCGCGGTGCGTTCCCCGGCCCGCGCGGTCCGGACCGAGCGCCCGTGTACCTGCAGGCCGCGCACCCGCGCCGCCAGCCCGCCCGGTTCGAGCCGCACGCGCTGGTCGACGGACAGCAACCCCGACCAGAGCGTGCCCGTCACCACGGTTCCGGTGCCGCGCACGGTGAACACCCGGTCCACCGGCAGGCGCACGATGTCGTCGTCCAGACGCGCGCGCGCCCTCCCGCCCTCGCGCGCGAGGACCGCGCGCAGCTCGTCCAGGCCGGCCCCGGTCACCGCGGAGGTCGGCACGACGGGCGCGTCCGCATGGGGCGTGCCGGCGAGGAGCTCGCGGACGTCGTCCAGCGCAAGCTCCAGCCACTCCTCCTCCACGAGGTCGATGCGGCTGAGCGCCACCACCACCCGCTCGACCCCGAGCAGGCGCACGATCGCCAGGTGCTCGCGCGTCTGCGGCATGGTGGCCTCGTCGGCCGCCACCACCAGCAGCACCAGGTCCATCCCGGTCGCGCCCGCCAGCATGTTGCGGATGAAGGACTCGTGGCCGGGGACGTCGACCACGCCGAAGGCCAGATCCTCGCTCACCGGGAGTTCGGCGAACCCGAGGTCGATGGTGATGCCGCGCCGCTTTTCCTCGGCCAGCCGGTCCGTGTCCACGCCGGTGAGCGCCTGGACGAGAGCGGTCTTACCGTGGTCGATGTGCCCGGCGGTGCCGAGGATCAGCCGGCGCATGAGCCCTCCCGCAGGGCCAGAGCCGGTGCCGGGACGGAACGTTCGCGGCCGTGCGACCGGCCCCGCGCGTCAGGTTCGGACGGCTTCGCCAACGACGCTCTCGAGAAAGGGAAAGGAGGGCAGCGGACGGGACCCGGAAATGTGATGCTGCACGTAGTTGCGGAGTACCTTGAGGTGCTGGGCGACGCGGTCGAGCCCGTCCACCGGTTCTCCCAGGAGAAGCGTCCCCAGTTGTTTCCGCGCGCGCGGCCCGATGCGGGGCGCCTCGGATGCCGGACCCGTGCAACCCGGGCAGCGCACCCCTCCCGCCGCATGGTCCAGGCGGCCCACGACGATGTCGTCCAGCTCGTCCCCGCACTCTACGCACACGCCGAGTTGGGGAGCGTACCCCATCAACGATACCAATGCCCAGGCGCTGGACAGTATGAAGACCGCGATCATCTCCGGGGGAGCTTCGGCGAGGCGCCCCAGCGACGTGTCGAGTCCGGCGAAGAGGCCCGCGCTCGGTTCCTCGCCGGCGTGGTGCAGCACCAGGTCCGCGAGCAGCGACGCCCCCGCGAAACGCCGCACGTCGCCGGCCAGTGCCCGGTGCGCATGCATGACGGAGAACTCGCGATAGCTCTGGAGGTCCCGGTTGCTGCGGTAGTAGAGCACGAGGACCCCCGAGGAGAAGATCTCGGGAGGGGTTCCGCGCCTGCGCAGGCCCCGCGCCATCACGCTCACCAGGCCTCGCTCGCGGGTGAGGAAGCGGAGGATCAGACTGGTTTCGCTGAAGGGATGGGCCTTGAGCAGGATGGCGCGCGTGGAGAGAAGCGACATTCACTGAACCCGGGGATCATCGGCGAGCCCAATGCGCGCCAGCAGCCGCTCGCGCCTGCGCCGATACGCCTTGCGGGCCTTGCTTCCCACCTTTCCCTCGCGGGCATACGCTTCGTCCAGAATGGCCACTTCGCGAAGCAGCCTGCGCCGTTCATCGGCGACGGAAGCCGTCGCCCCCGCGGGGTCGCGGTATACCGCGAACAGCCCGAGCCAGGCGAGGACGACGGTCAGGATCACCGCCATCCACTCCAGCGGAAGCCCCTCGGGCTCCTCCGCCAGGAGGAGGCCCACCGCGTCATCGACGATGTCTCCGGCGGCGTAGCGGCGATAGGTCACGCCCTCCTCCACCTCGATCGGCGGGAGCGGCTGGAGCCCGGTGACGGCGGTCGGCGGAGAGGGTTCGAGGACCAGCAGCTCCATGGTCTCGGTGAGTCCCGGAAGCGGCGCGACGAACTGGTGGCCCGGCACCGTGTAGCGGACGGCGTACAGCCGCTCGCCGGGCGGCACCGGAGCCGCGATGTACATGCGCCCGTCGGCGAAACGCACCGCATCCTCCGCCAGGTCGCTTTCGCCCACTTCGAAGTCCTGCGCGCCGCCCAGCAGCGGATACGACCACACCGGCTCGCCGTTGGCCGGGACCAGGGTCCGGAAGCCGTCGTTCCGGATCTGGATGAGATCCACCGCGCTCCACCCGGTGCCCATGTCCTGCAGGAAGAGGTTGCGCACCGAAACCGGGAAAGTCGCGCCCCCCGGCGGGGCGGGTTCGGTCTCGTACACCCGGATGACGTAGGTGCTGTCGAGCTGGATGACGCTGTTTACGGGGATGCCGAAGTAGAGGATGTCCTCGTAGAGCGTCGAGGCGAAGAAGACGGTTCCCGATTCCGGATCCGGGACCTGGGGCAACTCGAAGGCGAAAGACCCGTCGTCCGCTACCTCGACGGAGTCGATTTCGCTTCCTCCTCCGAGCGCCACTTCGTGCAGCGTCACCAGCCCGGACCCGACGCCGGCGTCGCCAAGCACCACCCTGCCCTGGAGCGTCGCGACCGCCTGCTCGCTGGTCGCAGCGGTCTCCTGCGACGACGGACTCGTCCCCGACGGCGGGCGCGCATCACCGGTCGACGCGATCGCTGCGTGGGCAGGGACGGCCCCGAAGCCCGGCGCGGAAAGAAACGCGGCCAAAAGGAGCGCCCGCGAGTCAGGGCGTAAAGCGACCAAAGTCCTCGGGATGAAGCTTGCGCAGGTGTTCCTTGAGCTCCTCGGCGTCCATTCCCGGCGGAGGTTCCTCCTCGCCTTCTCCCGAGGCCGCATCTTCCTCGTCGGTCACCTCGATCGAGGTCTTGTGGAGGAGGTCCTCCTGGGCGAAGATGCGCGCCTCGGTCCGGAGCGCGACCGCGATCGAGTCCGAGGGCCTCGCGTCGATGGAGACGACGTCGCCGTCCCGCTGCACGATCAGCTCGGCGTAGAAGGTGTTGTCGAGGACGCGGGTGATGAGCACCCGCTCGAGGGTGCCGCCGAGCCCGCCGATCACGGAGACGATGAGGTCGTGGGTAAGAGGTCGGCTGAACTTCATGCTGGCCAGTTCCATCGCGATCGAACTGGCCTCGCCCGGGCCGATCCAGATCGGCAGCACCCGTTCGCCCTCCACTTCCCGCAGGATGACTACCGGCGTGTTGGATGAGGGGTCAAGCCCCAGGCTCTGTACCCTGACCTCGACCAACGGTCCTCCTCGCGGGACGCTATCCCGCCGGCCGTCCCGGACGACCGCAGCAGCAATGCGCGATGGGGCTCAGTAGCGGTAGTGGTCGGGCTTGTACGGGCCGCCGACCGGCACGTCGATGTATTCCGCCTGCTCGGGAGTGAGCGTCGTCAGCCGCGCTCCCAGCTTGTCCAGATGCAGCCGCGCTACCTTTTCGTCCAGAATCTTGGAAAGGGTGTAGACCTGTTTCGCGTACTCGCCGGTCTCGCGCTTGTGCCAGAGGTCGATCTGCGCCATGCACTGGTTGGTGAAGCTCGTGCTCATGACGAAGCTCGGGTGGCCCGTGGCGCAGCCTAGGTTGACGAGGCGGCCGCGCGCGAGAAGGACGATGCTCCTGCCGTCCGGCCAGGTGATCCTGTCGACCTGCGGCTTGATCTCGGTCCACTCCAGGTCCGCCAGCCCGGCCACTTCGATCTCGGAGTCGAAATGGCCGATGTTGCAGACGATGGCCCCGTCCTTCATGCGGTCCATGTGCCCGCGGGTGATTACGGAGACGTTGCCCGTGGCGGTGACGAAGATGTCGCCGAAGGCGCAGGCTTGGTCCATGGTCACCACCTGGTGGCCCTCCATCGCGGCCTGCAGTGCGTTGATGGGGTCGATCTCGGTGACGTAGATGGTGGCGCCGAGCCCGGCGAAGGCCTGTACGCAGCCCTTGCCGACGTCGCCGTAGCCCAGCACGACGCACTTCTTGCCGGCCACCATGATGTCGGTGGCGCGCTTGATGCCGTCGACCAGCGACTCGCGGCAGCCGTACAGGTTGTCGAACTTGGACTTGGTGACCGAGTCGTTGACGTTGATGGCCGGGAACAGAAGGCTGCCTTCCTCGGCCATGCGGTAGAGCCTGTGCACGCCGGTGGTGGTCTCCTCGCTCACGCCCCGCACGTCGGCCGCGAGCGACCTCCAGAAGCGCGGATCCTCTTCCAGCACCCGTTCGAGCAGCCGGCCGATCTCCTCTTCCTCCTCGGAGGCGCCGGGCGCTGGCGCGACCCCGGCTTCCGCCTGCAGCTCGCGTTCGACTCCCCGGTGGATCAGGAGCGTGGCGTCGCCGCCGTCGTCGACGATCAGGTCGGGGCCGCCCTCGGGGTGCGCGAGGGCCATCCAGGTGCACCACCAGTACTCCTCCAGCGTCTCTCCCTTCCATGCGAAGACGGGCACGCCCGCGTCGGCCATGGCGGCTGCGGCGTGGTCCTGGGTGGAGAAGATGTTGCACGACGCCCAGCGCACCTCCGCGCCCAGCTCCACCAGGGTCTCGATGAGGACGGCGGTCTGGATGGTCATGTGCAGGGAGCCCGAGATGCGGGCGCCCGCGAGGGGCCTCTCGCCGGCGTATTCCTCCCTGAGCGCCATCAGCCCCGGCATCTCCCCGCGGGCGAGCTCGATCTCCTGCCGGCCCCACTCGGCGAGGCCCAGGTCCTTGACCTTGAAGGGCGGCCGCGAGACGGCCGGCCGGGCCGGTCGGGCCTTCGTAAGCGTAGACATTCTTGCTGGGCGGTCGTCCCGGAGAATCGGAATGTGAGGTGGTTTGCGCGCGGGACGTGGCGTGCCGCGCGCCCTGGAGCCTGGCAGTCGGTGGGCGATTCCGCGTGGGCGCCCTGAACGGCCGGGCACCGGGCCGGAGTCCACCGGCTGCTAGACCCCCGCTTGCGGGCGAAGTTCCGGCCGCGGGACGCAGGGTGGCGCCCCGCCGCCCCGGGTCACATCGCCAGCGCCAGCTTCAGTTCTTCGACCTGGTCGGTCTTCTCCCAGCGAAACAGCGCCACCCCCGTGCCGTCCTTCCACCGCACGCATTCGGGTTTGCGGCCGAAGTGGCCGTGGACTGCGGTGGGGGTGAAGACCGGACGCCGGAGGCCCAGGCGGTCGATGATGGCGGCGGGACGAAAGTCGAACACCTCCTGTACGGCAGTCGCGATATGCTCGTCGGCCGTCCCGCAGGTGGCGGTGCCGAAGGTATCGACCGCCACCGAGACCGGCCGCGCCCGGCCGATGGCGTACGCGAGCTGGATCTCGCAGCGGCGCGCGATCCCGGCGGCGACGACGTTCCTGGCCGCCCAGCGCGCGGCGTAGGCGCCGGAGCGGTCGACCTTGGTGGAGTCCTTGCCGCTGAACGCGCCGCCTCCGTG
>JAJEBS010000052.1 GCA_022822425.1 Gemmatimonadota bacterium | reverse complement strand
TTCTTGGAATTGGCGGCAAGTCAAAGCCTTGGCTCGCGGTGAGAAAGGGCGTCCCGAACTTCGGACCGACCTGGATGCCTCGCAGGCGAGGTGGCTGCCATGCGTGCGCCATCTCCGCGAGGCGTGCCCACCCGGTGGGCTTCGACTCCATTGCCATACGGGTCATGAATCCGCTCGCGAGTAACCCCGCCGCTTCCATTCGACGCTCCCCGCCAAACAGCAGCGCCGCCGACATCGAGGCGGATTTGACCGTATGCCAGGGCCAGTCCCTTCGGGTTTCCCGTGGAGCTGTCAGCCTTGCTCGGACAGCCATGCTCTGAATTCCTGTGCCACTTGGAGGGTGTTGTCGTCGACAACCTTCCTGCGGATTCGCTGCCGCTTGTAGACCGGCCGGCCGCTAACGTACTCCTTGATGGTCTCGTCGCGTTCCTCGACGATCTCGTTGCCCTTCTCGTCCCGGACGTAGGTGACATTCCCCCGCTTGTCGTGGCCGATGTGGTCGGCGATCCCCATGAACAGCTTGTAGTCGCTGAGGCGGTCGGCCGCTGTTTCGAGCGCCACCTGCTCGTCGGACTTGCGTTCAAGGACCAGGACGCTCGTCTGGACGCTGACGTGCGGCTGGAACGTGTCGGGGTGCAAGTCGATGCTCGCGAGCACCCGGGTGCGCTGAAGAATCCACTCCCGAACATATCCGAGGCCCGGCGATCCGAGAATCCCGTCCGGGAGGACGATGGCGCACCGTCCGGTTCCCGGTTTGAGGAAACGCACGCAGCGTTCGATGAACAGAATCTCAGGTGGCTGCTTGCTCTGCATCCGATCGGTCATGGTCCAGGAGTCGGTCTCCTTAGTCTTGCCTCCAGATATGGCCGAGGTCGTAGTGTTCGAGGATTGCAGGATCGTCAATGGGGATCTTCGAACCGAATGGCGGGTTGGTGAAGAGGAGATCCACTTGCCCCATGAGCTTCCGCCTGCGCAAGTCGTCCTCCCACGTCACGGGCGCCTTCAGCGAGTTTGCCTGGAACAGCCCCCCCGTACCGTCGTTGTTCATCACCATGTTCATCTTGGAGGCTTTGACGAGATTGGGATTGAGGTCCATCCCGACGACATACTTCTGGGCGAAGCGCTGAACCCGTGCCCGGACTGCCGTTTCCGCCCGCTCGATGTCTCCCCACCTCTCGGTCTCTGCGGTTCGGATTTTCTCGATGACGTGGTTCATTGCCGTGATCAGGAATCCGGCCGTTCCGCACGCGGGATCGAGAATCAGGTCGCCTTCCGACGGATCGAGCATCGCCACCGCCATCTGGCAGATATTTCGCGGCGTGAAAAACTCCCCTCGGTCGCCTCGAAGGTTCGAACCCACGATTTCTTCGTATGCGCGTCCCTTCACGTCGACGTCGCTCTCGAGCAGCGAGTACATCTGGAGCTGGCTCACAATGTATGCCAGCACCTCGGGGTTCAGCTCGATGACTTCGTTCGGTCGGAAGATCGTCGGATACTCCGCCTTCAGATCTTCGAACAGGTTCTCAATCCGCTTCTTCGCCTTCAGGCGACCATTCAGGCCATCGCGTTCCTTCGACGTTGCGTAGAACTCGACCTCCCGGGACAGCCGCTCGTCGTGGATCTTGCAGAAGATGACCTTGAGTAGCTCCCAGAAGGCCTCCGGCTTCTGCAGGCCCTGGTTCCCGGCGATGTAGTTGTGGCAGCGCCGGAATGCGAACAGCAAGGCGTCGGACAGCGCGCCCTTCAGCTGGTCGAACCTCGGACGTTCGACCTCCTCCTCGCTCCGCCCCTTGCCCGGGATGTCAGGGATCTCGTTGAACCCCACATCTCCGTCTTTGTTCACCCTCCTGTAGCAGAAGCGTTCAACGCCGTTGGTCCACATCCCGAACAGCACGTTTGGGCATGCCGACATGTAGCTGTGCAGTTGCCCGACCCCATCTTTCCGAGCGGTTGATTTCGTCTTCTCCGACTTACACTCGATGATGACCCGTGCTCGGTCCTGGGCGTGTGGATCGCCCTCGTCGAAAATGACCAGGTCCGCTCTGGGTCTTCGCGATCCCAGGCGTAATCCGAATTCCACTCCGATCTCGTCTTTCTGGTATCCGTACTCGCGGACGAGGGACTTCGCGATCTCCTGCCGGACGTATTCCTCCGGGGTCTCCTTGCGCTGTGTCAGCTCATCGATGTAGTCGAGGATTTTGCCTTGTTGAACGATGACGGCAGCCGCGCCCGGCACCTTCGCGGGGGTTCGTTCCTGCTTTGCCATGGTGCCGGTCCTCAGCTCTGGCGATTGCTTCGTGGTCTGACGGCGCTCACACTGTCGGGTCAGGATACCCCACGCCCGCCCCGACCGCGTGACGCGGCCGGGGCGCGGTCGATTGCATCGCTTCGGATCGAAGCGGCGGCTCGCACGGGCGCGCTCGCGCGATGCTTCTCGATGTTACGTCGGGTCCGGTGCGGATGCCGCGCGCGGACCCGCGCCAACGAGACGATGATCCGCGCCGTGGTGGCATTCGTCGCGCGGGCGGGCGGCATGAGGCGCAAGGCCCCGTCACTACCGGCTGGCGGCCGGAAGCGGCCGAAGCGGCCTCCGGGCCAGCCGCCGGCGACTTCACTCGCGGCCTTCGAGCCATCGCTGCATTTCGTCGATCTCGTCCACGCACTGGACGATGACGCGGCCGGCCGCGGGGGGGACTTCGTCCTCGAGGGCGCCGAGGCGGACGCTGATGTCGATGCACCGCATGATGGCTCTCTCGATGATCTGCGGGTCCATGTCGTTCTCCTGTGAGTTGCGGAGCTCTCTCTCCGTACTGTCCCGACGGTCGGGCGCGCGCAGCGGGTCAAGGGCGGAGTCGGCGCTTGCGCCGATTGGCCTGGCGGGGGTTGGCCAGGCCAACCCTTGACGCGCGAGCACGTCCGACTGGCGTGGGACAGGGAGGGGAGAGAGCGGGTCGTGTCCGTGTCGCCGGAGACGAACAGGGGCGATGGAGATCCGCGCGAGTCGGAGCCGCTCTCGGCCGGGGGCTGACGCGGTTGGCGCCTGTCACTGCCCGCCCGGCGGGATGGGGTGGATTGGGGCGAGCGGGTAGTGACAGGCGCCAAAATCGGCCTTCGGGCCAATGGCGGCAAGGAGATTGCTAACAGAATTGTTCGTGCGGCTCTCGTGACGGGGTGGTATGGTGCCGCCACCACTGAGCTGCCAAGGCAGCGTGGTCGGCTGACGCCGACGTGGGCGCCGAAAGGCGCAATCAGGTGCCGTATCGCGATCCATCGCGATGTCGCGCGGGCAGACGCCCCGCCCCAGGCACGACGGGCCACTCCGAACCGGAGGCGGGCCCGCTCAAACCAAACGGCGAGGCGGCTGCCGCGTGGATTCTTGTGGCCACGCGGCGACCGGGGAACCCCCCGGTAGTCATGAAGCCTCCGTGCCGGGGCGCGTGGCGTTGCAAGCGGGGCCGGGGACATTCCCTGGCCGTGCGGATGAAGCGCAACGCTGGCAAGCGCGACGCGCCGAAACCGTGCTCGCGGCCACTGCCGGACGACCGGCACGCCGCAGCCGCCGCTTTGGTCGGCAGCGTAAGGCGTCAAAGGGCACTCTCGCAGCATTTGCTG
>JAJEBS010000054.1 GCA_022822425.1 Gemmatimonadota bacterium | reverse complement strand
AAGTGGAACGTCGAGCTGCGAGCCAGTGTGTCGGGATTCAGGGACTCGACCCATCCATCCCCCGTGTCCCAGAGCGCCAGCGCCTCGTCGAACATCCGTTGCGAGGTCACAGCGTCGCCGAGGTGGCGCTCGCCGACCGCGACGCTCGCCAGGCTGGCCGCTGCCCGCAGATCGTCCGGGCGCAGATGCTCCCGGGCCAGGTCCAGGGCGCCGCGCCAGAGTTCCAGGGCTTCGGCGTGGTCGCCGGCCCGCTCGCTCTCGGCGGCAGCCTCGTGGATCTGCTCCCAGATGACCTCCGCGTTCGTCCAGCCGGCGCGTTCAAGAGTGCGCAGGTCGTGGACGGGAGTTGCGACGGTCTCCGACGGATGCTTCGAATCGGCGGTCAAGGGACGGGCGCCTGTTCCCGGCCGCCTACGACTCCGCGGTGTTGCGGATGTGGTCGTGCAGGCTGTCGAACTCCAGAGCGACCACCGGGCCGAAGATCGGGTCGACCTGCGCTTCGAACGCCGTCCTGACCACCGTCCAGTCCGCGTCGTCGAGAAGCTTCTCGGCCTCGAGGAATACCGTTTCGTCCTCCAGACGCGCGTGATAGCCCAGGAATTCCACGTAGTCGCGGCCGCTTGCGACCAGGGTGTCACGTTCGACCATGGCGCCGTCGACCACCCCGATCAGCATGTCCCGGAAGAGGTTCCCCTTCTCCGCCAGGGCCACGTGCTCGCGGAGGAGCTTCACGATGGTGGCCTCGGTATCTGGCGCAACTCCGCGTGCGCGCATCCGCTCGAACATCAGGTCTTCCTTCGGGTGATGCGTGTGATCGGGGTAGCGGGTCATGTAGATCATGATGTCGCGCATCAGCTCGAAGTCACCGCCGCTCGCATCGCTGACCGCGTCGAGCTGTCGCGAAAGCAGGCCGAGGATTTCCCGCACGTTGCTGTGGTCCTGGCGCAGTTCGCTCATTACCGTCGACATGATCGCCTCCCTCCGCCGCCCGGCCGGCGTGCTTCGTGCCCGGCACCCATTGTAGGCGCACTGGATTGCATTGTGTTCCGCAAAGTTCATCATCAAGCGGACAGGCGCGAAAACGCTTCGGCGCCGGGTCGACAAGCGGCTCAGAGCGCCGCGACCCGCGACCACTGCTCGTCCAGCTTCTTTCTCGACACGCTGAAGGCGGTGCCGAGCTCCTGGGCGAAGACCGACACCCGGTACTCCTCCAGCATCCAGCGGTGGCGTGCAAGCTCCGCATCGCTCCGCCCCCGCGCACGGGCGTCGCGCGCCTTCGATTCGAGGCGATGTTGCAGCGGCAGAATCTCCGCGAGCCGGCGGGCGTCGTTCGCCCCCCCACGGCGGAGCTTGTCCAGGCGCACCCGCAGTGCCTCCAGGTACCGGGGCAGGGACGCGAACGCATCGTCCGGGGTCGCGGCGAGGAAACCGTGGTGCACGAGTCCGTCGAGCTGGCGCCGTGCGTCGGCCAGCGATTCCGGCGGCGCGTGCAGGTCCGGGCCGTCCATGAGCCCCCGTACCGCCCGCGCGGCCCGCAGGATTGCGAGCCCGCCCTGAATCGACCTTGCGAGCTCGGAGGCAAACTCACCCCGTCCCGAGGCCAGGACCTCCTCGAACCGGCTGCGCTCGCGAATGGAGCCGGCGGGCGCGACGAAGACGCGGGCGACGGTGCGGCCGACGAGGTCGCGGCGCGCCTCGGCGCCCGTGCCGGGCTCGGGCTCCCCCACTGCCCGCGGGGGCGGGTCCACCCAGTCCGGGGGAGGCGCGATCATCGCGTAGAGCAGACACAGCTCGTCGACGCCGGGAAGCGCGCGCAGGCACTCCCGGGCTTCGCGCCGCACCGCCAGCGAAAACAGCCGCACGAGCCCGCCGTGGTGGCTGCGCTCGGCCGCACCGCGCGCCTGGAAGTGCTCCACGATCACCCCCGGGCCGACGTCGCGCAGGGCCGGATAGACGACGCCGGAGCGGTTGCCGGACCGATCCTCGGCCTCGACCGGCACCGCCCCGAACGTCCACGACGCATGCCCGCGCTCGCTCGGCCCGGACACGGGACCCTTGCGCGGTTCGACCGGTTCGGACCGTCCGGCCAGCCGCCTCTCGATCGCGTCGAGCCGGCGACCCCTGCCCAGCACCGCGCCTTCCCCGTCCGTGACCTCGAAGCGCATCAGCAGATGGGCGGGCAGCACACGCCGCAGCCGCGCCGGCGACCACGCGTCGCGCGGAACGGATACGCCGCGCGTGCGGTCGAGGAACCTGGCGAGCGACTCGTTCAGCGAGCCGTCCCCGAACCGCGCCCCGGCGACGAACTCCCTTCCCAGGCCGGCCAGCGGCATCACCGTCCGGCGGACACTCTTGGGCAGGGCGCGCAGGAGCGCAAGCACCTTCTCCTCCAGCATCCCCGGCACGAGCCACTCGAACCGGCCGGGATCGAGGTCGACCAGCACGTCGTGCGGGATCGTCACCGTCAGTCCGTCCTGGTCCTCGCCGGGCGCGAACCGGTAGGAGAGCCGCAATGCCTGGCCGCCGACCCCGAGCACGTCGGGAAAGTCCGTCTCGCGGGCGAGACGCACACCGGACGCGATGCCCTCGCGGCGAAGCTCCAGCACCCGGGCCCCGTCCTCGCCGAGCCCCGAGAGCCACTCCTCGAAGGTTCGCCCGTCCACGACATGCGGCGCGATCCGGGCATCGTAGAATGCGAACACTGCATCGTCGCTCACCACCGCGCCCGGGCTGCGGAGCTTGTGCTCCACGATGCGAAGACGCGCGAGCTCCCGGGCATTGCGCTCCATGAAGGCATGGGCGCACTCATATCCGCCCTCGACCAGCCCGGAACGCACGAAGACCTCTCGCGCGCCCTCCCGGCTCACCGGCGCGAACCGCACCCGGCGGCGGGCGACGAGGGTCAGCCCGTAGAGCGCGACCTGCTCGAACACCATGGGCTCGGCGCGGCGCGCATCCCAGTGCGCGTCGAAGTGGGTGCGGCGCACCAGGTCGCCGGCCGCCTTCTCCACCCATTCCCCGCGGATGCGGCCGGCCACGAAGGCATACGCGCGCTCCGTCTCCACGATCTCCGCGGCGACGATCCAGGGCGCCACGGCCGGGTGGAGCACCGAGCCCGAGGCCAGCCGGAACGCGGTCCCGCGAAGGCCCGAGTACCCGCCTCCTTCGGGCACGCGGGCACCGACGCAGCGAAGCAGCCCGGCGAGCAGCGCGCGGTGGATTCGCCCCGGCGGGGCCCCGAGCCCGCGCGGCCGGATCCCGAGCTCGCGGCAGAGGTCGAGAACCTGGCCGTGCACATCCAGCCAGTCCCGCATCCGGGCCGGCGAGAGGGCGTTGCGCCGGCAGAAGCGTTGCAACGACTCGCCCGGGTCCTTCGCGACCGACCGGAACCGGCGCCAGAGGTTGACGTTGCCGAGGAAGTCGGAGCGGGCGTCGGCGAACCGGCTCTGGGCGGCCTGGGCCGCGGACCTGCGCCCCGCGCTCCACTCGCGGGGATCGGGCACGCTGAGGAAGCTCGCGATGACC
>JAJEBS010000186.1 GCA_022822425.1 Gemmatimonadota bacterium | reverse complement strand
AGTTCGATCATGTGGCGCACCACGGGAACGGCGCGCTCGACGCCTTCGAGCGCGCCCGAGAGCAGCAGCCGGTCGCCGCGCAGGATCACCCGGATGCCGAAGAGACGCGCCAGGCCCTGAATGTTGGCGTCGTTGACCCCGGCCAGCAGGAGCGGATCGGCTCCTTCGGTGTCGAGGCGGTGCTCCACCATGGTCTGGGTCATGCCAGCTTCAGCGCCTCCAGCTCCGCCCTTCCCGGACGTCCGGGCGCGGCCTCGAAGAGCGCCCTCGCCGCGGTGGTCTTCGGGAACGCGACCACGTCTCTCAGGCTTGAGGCTCCGGCGAAATGCTGCACGATGCGGTCCATCCCCAGGGCGATGCCTCCGTGCGGAGGAGCACCCGAGCGCAGTGCCCTGAGGAGGAACCCGAAACGCTCCTCGATCTGCCGGTCGCCCAACCCCAGCACCCGCAGCACCCGCTCCTGCAACCCCGCGTCGTGGATGCGCAGGCTGCCCGATCCGAGTTCGGAGCCGTTATACACCAGGTCGTACGCGCGTGCCCCGCACGAAAGCGGATCCGACTCCAGGCGAGGCAGGTCCGCCTCCGCTGGCATCACGAAGGGATGGTGGTTGAAGGTGATGCCCGTCCCGTCGGGGAGCGGGTCGAAGAGCGGAAAGTCGAGGACCCACGCCCACGCGTGTTCCCGGTCGCGGGGCATGGCGGCCACTTCCGCCGCGCGCAGCCTCGCGGCCGCGAGCGCCGGCGACGTGACGGCGTCCGGCCCGGCCGCGGCCAGGGCCAGATCGCCGGCACGCAGGCCCAGCGCGTCGTAGTGCCCCTCGGCCAGGAAGCGGGCGAGCGGGCCCGAGCCGCCGGCTTCGGTGCGCTTGACCCAGAGCAGCCCGGGGGCGCCGGCCTTCCTCGCGGCCGACTCGATCGCGCCCACCTGCTTGCGGGAAAGCGATGCGCCCTCCCGGACGCGCAGCCCACGCACGCGCCCGCCCGCATCCAGCGCCGCGCGCGTGATGCGGAAGTCCACATCCGCAAAGGGCTTCGACCAGTCCTCGATCTCGAGCCCGAAGCGGAGGTCGGGACGGTCGCTTCCGTAGCACTCCAGGGCATCGCGGTACGCCAACCGCTGGAACGGCGCGGGCGTGCCCATCCCCGCCACCTCGGCAAGGCGGACCATGAGCCCCTCGATCCACCCCAGGAGATCCTCGGGCGCGATGAACGAGGCCTCGACGTCGATCTGTGTGAATTCCGGTTGTCGGTCCGTGCGCTGATCCTCGTCGCGGAAACAGCGCGCGATCTGGAAGTAGCGGTCGAAGCCCGCCGTCATGAGGATCTGCTTGTAGATCTGCGGGCTCTGCGGCAGCGCGTAGAACTCTCCCGGGTGGACCCGGCTGGGCACCAGGAAGTCGCGCGCGCCCTCGGGCATCGGCTTCGTGAGAATCGGGGTCTCGATCTCGAGGAAGCCCAGCCGGTCGAGGTAGTTGCGCGTCTCGAGCACCAGCCGGTGACGCAGTTCCAGCGCGGCCTGCATGGGCGCTCGCCTCAGGTCCAGATGCCGGTGCAGCAGCCTCAGTTCCTCCGCGGGAGGCTCCTCTCCGGGGTTCTGATGCACCGGGATGGCGGGCGTGTCCGCGTCCCCGAGCAGTTCGAAGCTCGTGGCCTGCAGTTCCACCGCCCCGGTCGCCATTTCGGGATTGCGCGCGTCCGCCGGCCGCAGGACGACCTCGCCGCGCACCGCGATCACATCCTCGGCGCCGAGCCTGCCGGCGGCTCGGAACGACCCCGGCTCCGTCCAGTCGGGGCCGAAGGACACCTGCACGATCCCGGAGCGGTCGCGCAGGTCGATGAACACCATGCCTCCCAGGTCGCGCCGCCGGTGAACCCAGCCGGCGAGTTGCTGCGTGCGGCCCGCGTCCTGCTCGCGCAGGCTTCCCGCCATGCGCGACCGCCGGGAAGTACGCTCCAGCTTCGGATCAGTCATGTAAGCCTGCGATGAGAGCGGTTGGAGGCCGACTACCCGGACATGCGGGGAGTTCCCGCCCGAGAATCTCGCGAGCGGGGATGGAAGAGGAGGCAAAGGGCCCCTCTCCTGCGAAATCGCGCTAAGTTAGTCAGCGTGCGCCCCCGGCTCAAGCAAGGCGACTTCGTCTGTTTCGGCACGGTGCGTGAGGGCGTGCGTGCGATGACTTCTCCCGCGACCGGACGGCATGGTGCGAAAAGCGAACGGCGACGAGCGCCCGGACCTGCTGGGGCTGGTCCCGGCGGAATTGCGCGAAGCCCTGCGTCGCCACTTCCACGAACGCGGGCAGCCGGGGTTCCGTACCGGCCAGGTCGAGCGCTGGGTGTTCCACAGCGACGCGCGCGGCTTCGGGGAGATGAGCGACCTTCCCGCGCAGGAACGCGACGCCCTGGCCGAGGCCTTTCGCCTGGAGGAGCCCGCCGCCGCCAGCGTGTCCGTCTCCCGCGACGGGACCGTAAAACACCTGTGGCGGCTGTGGGACGGCGAGCTGGTGGAATCCGTGCTCATCCCCACCCGCTCCCGCTTCACCCTGTGCATCTCGTCGCAGGCGGGCTGCCCGCTGGGGTGCACCTTCTGCGCGACCGGCTGGTCGGGCTTCCGGCGCCAGTTGACCGCGGGCGAGATCGTGGCCCAGTTCCGAGCCTCCCGGCGCTGGGCGCGCCGCCGCGACATGAGCGAGATCTCCAACATCGTGTTCATGGGGATGGGCGAGCCGCTCGCCAACCCGCGCGCGGTCCTGCCCTCGCTCACCATCCTCAATGGCGGCTACCGGGTCGGGGCGCGCAGGATCACGGTGTCGACGGTGGGTGTGGTCCCCGGCATCCGCTCTCTGGCCGAACGCCCGGAGCAGTTCGGACTCGCACTCTCGCTGCACGCTCCCGAGTCCGGATTGCGCCGCGAGCTGATCCCCCTGGAGAAGCGCTATCCGCTGGCCGAGGTCAAGGCCGCCCTCGAACGATTCCGCCGCGTGCGCGGCCGCCGCATCACGCTCGAGTACACGATGATCCGGGGCGTGAACGACGACCTCGCGCTCATCCCCGCCCTCGCCGGTTTCGCGCGCGACACGCGCGCCTTCGTGAACCTGATCCCCTTCAATCCGATTCCCTACCAGCCCGAGTGGCGTCCGAGCGCGCCCGCGAGAGTGCAGGCGTTCCGCAGGAGGCTCGAGGAGAGCGGAGTGGCGGTGATGGTGCGCGAGCCCCGCGGGCGCGACATCGACGCGGCGTGCGGTCAGTTGCGGGCGAGCCGGCTGGCGGTGCTCAGCGGGTAGGGACTGCCGGCCCGCGTCAGCGGATGCGGTCCCCGATGCGGTCCCAGCGGATGCGGCGGAGCCAGGGGAACGGCGTCATCGTGCCGCGTTCGTACGAGTAGTAGATGAACATGGCGCGGCCCTCCAGCCGCCAGCCCTCGAGCAGCCCCCAGTAGCGCGAATCCTGGCTCTCGTCGCGGTTGTCGCCCAGCATGAAGTAGTTGTCGGGCGGGATGATGATGGGACCCCAGTGGTCGCGGCTGGGGCGATAGGAGTCCGCATCCTCGCGGGGCACCAGGAAGGGCGTCTGCCAGGTCATGCGGATGTCGGAGTGGTCCGGGCTCGCCGGGTTGTACTGCGCGTAGGGCTCATCCGCAACCGAGCCGTTGATGTAGAGCGTCTTGTCGCGCATCTCCAGCGTGTCCCCGGGCATGCCGATCAGGCGCTTTACCAGCATCATGTTCTCCTCGTGCGGCGGATCGAACACGAGGATGTCGAAGCGTTTCGGGCTCGAGTAGCCCGGGATGCGAAGCGAGGTGCCGGGGATGGGCGAGCCGATCGCGGCCCGGTTGACCACCAGGAAGTCGCCCAGCAGGAGCGTGTCCGTCATCGAACCCGAGATGATGACGAAGGTCTGCAGGACGAAAAAGCGGATCAGGAAAAAGAGGCCGCCCCAGATGAGGAGGACGCGCAGCCATTCGCCAAGGGTGCCTTCGGATCTGTCGCGCGCCGCGCGGCGCGACTTGCGCTTCTTCCTGCTCATCGCTGGCTCCCCGTCTGGTTCCGACCGTCTGCCCACTCCCTGAGACGCGTGAGGATCCCGCGCCAGCCCGGCTCGGGCGGAGGGGCCGCCACCGTGTCCCGGGCGCGTTCCGCCTCGCGTTCGATCAGGATGGAGGGAGCCCAGATGCTCCCGAGCAGCACCGTGACGTCGACGTACGCAGTCGAGTCGGGCTCGTTCTGGTAGGTGGGGATGGCCAGAGCGTCCGCCACCATCGACGCCAGGTCGACGCGCCCCAGCCGGGCCAGCACCACGGAGCTATCGCGGTCGAACGCGTCGGCGTTGCCGAACTCGACCACATCGAAACCGGCGTCGCGCAGGACCTCGGTGGCCTCCCGCGCCATCCCCGCGACCCCACCCGCGTTGAGGACCTCCACGCGCACCCGTTCCCGAGGGTTGGCGATCACTTCGACGGTCACGGGCGTCGTCTCGGGGGGCTCCCGCCACTGAAGCACCGCGGAGCCCGCCAGCACGGCCAGTCCGCCGAGAACGGCCACCAGGGCGAGTCCGCGGAGCAATCTACCCATGGGCCCTCATCCTCAGCAGCTCCAGAAAGGCGGCGGTTTCGGCCCGGATCGACCCGTCGATCCCCCGCAGGTGCTCTGTGCGCGCGTGCGCGACCTCCAGGGCGACCTCGTCGAGTTCGCCCGGCATGCGCTGCCGGAGCGACGCCCGCCATTCCGCCCGGACCGCGCGGCCGGGTTCGAGGAAATCCGCCGCGTAGAGCGCCACGCCCGCGGTGTCCAGCTCGGGATGACCGAGGGTGTGGAAGGCCACCGCCCGCAGCAGGCCGTCGTCGCCGACCCCCTCGCGGGCGAGCCAGCCCGCGGCGGCGGGGCCGTGCAGCAGCTTCCCGGGTAGTTCGGCGAACCCATCGTCCACCATCGTCCGCAACTCCGCGGGATCGCCGTCCCGCAGGACATCGTGGAGATGCCCCAGCGCCGCCCATCGTACGATTTCGTCTTCGCATTCTGCGCGTACTACTGCCCATTCGCGCATAAGGTTCGAAACCCGGGTCATGTGCCGGCGGCGGGAGTCGCTCGCCTGCGCCCAGGAGGGGAGAAGTCCGTCGGCGGCGCGAACGACGAGGGGATGGTTGCCGGGAGCAGTCATACAGGGGAGTAGATAGCGCCTCGCGCCGGGAGGAATCAACCCCGGCAGACACATCCCGGACCGGGATGCCTTTCCCGGGATGGCGCGTCGATTCCCGGTTGCCGATAGCTTTGCCGTCATGCAATGGGACAGTCTGCTGGTGGCGGCCACCGCCCGCGAGCTCGCGAAGGAGCTGCGCGCGGGACGGACACGCGCCCTTCATCTGGATCGCGGCGCGGGACGGGTTGCGCTCTTTCTGCGGGGACGGACGGTCGTGTTCGCTCTGCACCCGACCTCCACGGGGCTCGCCGTAATGGACGAGGCGACGCCTCCCGCGGGCGCCCTCCCGCTGGCCGGGATCGTCCGCGATGTCTCCGCACCGGCGGATGAGCGCGCCATCCTGGTGGAGGTCACCCGCCTGCGCGGACGGACGCGCCGCACGCGGCTCGTGCTGGAGCTCTCGCCGGGCCGCTGGAACGCCATCCTCGCCGAGGGCCGCGACGACCGCATCCGGAGCGTGCTCAGACCACGCCGCGCCGGGGAGCGCCAGCTGCTGCCGGGCGCGGTCTACGAGTTGCCGCGCCCGTCGAAGCGCCTGGGAGCGAGTCGGCCGATGGCGCTGGCGTCGTGGCTCGAACTGCTGGAGGACGTGGAGCCACGGCAACGGGTGGCCACCCTGGTCCGCAACGTCGCCTACACCTCG
This sequence comes from Gemmatimonadota bacterium, assembly GCA_022822425.1. Lineage (GTDB taxonomy): Bacteria > Gemmatimonadota > Gemmatimonadetes > Longimicrobiales > Gaopeijiaceae > BD2-11. The sequence goes on along the minus strand of JAJEBS010000186.1, from coordinate 13,558 downwards.
CGCATGAATGCGCGGGCGTTTCTGGATGAGGAGAAGGAGGCCGGCTGGAAGCGCTGGCGCGAATGGCGCGAGCTGAAGGATGCGGACCCGCAGCTGCTGTCCTCCGACCAGGGGCTCCAGCCCTATCCCTATCCCCTTCCGGGGATGGAGGGCGGCGCGCGCGCGACGCTTCTGGCCGCGCTTGCCGACGGGTCGGAGGCGCTTGCGCACGCGAGCCTGGTGCCCTCCGAGGTGATGTCGGCCCTGGAGAAGCGCATCGCCGCCGCCGAGGGCCGGCTGGTGCGCCTGCGGGAACAGGTCGCCCGGCTCGAGGACCCGGTCCGGATGCGCGCGACCGGGGATCTGCTCCTCACGAGGATGAAGCTGATCCCGCGCGGGGCGGCCCGGGTTTCGCTCGACGACTTCGAGGGCGGCACCATCCGCGTCTCGCTCGACCCCACGCTGGCTCCGCACGAGAACGCGGCTCGCTACTACGCCCGAGCCGCGCGCGCGGAGCGGGCCGCCGCCACGCTCCCCGCGCAGATCGAGGAAGCCGGCACCCGGATGGCCGACTGGTACGCGCTTTCGGAGGCGGTGGCGGCGGGATCGGTGGATGCCGGGGAACTGGAGCGGCGGCTGGGGCTGCCCGCCCAGGGGCCGAAATCGCGGAAGGCTCTTGCCCGCCTTCCCTACCACCGCTTTCGCAGTTCGCTGGGAACCGAGATCCGGGTCGGCCGCGGCGCGGCGAGCAACCACGAACTGACCTTCCACCACTCCGATCCCGACGACATCTGGCTGCACGCCCGTCACGCCTCCGGCGCGCACGTGATCCTGCGCTGGCGCGGCGAGGGCAGCCCCGCACCCCGCGACCTGGAGGAAGCGGCCGTCCTGGCGGCGGTCAACTCGAAGGGCCGCACCTCCGCCACCGTCCCGGTGGACTGGACCCGCCGCAAGTACGTCCGCAAGCCGAGGGGCGCCCGGCCCGGCACGGTCACTCTGGAGCGCGAGAAGACGGTGTTCGTCAGCCCGGATGCGGAGAGGGCGAAGAGATTGAGGGAGGATCCGGACCGCCCCGCTCCATCGCCCCCCTGAGGGCCGCGACGAACTCGCGCACGCCCGCGGCTCCCGCCTGCTCGCAGCGGTCGATGAGGGCGCTCCCCACCACCACCCCGTCCGCCACCGCGGCCACGTCGGCGGCCTGTTCCGGGGTGGAGATCCCGAACCCCACCGCGACCGGGATGCCCCCGGCCCGCCGCTTGACCGCCTCGACCTCCCGCCCCAGCGCCCGCCGCAGCTGCGCCCGTGCCCCGGTGATCCCCGTGCGCGAGATGTAGTACAGGAACCCGGCACCCGCGCGCGCGATGACGGCGATCCGCTCCGGGGAGGTGGTCGGGGCGATCAGGCGGATCAGGTCGAGGCCGTGCGCCGCCAGCCGCTCCTCCAGCGCGGGGTCTGCCCCCGCGGGCACATCGGTGAGGAGCAGCCCCTGGGCGCCGGCCTCGACGGCCGCGCGCGCAAACTCGTCGACCCCGTAGCGCAGGATGGGGTTGAGGTAGCCGAAGAGAACGACCGGGGTGTCGTGACCGGCTCGGAACGCCCGCAGCACCTCCAGCGTGCCCTCGGTGGTCATGCCGCCCTCGAGCGCCCGGAACGAGGAGCGCTGGATGGTGGGCCCGTCTGCCAGGGGATCGCTGAACGGGATGCCCAGCTCGATGATGTCCGCCCCCGCGCGCGCCATCCCCCTCAGCAGCTCGAGGGACTGCGGTGCATCCGGATAGCCGCACGTCAGGAACGGGATCAGCGCGGCGCGGTCCTCGGCCTGGCAGCGCTCGAAGCAAACCGCGAGGGAAATTCCGGTGCGGGCAGCGACCCGGTCACTCATCGGCTTCTGCCCCCGACAGCCGCGCCACATGGGCGACGTCCTTGTCCCCGCGGCCGCTCAGGCACACCACGATGGGCCCGTTACGGGCCAGTTCCGCCCCGGCTTCGAAGACGTACGCCAGCGCGTGGGCGCTCTCAAGCGCCGGGATGAGCCCCTCCAGGCGGGAGAGCCGGTGGAAGGCGGCCAGCGCCTGATCGTCGGTGACGGTCACGTATTCCGCACGGCCCTCGTCCAGCAGCCATGAATGCTCCGGCCCCACCCCCGGATAGTCGAGCCCGGCGGAGATGGAATGGGCCGGGGCCACCTGCCCGTCCGCGTCCTGGAGCAGGTAGCTCAGCGACCCGTGCAGGACGCCCGGCGCGCCCGCCGCCAGCGGCGCCGAGTGCCGGCCGCTGTCCAGTCCCTCGCCCGCAGCCTCGACCCCGATCAGGCGAACATCCCCGAAGGGAACGAAGGCGTGGAAGATGCCCATGGCGTTGGATCCGCCGCCGACGCACGCCACCACCGAGCCCGGAAGCCTGCCCTCGGCGGCCTCCAGCTGCGCGCGGGTCTCCTCCCCGATGACGGCCTGAAAGTCGCGCACCATGCGCGGGAAGGGATCGGGTCCCACCACGGAACCGATGATGTAGTGGGTGTCGCGCACGTGGGTCACCCAGTCGCGGATCGCCTCGTTGGTGGCGTCCTTGAGCGTGCACGAACCCGAGTCCACCGGACGCACCTCGGCGCCCAGCAGCTCCATGCGATAGACGTTCAGCGCCTGGCGCTCGACATCCTCCGTGCCCATGTAGACGACGCACTCGAGGTCGAAGAGCGCGCACACGGTCGCGGTGGCCACCCCGTGCTGCCCGGCGCCGGTCTCGGCAATGATGCGGCGCTTGCCCATCCAGCGCGCCAGCAGCGCCTGCCCGAGGGTGTTGTTGATCTTGTGGGCGCCGGTGTGATTGAGGTCCTCGCGCTTGAGATAGACGGGACCGGCGCCGATGGCCTCCTCGACGCGGGGAGCGCGGTAGAGGGGGGAGGGCCGGCCGGCATAGCCCTCGAGCAGGGCGCGCAGTTCCGCCGCGAAGGCCGGGTCGGCCGAGGCGTCCCGATACGCCGCAGTAAGCTCGTCCAGCGCGGTGATGAGGGTCTCGGGGACGTAGCGGCCCCCGTACGGGCCGAAGCGGTCTCCGGCCGCGGGTGCGCCCGGAGTCACGAGTCACCTCCGGTGAGGCGCGCGGCGCGCACGAAGCCGCGCACCCTGGCGGGATCCTTCACACCCACCCGCCGCTCCACACCCGAACTGGCGTCGACGACGTGCGGGCGCAGAATCGACACGGCCTCCGCCACGTTGTCGGCGTTGAGGCCGCCGGCGGCCACGAAGCGCTGCCCGGGGGCGAAGCGATCGCGGATTCCGGCCAGGCTCCGCCAGGGGAAGCGGGTGCCGGTGCCGCCCGGCAGCTTCTCGTGCCATCCGTCGAAGAGGAGGCCGTCGGCCGTCGGCCCGTACCGGTCGAGTGCGGCCTCCGCGTCCGCGGCGTCGCGCACGGGCGCGGCCTTCCACACCGTCCACGGGCCGGCCGCGCGCAGGCGGGCGACGGTGTCGGGATCCTCGCGGCCGTGCAGCTGCACCACGGACGCCCCGGTGTCGCGTGCCGCCGCTATCGCTTCGTCGAGGGTCGGGTCGACCAGGAGGATCACCAGGGGCAGGTCGGCCGCCTCGGCCACCGCCCGCGCGGTCGGAATGTCCACGCTGCGCGAGAACCCGGGTGTGAGCACTGTGCCCACCCAGGTCGCGCCCGCCTGCGCGGCGACGCGGCCGTCGGCCGGGCGGGTGATCCCGCAGATCTTGACCTCAGGCAAGGCGACGGGTCCGGCGGGTGGTGGGCGGTTGGGGGGAGAGGGCGGTCGCGGGTGACGGTTCCGGCCCGGCCCTGGCGGCACGCGGTCCGCACGGGACGCCGGTGAGGGCTGCCACCGCGTGGCCGGGGCGCGGACTCCGCAGGAGCGCCTCACCCATCAGGACGGCGTCCGCGCCCGCGGCACCCACGGTGGCGAGATCCTCCCGGGTGGCCAGCCCGCTCTCGGAGATCACCACCACGTCGGGCGGGATGCGCCGGATCAGCTCCAGGGTGACGGCTGCGCTCGAGCGGAAGGTGCTCAGATCACGGTTGTTGATCCCCACCACGTCGGCGCCGGCCGAGAGCGCGCGCTCCAGCTCCGCGGCGTCATGAACCTCCACCAGCGCGGCCATCCCGAGCTCGCGTACTCCGCTCAGAAGCTCCCCGAGAAGGGGATCCTCGAGGATGCGCACGATGAGCAGGACCGCGTCCGCGCCCGCGGCGCGCGACTCGTCGAGCTGCACCGGGTCGACCAGAAAGTCCTTGCGCAGAGCAGGCCGCCGCACCCTCGCGCGCACCCGGCGCAGATCGTCCAGGCCGCCGCCGAAGTACGTGCGATCCGTCAGCACGCTGATGGCCGATGCGCCCGAGCCCGCGTATGCCGCTGCAAGATCCGACGGATCCAGGTCTTCGCGAATGGACCCGGCCCCGGGAGAACGCCGCTTGACCTCTGCGATGATCGCCACTTCCCCCGGCGCCTTTCTCAGCGCGGAGCGGAAGTCGCGGGGTGGGGGCGCGGAGCGGGCGGCCCGCGCCAACTCCGCTCGCGCAGACCTCAGCGCCCGGATTTCGCCGCGCTTGGTGCGGACGATGCGGTCGAGGATGTTCATGCGGATGTCCACGCGCGCGGGAGCGGACATCGGCTGCCGACGGCGGACTCCGTTCCGGGTTTTTCGGGATGCATCTTGCGCTTCGGGATACCTTCGGGTACGTTGTTCGGGTCCTGTTCGGCCATCACTCTCGCGGAGCGTGCATTCGATGCCCCTGACCAAGCGACAGAAACAGATCCTGGACTTCATCGAAGGCTACCTGGACGAGTGGGGATACGCGCCCAACTTCGAGGAAATCGCGCATGCCTTCGGATACGCTTCCCTGGCCACGGTCCACGAGCACCTGAGCAATCTGGAGCGCAAGGGTTACATCCGGAAGGCCTACAACCAAAGTCGCTCCATCGAATTGGTGCGCCGGGAGACGGGCGCCGGCGTCTTCGCGCTGCCGCTGCTCGGCGCAGTCGCCGCCGGCCTGCCCATCGAAGCCATTCAGGACACCGAAACCCTGTCCGTTCCCCAGGACATGGTTCCGAGCGGCGCCGAGAGCTACGTCCTGCGGGTCGAGGGCGACTCGATGATCGACGAGCAGATTCGCGATGGCGACTACATCGTGGTCAGCGCGCGACAAGTGGCCCATGAAGGAGAGACGGTGGTCGCCCTGGTCGGGGGCGATTCGGCCACGGTCAAGAAGTTCTATCGCGAGCGCGGCTCCCGGATCCGGCTGCAGCCGGCCAACGAAGCGATGGAGCCGATCATCGTCGACGCGGCCGACGTGCAGATCCAGGGGGTCGTGGTCGGCGTGATCCGCAAGTATTGAGGCTTGATTTCACAGATAACCGACCGGGACCGGCCGGCTCACGCGGAGTCGGCCCGAAATACGGTCACCTGACCGGCCGCGGCCGGAGGGAGGCAGGAATGAGGATTCCGTTTGCGGTAGGCAGACTGAAGGGCGATTTCACCGAAGTGGTGCTGCTCGGAGAGGACTGCGGTCCGGGCGACGTACCGTTCTTTCGCGGGGCGCGGATGACCCGCACGCCCGCTCGATTCCGCCCCCGGCCCCGCCGAAGCGCGAATCGTCCGGCCTGAGGATGGCCATGCCCGTCGTCCCTGACCGGGACGCACAGCATGAGCGGATCGGCGGGAGGGAGGCTGAGGCGCGCGCGCCTCACTTGCCGCTCGCGTGCGTGGCTTCGCGGAGTTCCGCGAGCTTGCGGATCGCGAGCCCGCGGTCGATGGCTTCGGCCGCCATGGCCACGCCCTCCGGAAGGGAGTCGGCACGACCTGCGACGTAGACGGCGGCGCCCGCGTTGGCGAGAACGAACGAGCGCGCCGAATCGCGCCGCCGACCTTCCAGCACATCCACGATCACGCACGCGTTTTCGCCGGGAGTTCCGCCCGCAAGGCCCTCCAGGCTCCCCGGCTTCAGACCCAGGTCGGCCGGGGTTACAGAGTAGGTCGTTATCTCGCCTTCCCGAAGATCGGATACGGTGGTAGTCCCCACCGGGCTCATTTCGTCCATCCCGGGCTCGCCGTGCACCGCCAGGGCACGACGGTGGCCGAGTTCCCGCAGCGCGGGCGCGATCAGTTCCAGCCAGGAGGGGTCGGAAACTCCGACCAGTTGGCGGGTCACCCCGGCCGGGTTGGTGAGGGGCCCGAGCAGGTTCATGATCGTCGGGACCGCCAGTTCCGCGCGCACCGGGCCGACATGGCGCATGGCGGGGTGCAGGAGTGGCGCGAACATGAAAACGATGCCGGTTTCAGCCAAAACCCGGCTCATCTCCTCCGGCGTGAGTTCGATACCGACCCCCAGTGCTTCCAGCACGTCGGCGCTCCCGCTCTGCGAGGTGAAGGAGCGGTTGCCGTGCTTGGCGACCCTCACGCCGGCCGCCGCCGCGGTCAGGGCGGCCGCCGTGGACACATTGAAGGTGCGCACGCCGCCGCCCCCGGTGCCGCAGGTGTCGACCAGCTCGTGCGTCCGCTCCGAACCCACCGGGCGCATGGCTCTGCGAAGCGCCCGCACGCCCCCGGCGATTTCGGACGGAACCACTCCCTTGGTGCGAAGCGCGATCAGGAAGGCGGCCATTCCCACGGAGCTCGCTTCACCGGACATGATGGTCGCGAACGCGCCTTCGGCTTCCGCGGCAGTCAGGTTCCCGCCTTCGGACGCCCGGGCGATGAGGGGGGTGAGTTCCAGCTTTGTTTCGGGGGCCATGGTCGTGTCCGGGTCGGCGGCGGCGCGAGAGAAGGCTCGGGCGATGGTACCAAGCGGGCCGTACCCGGTCAACGCGGCTGTGGAAGTTCCCGCCGCGGTCGCGTTCGTGCGGGACGAGCGAGGGCGGGCGGGAACCCCCGGGGAAGGAGCCGGGGCTTGCAGGAACGAGCCCGGATGTTGAGTTGCGCCTCCGGAAATCCTAGTTTCCCGGCGTCATGGCCCGGGGACAACGCCGCTTCCGACTCACGCTGCACTACGACGGGACTCGTTTCTTCGGCTGGCAGAAGCAGCCGGAAGTGCGCACGGTGCAGGGTGAGCTTCAGACCACCCTCGAGCGACTTACCGGCGAGCACCGCACGGTGACGGCGGCGGGCAGAACCGACCGGGGGGTCCACGCCACCGGCCAGGTGGTCGCCCTCGTCCTGCCGCCGCGCTGGTCCGCCGCCACCCTTCAGCGGGCCCTCAACGCCATGCTCCCCGGCGACATCTGGGTTGCGGAGGCTCACTCCGCTCCGCGCGCCTTCCACCCGCGCCACCACGCCACGGCGCGCGAGTACGGATACCGGCTGGGTCTGACTGCGGTGGCCCACTCACCGTTCCACCGGCCGTGGTGCTGGCCTCTCGCGCGCATGCCCGGCGACGCCGCCTCGGCCACGGCGGACCTGGATGCCGAAGCCCTGCACGCGGCGGCCGCGCTCCTGCCGGGCGAGAAGTCGTTCGCCGCCTTCGCCCGCGCCGGCCAGGAGCATCGGGGAGACCGCTGTACCGTCACGGAGGCGCGCTGGGTCCCCTGGGAGCTCGGCATGGAGTTCATCATCGTCGCGAACCGATTCCTGCACCACATGGTCCGCTATCTGGTCGGCACCATGGTCGACATCGCCCGCGGCCGCCGGCCACTCGACGAGATGCGCGCGATGCTCGACGGGGACCGCGACGGCCTGGTCACGTCGCCGCCCGCTCCCGCCTCCGGTCTCTTCCTGCGCCGAGTGAGCTATCCCGCGCACGCAATCGCGCACAACACGGCAATCCCGGACGACTCTGCGACGGATTCGGGCACCGCCCCGACGGTGGCCGACGCCCCTCCCGAATCCCCCCGCAACGTCCCGTTCGCCAACCCCGCCCTGTTAGATTCCGACACCGACCGCCCACTCGCAGAGAGCGCCAACCACTCATGAAGATCTTCCTCGACACCGCCGACCTAGGTGAGATCCGCCGCGCCGCCGCCGCCGGCCTCATCGATGGCGTCACCACCAACCCCTCCCTGCTGGCCAAGGTGGCCGGCGACCGCGACCCGATGGAGATCTTCCTCGAGATCTGCGAAGCCATCGATGGCCCGGTCAGCGCCGAGGTCGTCGCAGTGGACACCGCGACCATGGTCGACGAGGGCACCCGGCTGGCCGCCATCCACCCCAACATCGCGGTCAAGGTGCCCCTCACCGAGGACGGCCTGGTGGCGTGCCGCGAACTCAGCTCGCGCGACATCCCGGTCAACGTGACCCTGTGCTTCTCGGCCCCGCAGGCGCTGCTCGCCGCCAAGGCGGGAGCCGCCTACATCTCGCCCTTCATCGGCCGCCTGGACGACATATCGCACGACGGCATGGAGCTGATCCGCCAGATTCGCGTCATCTACGACAACTACGGCATGCGGACGGAAATCCTGGCCGCCTCCCTCAGGCACCCGCGGCACGTCGTCGAGTCACTGGAGGTGGGCGCCGACGTCGCCACCCTGCCGCCGGGCGTGCTGCACAAGCTGATCCGCCATCCGTTGACCGACCTCGGGCTCGCCGCCTTCCTGGCCGACTGGGAGAAACTGGGACGTGACCTCTAGCAGTCCGCGGGCTGCCAGGGCCCCGGGCCGCGCTGCTGCGGCCGGGGCATCCAGCACAGGGAAGTCCGCTTCCGGCGGCTACGTCCATCCGCTCTCCGGACGCTACGCCTCGCGCGAGATGCAGCACATCTTCTCGCAGGCGCGCAAGTTCACCACCTGGCGCCGGCTCTGGATCGCGCTGGCCGAATCTCAGCGCGAGCTCGGGCTGGACATCTCGGGAGATGCACTCAGCCAGATGCGGGCGGGCGTCGACGACCTGGATCTCGACCGGGCCGCGGAACTGGAGCGCCGGTTCCGCCACGACGTGATGGCGCACGTCCACCTCTTCGGGGAGGTGGCGCCCGCCGCGCGGGGCATCATCCACCTGGGCGCCACCAGCGCATTCGTGGGCGACAACGCCGATCTGATCGTGCATCGCGAAGCGCTCACCCTCGTCCGCGACCGGCTGGTGCGCTGCGTCGAGGCGCTGGCGGGCTTCGCGCGCCGCCACCGGTCGCTGCCGACGCTGGCCTATACCCACTTCCAGCCCGCCCAGCCCACCACGGTGGGCAAGCGGGCGACGCTCTGGATCCAGGATCTGCTCCTCGACATCGAGGAGATCGAGTTTCGCCTCGGCTCGCTCCGGTTCAGGGGCGTGCGCGGGACCACCGGCAGCCAGGCTTCCTTCCTCGACCTCTTCGACGGCGACTCCGCCAGGGTGGACGCCCTCGACGACGCCGTGGCCCGGCGCATGAGCTTCGAGCAGCGCTACCCGGTGAGCGGGCAGACCTACCCGCGCAAGGTGGACGCCGCGCTTCTGGCGACGCTCGCGGGCACCGCCGCGTCCACCTCCAAGATGGGCCACGATCTGCGCCTGCTCTCGCATCTGGGAGAAGTCGAGGAGCCCTTCGAGGACACCCAGATCGGCTCTTCGGCGATGCCCTACAAACGCAACCCGATGCGCGCGGAGCGGGTTTGCGCCCTCTCGCGCCACGTGATCACCTTGTATCAGGACGGCGCGTTCACGGCCGCCACCCAGTGGCTGGAACGGAGCCTCGACGACTCCGCCAACCGGCGCGTCAGCATCCCCGACGCCTTCCTCACCCTCGACGGCATCCTGGTTCTGGTCGAAAACGTCTCCTCCGGGCTGGTGGTCAACGAAGCTGTGATCCGCCGCTCGCTCGACCAGCAACTCCCGTTCATGGCCACCGAGACCATCCTCATGCGCGCGAGCCGGGGCGGCGGCGACCGCCAGGAACTGCACGAGCGCATCCGCCGTCACGCCCACGCGGCTACCCGGAAGGCGCGCGAGGAAGGCGGAGACCCCGACCTGATCGACCGCATCGCCGGCGACAACGCCTTCGGCCTGAGCGCGCGCGAGCTGGCCGACCTTCTCCGGGGCGACCGCTTCATCGGACGCGCCCCCGAGCAGGTGGAGCGCTTCCTCGACGATTTCGCGCAGCCGGTCATCGACCGCCTCGGCCCCGAAGCCCGCGCCCGACTCGGCACCCCCGACATTCGTGTCTGACCCCACCCCACCCCAGCCATGGAGCCCGAAGAAAACGTGACGACCATCGTGGATTCCGCCCTTCCCCTCCCTCTTTTGCACCGCGGCAAGGTGCGGGACGTCTACGAGGCGGGCCCCGACACCCTGTTCATGGTGGCGAGCGACCGCGTGAGCGCCTTCGACGTGGTCCTGCCCCAGCCCGTCCCCCACAAGGGCGAGGTGCTCACCCAGCTGACCGCGTGGTGGCTGGCACGCTTCTCCGCCCGCTCGCCCGTGCCCGGCGCCCAGGGGGGCATCGACCACCACCTGCTCGCCGTGCGGCGGGACGAGATCATCGACCGGGTGCCCGAACTGGCGCACAGCGTTGACAGCTGGGCGCGCCGGGCGATGCTGGTACGCCGCACCCGGCCGATCCTGGTCGAGTGCATCGTGCGCGGCTACATCACCGGGTCGGCATGGCGGGAGTACCGCCGGGGCGGCACCCTCGCCGGCGAGCCCCTCGCCCGGGGCATGATCGAGAGCGACCGCATGGACCCGCCCATCTTCTCCCCCTCGACCAAGGCGCACGAAGGCCACGACGAGAACATCACCTACGACCAGGTGGTGGAGCTGCTGGGCGCATCCATGGCGGAGACCCTGCGCAACCTCTCGCTCGGCATCTACAGCGCCGGCTCCGAAACCGCGCGCCAGCGGGGCATCATCCTCGCGGACACCAAGTTCGAGTTCGGGATGGACTCAGGTGGCCGGCTGCTCCTCATCGACGAGGTGCTGACCCCCGACTCCTCGCGCTTCTGGCCCGCCGAGCACTACGCGACCGGCCGCGGCCAGCCCTCGCTGGACAAGCAGCCCGTGCGCGACTACCTGGCTCACGAGACGACCTGGGACAAGAAGCCGCCCCCGCCCGACCTCCCGGGCCGCATCGTGGAGGAGTCGACGGCCCGCTACCTGGACATCTTCCAGCGTCTGGTGGGCGTGCCGCTGGCCGAATACAGGGGCCCCAGCTTCGGATGACGCCGTGATCGCAACCGCAGGCCGAGACCAGGCACCTTCCGGGGCAGCGCACACCCCGCGCCTTCGTCCTCCAGGGACCTCATGATCCGCAAGCCCGCGCGCCGCAGGCGGTTCCAGAGGGGCGTCATCATCATCCCCTCCACCTTCACCCTGGGCAACGTCTTCTTCGGCGTGTTCGCCATGGTGATGGCATCGCGGGGCGCGTACGAGTGGGCCGCCTGGTTCATCGTGTTCGCCGGCATCCTCGACACCTTCGACGGCGGCCTGGCGCGCTTCACCCGCACGGGCTCGCGCTTCGGCGCCGAGCTCGACTCCCTGGCCGACGCGGTCAGCTTCGGCGTGGCTCCGGCGATGGTCATGTACCAGCTCTACTGGGCCGACGGCTCCTGGAGCTGGCTGCTCTCCTACCTCTTCGTGACCGCGGTGGTGGTTCGCCTGGCACGGTTCAACGTGGAGCAGGGCGGAGAGGCGAAACGCTCGTTCCACGGGCTGCCGTCGCCCGCTGCGGGAATGATGCTCGCGACCTCCTACCCCTTCACCCAGACGGCCTTCTTCGAGGCTTATCTGAGCACCCTGCCCTGGACCCAGATCATGGGCATCCTCATGGTGCTGCTCTCCGCGCTGATGCTGAGCCACGTCCCCTACGCGCGCATGCCCCGCGTGGGGCTGCGCACCCCCAGAGCCCGCATCAACAGCGCCGTCGTCGTGGCCGCCATCGTCACCGCGATCGCCGCCCCCCGCTACTATTTCTTTCCGGCGCTGTTCGGGTACGCCGTCTGGGGTCTCCTGAAGTCGGTGGCGATCGGCTTCCTGGACCGGCTTCCCGAGCGCGATCCTCTCCTCGAAGTGGATGAGGAGGAGGAGGATGATGAGCCGGAAGACGACGAAGAAGCGCGGCCGCTCGACTACGGCGGCCTCGGCCCCCGCTACCGCGCCCGCAGCCGCAATCGACTCGTCCGGCGCCGGCGCACCACCCCGCCGGACGACAACGGCACGGAGGAATCAACTTGAGCGCCTACGCCATCGAGATCCGCGTGACCCCCCGCCGCGGCCTGCTGGACCCACAGGGAAAGGCCATCCGGCACGCCCTGGACTCCCTGGGCTTCGCCGGCGTCGGGGAGGTGCGCGCGGGCAAGCTGCTCGTGATCGAGCTCGAGGCCGACTCGCCGGATGAGGCCGCCGCCCGGGCCACGCGGATGTGCGACAAGCTGCTCGCAAACCCCGTGACCGAGGACTTCGCCATCGAGGTGGCGCAAGCCGCCGCGCAGACGGAAGCGCCGGCATGAGAGCCGTGGTGGTGACCTTCCCCGGGTCCAACTGCGACTACGACTGCCTGCAGGTGCTGCGCAAGGTCATGGGCGTCGACACGCGCTTCATCTGGCACCGCGAGCAGGAACTGGGCGACCCTGACCTGGTGGTGCTCCCGGGCGGCTTCTCCTACGGCGACTACCTGCGCGCCGGCGCCATCGCGCGCTTCAGCCCCATCGTGGAGGCGGTGAAGCGCCATGCCGGGCGCGGCGGGATCGTGCTCGGCATCTGCAACGGCTTCCAGATCCTGTGTGAGGCCGGGCTGCTCCCGGGCGCGCTCAGACGCAACGACTCGCTCAAGTTCCGGAGCCACGACGTGCATGTCCGCGTCGAGACCACGGACACCGCGTTCACGCGCGCGTACCGGCCCGGTCAGGTCCTGCGCATTCCGATCGCGCACGCCGAAGGCAACTACATCGCCGACCCGGCCACCCTCGAGCGCCTCGAGGCGGAGCGGCGCGTCGTTTTCCGCTACACCACGCGCGAGGGAGCACGCGGCGAAGGCGGCAACCCCAACGGGTCCGCCAACGACATCGCGGGAATCATGAACGCCGCCGGGAACGTGCTCGGGCTCATGCCCCACCCCGAGCGGGCCGCGGAAGGCGTGCTGGGCTCCACCGACGGACTGGGCATGTTCGAGTCCCTGGTCGCGCACTGCGCGCGAGAGAGGGTGGCATGATCGGGGGCGCCAGTGGGAACGGCAGCGGACCTGCGGCACCGGAGCCGCGTCCCGGAGACCCGGAAGTCACCGCGGAGCTGGTCGCCGACCACGGTCTTTCGCCGGAGGAGTACGACAAGATCGTCGGCCATCTGGGGCGCACCCCGACCTTCACCGAACTCGGCGTCTTCTCGGCGATGTGGTCCGAGCACTGCGGGTACAAGAACTCCAAGCGCCTGCTCCGGCTGCTGCCCACCGAGGCTCCCTGGGTCATCCAGGGCCCCGGCGAGAACGCAGGGGTGATCGACATCGGCGACGGCTACGCGCTCGCCTTCAAGATCGAATCGCACAACCATCCGTCCGCGGTCGAGCCGTACCAGGGCGCGGCCACCGGCATCGGAGGGATCCTGCGCGACGTGTTCACCATGGGCGCCCGCCCGGTCGCGGTCCTAGACTCGCTGCACTTCGGGGACCTGGACTCAAGCCGGGTGCGCTACCTCTTCGACGGCGTGGTGCGCGGGGCCGGCGACTACGGCAACTGCGT